>DATCNU010000175.1:0-10395 GCA_036565085.1 Arthrobacter sp.
CGCATCACCTATGGCAAGGCCGTCACCGGGATAACGGACGACGGCGGTTCGGTCGCCGTCAGCACCGCCGACGGCGGCACCGCACGCTACGAACTCCTGATCGGCGCCGACGGCCTCCACTCCGCGGTCCGCAAGGCGATGGGAATCGCCGTCGAGCCCGTCCCCACCGGCATGGGCATCTGGCGCGCCTTCGTTGAGCGGCCTGCGGACGTGGTCCGCACGGATCTCACCTATGGCGGCCCCTGCTTCATCGCCGGCTACTGCCCCACCGGCCCCGACACCATCTACGCCTACCTGGTGGAAAAGGCGCAGGAGCGCAGGAAAGAGGACGGCCCGCGCATCATGGCCGAACTCGCAGCAGCCTACGGCGGCCCCTGGAACGAGATCCGCGCCAACCTCGATCACAGCGCCCGCATCAACTACACCTGGTTCACCACCCATCTGGTGGACGGGCCCTGGAACCGCGGCCGTACCGTGATCATCGGGGACGCCGCCCACAGCTGCCCGCCAACCATTGCGCAGGGCGCTGCCATGGCGCTGGAAGACGCGGCCGTCCTGGCTGAGCTGTTGATCAACGCCGACGGCGTTACCGAAACACTGTGGAAGGAGTTCACCGACCGCCGTGTGGACCGGGCCAAAGCAGTGGTCAGCGCCTCCGTCCAGCTGGGCCAGTGGCTGCTCGACGGCGTCCGCGACGCCGACGTGCCCGGGCTCATGCACACCCTGTCCACGATGCTGAAGGAACCCGCATGAGCACCCGCCCTGCCAAAGGACCATCCCCTGTTATCGACGTCCACGCCCACATCCTGCTCCCTGCCCTGCAGCTGCTGGTGGCAGAAGCGGACCCTAAGGGCTTTGCCGCCCAGCAGGCCCTTGAAGTGCGGCGCAACGGGCCCGAATCCATGGCCGCCTCCGGCAGGATGATCAAAGAACGCTGGCAGCAGCTGACGGACCTGGACCGCCGGCTCGGGGACATGGACGCCCAAGGCGTGGACGTCCAGCTGGTCTCACCGTCGCCGTCGCATTTCTACTACTTCACAGGTGCTGAGCTGGCCCTGCAGGTGGCGGAGGCCGCCAACCGTGCGGTCCGGGAGCTCGTTGACCGGGCCCCGGAGCGCCTCAACGGACTGGGCCTGGCCCCGCTCCAGCACCCAGGACTCATGGTGGAGGCACTGGAGCACGCCGTACTGGAGTGCGGGCTGCCCGGTGTGGAAATCGGCTCCTTCGCCGCCACCCCGGGCAGCCCGGAACGCAGCACGGTGGAACTGTCCGACCCCGGGCTGGAACCCTTCTGGAGCCGGGCCGAGGAACTGGGCGCGCTGGTGTTCCTGCACCCTTTCGGCTGCTCGCTGGATGAGCGGCTGGACCGTTTCTACCTCGCCAACACCGTCTCACAGCCGGCCGAGAACGCGGTGGCACTGTCCCACCTGATCTTCAGCGGTGTCCTGGACCGGCACCCGGGCCTGAAGGTGCTGGCAGCTCACGGCGGCGGTTACCTGCCCACCACCCTGGGACGCTCCGACCACGCCTGGCGCGTCCGGCCGGAGGCGCATGGGTGCGCCGAGCCGCCGTCGTCCTACTTGCAGAAGCTGTACTTCGACTCCCTGGTGCACAGCCCTGCCGAGCTGCGGGCACTCGTTGCCGCCGCAGGCCCGGAACAGGTGCTGCTCGGCTCGGACTACCCCTTCGACATGGGCTCCGACCTTCCTGTGGACGAGGTGCAGGCTGCCGGCCTCCGTGCCGACGACGAGGCTCAGGTGCTGGCCGGCAACGCGCGCACGCTGGGCATCACCGCAGCCGCTGCCCTGACCACCCGGCCCAACGCTTAAGGAACACTCACATGGTCAAGATTGCCCGTTGGAATCACGACGGCGGAACGCAGTCCGGCTTTGTGGACGGCGAACACTGCTATGCCCTGCCAGCAGGCCAGTCCGTCCAAATGCTGCTGGATGCCGGACTTGAGAAAACCCTGGGCTTCGCCCGGCAGTCCATTGGCTCCGCCCCAGGCGTTCCGCTGGCGGACGTGCAACTGCTGGCCCCGCTGGTGCCCGCCACCATGCGGGATTTTGTGGCGTTCGAGGAACACGTTGAAGGAGTGCGGAAAAGCATCGACGGCGTGGCCGGCGTCGTGCCCGAATGGTACGAGGCTCCCACGTTCTACTTCACCAATCCCCACACGGTGACGGGCACGGGCGAAGTGATCGGTATCCCGGCGGGCTGCGAAGACCTGGACTTTGAAACGGAAGTGGCCGCCGTCGTCGGACGCGTCCCCGGGAGCGACGGCCGCAACCTGACCGCGGAAGAGGCTCACCGGCACATCTTCGGCTACACGGTCCTCAACGACTGGTCGGCGCGTGACCTGCAGCGCAGGGAGATGAAAGTCAGCCTGGGGCCTTGCAAGGGCAAGGATTTTGCCAATACCCTGGGGCCGTGGATTGTCACTGCTGATGAGTTCGAGGAACGGCACGACGCCGAGGGGTTCCTGCCGATCTCCATGGCCGTGGAGGTCAACGGGGAAGCGATCGGGCAGGACCTGTTGTCCAACATGGGCTGGCCGTTCGCCGAGCTGGTGGCCTACGCCTCGCAGGATTCAGTAGTGCGGCCCGGCGATGTCCTGGGCTCGGGCACCTGCGGAAGCGGCTGCCTTGCTGAACTCTGGGGGCGGAACGGTTCCAAGACTCCGCTACCGCTCAAGACCGGCGACGTGGTCCGAATGACAGTAGAAGGCATTGGCAGCATCGAGAACACCGTGGGTGAGCGGCGCGATGCCGTTATCCGTGTTCCTGCCGGGGTCCGACCGCGGAACCGGGTTGTCTCTGCGGCTACTTCCGGGACATAGGGTGGTCTCCCTAGAGCTGGAAGGCCGGACTGTGGTGGTCACCGGCGCGGGCCAGGGCCAGGGTGCTGCCGAGGCGCGGCTCCTGGTGGAAGCGGGGGCACGCGTCGTCGCCACTGACCTGGCGGCGGACGTGCCGGCCGAGCTGGCCGCTTTGCCTTCGGCTTCGGTTTCGGTTTCGGCTGGCGCCGGGCTGGTCTACCGGCAGCTGGACGTCAGCGACGTCTCCGCCTGGGCCGCCCTTACTACTTGGATCCAGTCCCAGGGCTGGCAGGTGGACGGGCTGGTCAACAACGCAGGCATCACCCAGCGCAGCCGATTGCTGGAGGCCTCTGTTGCTGACCTGCAGAAGGTCTACGGGGTCAATGTCGCCGGAAGCCTGCTGGGCATCCAGGCCCTCGCGCCCCTGATGGGGAGTGGCGCCTCGATTGTGAATGTCGGTTCCGTCGCGGGTCTCACGGCGCACTACCCGGTGGCGTACACCGCCAGCAAGTGGGCACTGCGGGGCCTCTCCCAGGTGGCTGCCATGGAACTTGGCCCGCGTGGGATCCGTGTGAACACCGTCCATCCGGGCTTCATCGAAACGCCCATGACGGCGAGCGCAAAGCCGGAGTTTCGGGAGGCGACCCTGGCCCAGACCCCGCTGGGCCGGACGGGAAAGGTGGAGGAGGTGGCCAGCGTCGTGTTGTTCCTCCTGAGCCCGCTCTCGTCCTTCGTGACGGGCGCCGAAATCCCGGTGGACGGCGGCCAGTCAGGCCACGGCGGGGCAAAATCAGTCTCCGACGCGATGCGCTGAGGTACCCCCACATCCATCCCAAGTAAGTGGCAGCAGATGTCGTTTTGAGCCCTCATAACGACATCTGCTGCCACCTAGTTGGGGGCGGCGCAGAAGCTAACCCGGCAGCACCGCCGACCAGCCGCCGTCGACCATGAGGTTGGCTCCCGTCACGTATGACGCTTCGTCGGAGGCCAGGAACAGCGCACAGCTGGCGACCTCCTCCGGTGCGCCGATCCTGCCCAGCGGGATGCTGCCGGCGATGGTGCGCATGGGGTGGTCTGCGGCCAACAGGTTTCCCTCGGTGGCGGCGGTGCGGATCATGCCCGGGCTGACGGCGTTGACGCGCAGGCCATGCGGAGCCCCTTCGGCCGCGAGCTGCTTGGTCATCGCCACCACGGCTCCCTTGGTGGCGGTATGCGCCAAGCGGCCGTTGGTCATGGAACCGGTAACTCCAGCGGTGGAGCCCACCAGCACGATGGCCGCATTCTGTGCCTGGATCAGCTGCGGCCAGAAGTACTTGACCGGCAGGAACACCACATCCATCTCATGTTCAACATTCCACTTCCAGTCGGCGAACGTGAGCTGATCCACCGGGGCGAAGCGGGTGACCGCCGCGTTGGCGTACAGGATGTGAACCTGGCTGTGCTTCTCGGCGACGTCCGAAGCCCATGCCGCCACGGCAGCCTCATCCGTCAGATCAACCCGGCTGCTGCTCATCCGGCCGCCAGCAGCGGTGACCGCCGCGACAGTGGCCGCGGCGCCGTCGTCGTCCATGTCACAGCCGACCACCAGCGCACCCTCGGCAGCGAAGGCGAGCGCGGCCGCCCTCCCCTGCCCGCTGGCGGTTCCGGTGATCACGGCGGTTTTGCCGTCAAGGCGCTGGTTGGAGACAAGCATGGGTGTTCCTTTCGAAGGCACGTTTCTCCGACTCTCGCAGAGATGCCCGGGACGGGGAATGGCGGCTTCGGTCTACATGGTATCCACGGCGTCGATAGGCACCGGGTGGGCCGTGACGGGGAAGAGTTCATGCAGCCGTGAACAGGCCCGCTGCACCACAGAGCGCAGCCAGACGCTGGCCGGGTCCTCCATCTGGGACGGGTGCCAATACATGGCCTCCACGAGCGACGCTTCGGCGCCTTCGGAAAACTCCAGGACCACGATATTGGCGCCACGCTGTGCCCTGGCTGCCAGCATCCGCGGGACCAGCGCCACCAGGTCTGTCCCTTCGACCAGCAGCGGCAGGGACAGGAACCCCGCCACCACAGCCGCGACCCGGCGCTGCGCGCCGCGGGATTCAAAGAGTTTGTCAGCCGGGGTGCTGATTCCCTCCCCGAAATAGCCGACGGCGTGGGGAACAGCGGCCAGGTCCGCCAGGGTCAGCCGCGGCTGCAGGAGCAGCGGATTTCCGCTGTCAGCCACAGCCACGAAACCGTCCCGGAAAACCTGCTTGCTGGCGCCCTGCAGGCCATAGCCCGTGGGCCCTATCAGAAGGTCGATTTTCGAATAGTCAGCCATCTGTCCCTGAACCTCGGACATGGCCGTGGGTACGAAATCCACTGTGACGCCCGGCGCCTCCTTGCGCAGGAATCCCCGCAGCGGCCCAACGATCAGCGCCGCCGCGTAGTCCGAGGCCGCGATAATGAACTCCCGCTCGCTTGTTGCCGCATCGAAACCGGACCGCACACGGGTGGCCCGCCGGATGTGAAGCATGGCCTCATCCACCAGCGGGACCAGGGATTGAGCAAAAGGCGTGAGGTCATAGGTACGCCCGTTCCGGACCAGGAGTTCGTCGTCGAAATGCCGCCGGAGTCTCGCCATCGCCGCGCTGGTGGCCGGCTGGCTGAGCTGGAGCCGCTCGGCCGCCCGCGAAACATTTTTCAACTCCATCAGGACCTGCAACTGGGGCAGCAGGTTCAGGTCCAGGTTCTTCATACCCCTAGGTTATCCGTGTCCGGAGTCCGGCTCCGCTACTGGCTGACTGGCACTATCCTCGGGCCTCGGACAAGGACGGCCAGCAGTGCAATGGCGCACGCGATTCCCAGTGCGCCCAGGGCGATAGCGAGGCTACCCAGTGCAGCCGCTGCTCCTCCAAGGACGATGGGAGTGAGGAACTGGCCGATGAACATGGTCCCGGTCCAGATGCCTGTGCCGCGGCCGCGCTGCTGGTACTCAAGGCCGTTGACGGCCCATGTCAGCAGGGTGGGCAGCAGCAGCCCGGTTCCTGCGCTGGCAATGACGGCCCCCGCGACGGCCAGTGGCACATTGCCCGCGACGGATACGACGGTGAATCCGACGGCGGCCAGCCCGAAGGCAAGCGCCAGCAGGCTACGCGTGCCCAGCTTTACCAGGAAGCGGAAGGAGATGGCGCCCAGTGCGGTGGCGAAGGAAGCGATGGCGGCCGCGAGGCCGATGAGTGCTGCGTCGCCGACGCCCAGGCCAGTGATCACGTAGGGCAGGTGGACGACGAGTGCGTAGAAGACGATCCCGCCGAAGAGCGTCGTTGCGGCGGGGGCGGCGATCTGCCGCCATGGCACCGGTGTTTTGGCCGCCGTCGTTCGCTGGCTCTTTGCGGGCTCCCACAGCTTGAAGACCATGGGGATGACGATGATGGCGCTGACCGCGTAGAGCCAGAACGGCGTCCGCCAGCTGATGCTGCCCAGGGCTCCGCCCAGGGCAAAGAATGCAGTCGCTGCGAGCGCGCTGACCATGGTTTGAAGGCCCAGATACTTGTTCCGCTGTTCGCCCTTGTAGTAGTCCGTGATGAGGGTGGTGGCGCAGGTCATGATGGCGGCCTCCGCGATTCCGACGCCCACCCGCGACAGTGCGATGGATTCGAGAGTATTCAGCCAGAGGGGCGCCGTGCCGAAAGCGGCATAGGCCAGCATCGCGAAGACCAGTAATTGCTTCCGCCCTACCCTGTCGGCAACATAGCCGGCGAGGGGTGAGAAGAGTGCGACGAACAGCGCCGGAACCGTCAGGGTGAGCGGCACCAGGAGGGCGACGCCGGGGGTGTTTTCAAACACCTTGTTCAGGGTGGGGAGGATCGGGGCCAGAAGAACGGCCCCGAGCACCGGCATGCAACTCCCGGCCACGAGAAGGGTCGCCTGAAGGCGGCCGGCTGTCCGCGTCCAAGCGGGACCGGGCGTTCCGTAGCTGGTTTCAGTAGCAGTGAGCTGGATATTCTCCATTGAATCTTCCTTAGCCTCTTGATGGTCACGGAGGGACGGCTCTGCTCTGGCGCCGAAAGTGACTTCCCCCACTGTGGCAAGCATTGGACTATCGGGGAATCATGCATTTGGAATAGTTGGTATCCACAGAACGGATGGCCGTTCGTGTCGCAGCCCAAGACGGGCGCGCAGACTCATGGCCACGCATTCATTGGCATCAGACCAGCACCAGGGACGGGTTCAGGTGGAGGAGAGGTCGAACCGATCGAGGTTCATGACCCTGTCCCATGCTTTGACGAAGTCGCGGACAAACTTCTCCGTCGCGTCCTGGCAGGCGTAAACCTCGGCGATCGCGCGCAGCTGTGAGTTGGCGCCGAAGACAAGGTCGGCGGCGGTGGCGGTCCATTTGAGATCACCCGTGGCCCGATCGCGGCCTTCGTAGACGTTCTCCGCGGCGGCGGATGCTTTCCACTCCGTGCCCATGTTGAACAGGTTCACGAAGAAGTCGTTGGTGAGTGTCCCGGGCCGGTCGGTGAAGACGCCGTGTTCGGACTGGCCGAAGTTGGTCTTCAGGGCACGCATCCCGCCCACGAGAACGGTCATCTCGGGCGCGGTCAGGTTCAGCATGAACGCCCGGTCCACCAGCAGCGTCTCCGGCGGCAGTTTCTGCCCTGCGCGGAGGTAATTGCGGAACCCGTCCGCGGCCGGTTCGAGAACGGCGAACGCCTCCACGTCCGTCTGCTCCTGGGAAGCATCGGTGCGCCCGGGCGCGAACGGAACTGTGATCTCGAACCCGGCGTTCTTCGCCGCCTGTTCGACGGCCGCGCATCCGCCCAGGACGATCACGTCAGCCAGGGAGACCTTCTTTCCGCCCGACAGGGAGCTGTTGAAGTCCTGCTGGGTCTGCTCGAGAGCCTGCAACGCTTTGGCCAGCTCGGTCGGGTCGTTGACCTCCCAGTCCTTCTGTGGCGCAAGCCGGATCCGGGCGCCGTTCGCCCCGCCGCGCTTGTCGGTGCCGCGGAAAGTGGCCGCCGCCGCCCAGGCGGTTGAGGCCAGCTGGGAGATGGACAGCCCCGCGGCGAGGATCCTCGCCTTGAGGGCCGCGATGTCCCCCTCTCCGATCAACTCATGATCGACGGCGGGAACGGGGTCCTGCCACAGCTGCGGCTCCGGAACCCATGGGCCGAGGTAGCGCGTTACCGGACCCATGTCGCGGTGCAACAGCTTGTACCAGGCCTTGGCGAACGCGTCTGCCAACTGGTCCGGGTTCTCATAGAAGCGCGTCGAAATCGGCCCGTAGACAGCGTCCTGCTTCAGTGCCAGGTCCGTAGTCAGCATCATGGGTGCATGTCGCTTCGACGGGTCGTGCGCATCGCGGACGGTATCTTGTGCCTCAGGGTTCGTGGGCTTGAACTGCTTCGCCCCGGCCGGGCTCTCAGTGAGCTCCCAGTCGTACCTGTACAGGTTCTGGAAGAATCCGTTATCCCATTTCGTCGGCTCGTTCGTCCAGGCGCCCTCCAGCCCGCTCGTGAGCGTGTAGGGACCGTGGCCGGTGCCGGCGAGGTTCTTCCAGCCGAGGCCCTGTTGCTCAAGGGGGGCAGCCTCTGGTTCAGGACCGAGGTTCTCCGCTCTGACCGCGCCGTGGGTCTTGCCGAACGTGTGGCCACCCGCGATTAACGCGACCGTCTCCTCGTCATTCATGGCCATCCGGCGGAACGTCTCGCGGATATCCCGTGCTGCAGCCAACGGATCCGGGTTGCCTCGGGGCCCCTCCGGATTCACGTAGATGAGGCCCATCTGAACAGCGGCGAGGGGACTGGCGAACTCCCCCGGCGCGCTGTAGCGTTCGTCCCCCAGCCAGGTGTCCTCCGAGCCCCAGAAGATCTGCTCAGGTTCCCAGATGTCCTCACGCCCGAATCCGAAACCGAACGTCTTGAACCCCATCGATTCCATGGCGACGTTGCCGGCGAAGACGATCAGATCGGCCATCGAGATCTTCCGGCCGTACTTCTGCTTGATCGGCCAGAGCAACCGGCGCGCCTTGTCCAGGCTCGCGTTGTCCGGCCAACTGTTGAGAGGAGCAAAACGCTGCGCCCCACTGCCGCCGCCGCCCCGGCCGTCCTCGATACGGTAGGTGCCGGCGGCATGCCACGACATCCGGATGAACAGCGGCCCGTAATGGCCGTAATCGGCCGGCCACCAGTCCTGGGAGGTTGTCATCACCTCGATGAGGTCCTGCTTCAGCGCCTCAAGGTCGAGTGTCTTGAACTCCTCGGCATAGACATAGTCCCCGTCCATGGGGTTGGCCCGGGGCGAATGCTGATGGAGAACCTGCAGGTTGAGCTGATTGGGCCACCAGTCCTGGTTCGTCCTGGGCCGACTCGGCTTCGGCGTTGGAGACGGAATTACCGGGTTCTCACTTTCGCTGCCATGCTCAGACATGTCAGTCTTCTCCTATCGCGCTATTCGCTTCTCATCGTTGGTGACTGCAGGACAAACCACATGGTGGTCACATCCGAGTGCTGCCCGGCGGACCGCTGAGCACCGTGGGGACGTACTCAAGCAGCTGGAGCCCGCCGTCGAAGGTCCTGATGTCCACCATCTTGAGCGAGACGTCCGGATACCCGGCGTAGATCCACTCCCGCCCGGTGCGGCCCGTGATTACGAGGAAAACGACAACCCTGAACCTGTCCACGAGGCCAGCGGTCAGCAGCGACCGGCAGAGGCTGAGGCTGCCCAGCGTGCGCAGGGGCCCGGTCCGTTTCATTTCCCGCACGGCCCCGACCGCGTCTCCGGTGACAAGCTCCGAGTTCGGCCAAGTCAGAGGAGCCTGGAGGGTGGACGAGAAGACGACCTTGGGCACGGCGGCAAGGCCTGTCAGGCTGGCCCCCTCGTCGTCGGAAAATCCCGACGCCCCCGCCGCAGCCTCTGCTGACATGCTGGACATCAGCCGATATGTGTTTGCCCCGAGAAGGAGGGTGTAGTCCTTCTCCCCCTCCTGCCCGAGCCACGCCAGGTATTCTGGGCCCTCCAGCCCCCACCAGCCGGGCCACCCCTCGGCCGAGGCGTACCCGTCCAGGGATATGATCAGGTCCACCATCAGCTGCGCTGATGACGCCTCTCCCGTTGTCTCGCCCATGGCCGCCCTCGATCTGATCGACGTCAGTGTCCGCTGGGACCCCGGCCAGGGACAGCCGGTTCCCGTCCGGGTCTGACCAGGCACACGCCCAAGTCCCTGACCGGCACCACACTGTACAAGTGCGCCATCGACGCCCCGTGCCGGCAATGCTAGCCCCGGAGCGACCAGAGGTTCAAGGGTCCGCGTTGACTCAGAGAAAACCTCCGCGTAGTCGGATACGTTGCCTCAATTGAAAACCTCCGCTTAGCGGCGTGGTTGACGGCGGTCGCAGCGGATTGGGGCTATGCCCGTTTTCATGGAGCTAACGATGGTTCAGCGGCAGGCTGTGACGAAGAAGAAGGCCCTGGCTTATAAGAGCGCGGATCGTGCTGGGAAGTCCCGGATCCTGAACGAGCTTGTCGAGCTGACCGGTTGGCACCGTGACTACGCCAGGGCGGCCCTGCGGGAGGCCCTGGTCCTGAAGATCATTAAGCCC
>DATCNU010000176.1:0-20821 GCA_036565085.1 Arthrobacter sp.
GCCGTCCAGTAGCGCCACGACGGCGGCGAGGTAGCCGGCGTCGGCCGTACCGTCGTCGTCCTCAAAGTTGTGGATCTTGCTTTCGTCCCCTGCCAGGCTCCGGCCGGCCCAGGGCCGGCCGGCCGAATCGGCGGGACCTCCGGCGCCGGCCAGGGCTGCGGCTATGTGGCCGGGAAGATGGCGCGGCGCGGGTCCGTTTGCGGCTGTGTCCGCGGTGTCCCTGGGATCCACAGAGCTCCCTAGCGTCGGCCGGCGACGTCGAGGGCTTCGGGAAGGGTGAACGCGCCGGCATAAAGCGCCTTGCCCACGATCGCGCCTTCGACGCCCAGCGGTACCAGGGAACGCAGGACCTTCAGGTCGTCAAGGCTGGAGATGCCGCCCGAGGCCACTACCGGTTTGCCCGTCTTCTCCACCATCTGGCGAAGCAGTTCAACGTTCGGGCCCTGGAGCGTGCCGTCTTTGGTGACGTCGGTGACCACGTACCGGGAGCACCCGGCTTCCTCCAGCCGGGCCAGGACGTCCCAGAGGTCGCCACCTTCCTTGGTCCAGCCGCGTCCGGCAAGCGTGGTTCCGCGGACGTCGAGTCCGACGGCGATCCTGTCGCCGAAGCGCTCGATGGCCCGACGGGTCCAGTCAGGGTTTTCAAGTGCTGCAGTGCCGAGGTTGACCCGTGCCACGCCCAGGTCCAGGGCTGCCTCCAGCGAATCGTCGTCCCGGAGCCCGCCGGAGAGCTCGACCTTGATATCCAGACGGCCCACCACTTCGCGCAGGAGTTCGGCGTTCGAGCCACGGCCGAACGCGGCGTCCAGGTCCACCAGATGCACCCATTCAGCGCCTTGCTGCTGCCAGTTCAGGGCGGCCTCCAGCGGAGTTCCGTAACCGGTCTCGCTGCCTGCCTCGCCCTGGACCAGGCGGACGGCCTGGCCATTGACGACGTCGACGGCGGGCAGCAGTTCAAGAACCGGCAGATCGTATGCGGTGGTCATCTCAAATCCTCTGTGTTGTGGCGGCAGTGGGTTTCGTGCTGGGGACGCAGTGTCGCTAGCTGTTGGACAGCGTCAGGAGGTATGCGGCCAGCAGCGACATGGCGGCGAGGCCGTAGAACCCGATTTGGGTCCAGAGCGGTTTGTGCTGCTGCCTGAAGGACAGGGCACCCCCCACGAGTAAACCGGCCAGGCCCATCAGGACAATCGACCACATCTAGGCTGAACCGTCCGTGGGCACCGGTTTGCGGAGCCTGTCCACCCAGTTGCGCAGGAGCCTGGCTCCGGCATCACCTGACTTCTCGGGGTGGAATTGGGTGGCGCAGAGCGGTCCGTTCTCCACTGCGGCGATGAAGGGGGCACCGTGCTCGGACCACGTGACCAACGGCGGAGCCATCCGCGGCTGCACCACATCGAAGTTCCATTCCTGGACGCCGTAGGAGTGCACAAAATAGAACCGCTCACCTTCCACGCCGGCGAATAGCGCGGATCCATCCGGAACCTTCACGGTGTTCCAGCCCATGTGGGGCACAACGTCCGCCGGGAGGAGTTCCACTTTGCCGGGCCACTCCCCCATACCCATGGCTTCCGTCCCGTGCTCAACGCCGGCCTCGAACAGCACTTGGAGTCCCACGCAAATGGCCAGGACCGGCCGGCCACCGGCTACGCGCCTGCCAATGAGCCGGATCCCGTCCACGGCCTTCAGTTCGCGCATCACGGTTTCGAAGGCGCCGACCCCGGGCACCACCAGGCCGTCCGCATTGAGGACGTCCTCCGGCTTGACGCTGAGGATAACCTCGGCTCCGGCTCGCTCCAATGCCCGCACGGCAGAGCGGACGTTACCTGAACCGTAGTCCAGCACGGTTACCGTGGGCTTACCCTCAGGCGACGCTGGCTTCTTCGACGCGGACGGATCGATCACAGCACCGTCCCGCACGATGGATCCGCTCACAGTGCTCCCTTGGTGGAGGGAATCCCCTCCACGCGGGGATCCGGCTCGACGGCGGCACGAAGGGCGCGTGCAAATGCCTTGAACTGCGCTTCCACAATGTGGTGCGGATCCCGGCCGGCGATAACGTTCATGTGCAGGCAGATGCCCGCGTGGAGGGTGATGGCCTCAAACACGTGGCGTGTCAAGGAACCTGTGAAGTGGCCGCCGATGAGGTGGTACTCCTGGCCGGCGGGCTCGCCCCCGTGTACCAGGTAGGGGCGTCCCGAAACATCCACCACCGCGTGGGCGAGTGCCTCATCCAGCGGCACCGTGGCTTCACCGAACCGGCGGATCCCGGCCTTGTTGCCCAATGCGGTGCGAAGGACCTCGCCGAAGGTGATGGCCACGTCCTCGACAGTGTGGTGGACGTCGATGTGCGTATCACCGGTCGCCTTGACCGTCATGTCGATGAGCGAGTGCTTGCACAGTGCTGTCAGCATGTGGTCGTAGAACGGGACCGACGTGTCGATGTCCGAAACCCCGGTGCCGTCGAGGTTGATTTCCACGAGCACTGACGATTCGCTCGTGGCACGCTCCATGCGTGCGGTCCGGGCATCGGCGGCATTCGATCCGGTGGAACTCATGGTCATATTTCCTTTAGGAGAAGGAGTCGGGCAGGCGCGCACAGCGCCGCTGGTTCAAGTTTAGGCGGGGAGCTTGGCCTGGCTTGCCAGGATCCCTTCAAGGGATGTCAGGAATGCTGTGGTTTCCGTCTCAGTTCCCGCCGTGACCCGGAGATGGCCGGGAATACCGACATCCCGGATCAGCACGCCGGCGTCCAGCAGTTCCTGCCATACGTCGTGGGGTTGGTCCAGTCCACCGAAGAAGACATAGTTCGAATCTGAGGCCGCGGGCTTGAGGCCCATCCTGGTCAGTTCCGACACAATGCGGTCCCGCTGCTTCTTGATGTCCTCCACGTCGGCCATCAGTGCCTCGCGGTGCCGGAGGGCGGCGAGAGCAGTGGCCTGGGTGATGGCTGAGAGGTGGTAGGGCAGCCGAACCAGCCGGAGGGCGTCCGCCACTTCCGGGGCTGCTGCCATGTAGCCAAGGCGTGCCCCGGCCAGGGCAAAGGCCTTGCTCATGGTCCGCGTGACAATGAGGCGTTCCCTTCCGGGCAGCAGCGTCAGTGCGCTTGGCGTGCCGTCATGGGCGAACTCGTGGTAGGCCTCGTCGACGATCACGATGGTTTGGGTGGCTTCGCCGGCAGCGTAGACGGCCTCGACAACGTCGAGGGTGAGGCCGGTTCCGGTGGGGTTGTTGGGCGAGCACAGAAAGACGACGTTCGGCCGCAGGTCCCTGACCTGCAGCGCCGCCGACTCGGCGCTCAGCCCGTAGCCTTCAGCACGCTGGCCCCGAATGTATTCGGTGTCGGTGCCGCTCGCAAGCAGCGGGTACATGGAATACGTCGGCGGGAAACCCAGTGCCTTGCGTCCCGGCCCGCCGAAAGCCTGGAGGATCTGCTGCAGTACCTCATTCGAGCCGTTGGCTGCCCAGATGTTCGCCGCATCAAGGCCGTGGCCCAGGTACTCAGCCAGGGCCTCACGGAGCTCAGAGAACTCCCGGTCCGGGTAACGGTTCAGCCCTGCGGCCGCCTCCGTCACCGCGGCGCTGATTGCCGCTCGCACCTCAGCCGGAACACCGTGCGTGTTTTCGTTGACGTTGAGCAGTATGGGCACATCCAGCTGCGGGGCACCGTACGGGGTCAGGCCGCGAAGGTTGCTCCGGAGGGGAAGTCGGTTCAGACGCTCTAGCTGGTCATTCACCTGAACAGTTTAGTGCCGAAGCAGAGGCCCCGAAAATGTGACGGCACGCCCCTCTCCCCGGCGGGCTGAACAAGCTGGCTCGGGTGGGAGGCGATTGCCGACCTCCGGTTCGGGATCACTACTGTGCGGGAACGAACAGCTGCTGCCCTGGCATGACGCCGCCGGAACTGAGATTGTTGAGCTGGACTATGTCGGCGATCACATCGCGGGTATCCCGCTCCGGCGCCACCGTACCCGCAATCGTCCAGAGCGACTCTCCAGCCTGGACCGTGACTGTGACCGTGGGGGTGAGCGCTAGATCCGCGGCCGAGTCCGCGGCCTTGGCCGGAGCGTTGAGGAAGCCTGCGAGGAAAAACAACAGGGCAGCCACGAACACTGCCGGGATGCCAATAAGGACGACTTTCCCTCGCCGCGTGAGCCGCAAAGGCGGCAGGGATTCCCGGCGCTGCCAGGAGCCCGGCTCCGCCAGCGAGGTCAGGTGCTGTACGGAGACGAACTGTGGACGGGAATCCTGTGAAGCAGATATTGCTGACATGAAATGAGCCCTCCTGGACCATGCTGTGCTGCCCGGCGTGCCCCCCGCCCGCCTGGCCGCCGCCCTCAGGCCTTCATATATTCGAAGGCACTCGGGCAATCCAGGCAGAGACTAGAACACATATTCGAACTTTACTGTCTCAGTTTTAGCACTTATCAACGAACATTGTCGAGACTCGCTCGAACAAATGTTTGAAAATGCCGCGCGGCTGCCCTACGTTTGGAACAAGGAACAACCACTTCTGTAGTTGATCAGCAGGGTCTGACAATTCACGCCGGACGTTCCCGGCACAGATGCCGGAGGGCCGGGCAACGGAAAGGCATTGGCGAACATGGCAGCACCAGCCGCCGAGGGCAAGGCGACCCAGCGGGGCCGGCAGCCCCAGAGGACCCCCAAGGGGCTCACCGCCCGCCAGAAGAAGATCCTGGAGACGATTCAGCGCTCGGTCAATGACAACGGCTATCCGCCGTCCATGCGGGAAATCGGCGACATCGTGGGCCTGGCCAGTCTTTCCAGCGTGACGCACCAGTTATCACAGCTTGAAAAGCTGGGGTACCTGCGCCGGGACCCCAAGCGCCCGCGCGCCATGGAGGTGCTGATGCCGCTCACGCTGGACGGGGGAACAGCCAAGTCGGCCGGATCTGCCAGGCCGGCGGCACCCCTCGGCGCAGGCGGAGCGACAATTTCCGAACTGCCCACTGCCATGGACACAGCGATGGTTCCCCTCGTGGGCAGGATCGCCGCCGGTGGTCCGATCTTCGCAGACCAGATGGTGGAAGACGTGATGCCGCTGCCCCGCCAACTGGTGGGCCAGGGCGAACTGTTCATGCTGCGCGTGGCTGGCGACTCGATGGTGGACGCCGCGATTTGCGACGGCGACTGGGTGGTGGTCCGCCGGCAGGCTGACGCAATTAATGGCGATATCGTTGCCGCCCTGCTGGACGACGAAGCCACGGTCAAGACATTCCGCCAGCGCGACGGCCACACATGGCTGCTTCCGCAGAACACGCAGTACGAGCCCATTCTTGGCGACCATGCCACCATCATGGGCAAGGTCGTTTCGGTGCTGCGCTCTCTGTAGCTCCTGCCGGCTCCAGCTCCTGCACAGCTCCAGGTCCTGCACGGCCACGCCTTGTTGGTTCAGGAACCCTCCCTGGCCAGCCTTTCAAGTGCCGCGAACGCAATCTTGCGGTCCGTGGTGGGCCAGAACGGCGGCAGCGCCGCCCGGAGGAACCCTGAGTAACGCTCGGTTGCGAGCCGTGAATCCAACACGGCCACTACGCCCTTATCCCCCGTGGAACGGATCAGCCGACCCGACCCCTGGGCGAGCCGGATAGCCGCATGCGTGGCAGACACGGACATGAATCCGTTGCCGCCGGCCTGGGCCACGGCGCGTGAGCGTGCTGTCATCAGCGGATCGTCAGGACGCGGAAACGGAATACGGTCGATGACGACCAAACGGCATGATCCGCCGGGAACGTCCACGCCCTGCCACAGGGACATGGTCCCGAACAGGCAGGTGTCTGGCTCGTCCGCGAACTGCTTGACCAGCGCGGTTATCGTGGAGTCGCCCTGGCAGAGGATGCTGATGCCGAGGCGGGGCCGCATGGCATCAGCTGCCTCTTCCGCGGCCCTGCGTGAGGAGAAAAGGCACAGGGCGCCGCCGCCGGAGGCCCGGATCAGTGCTTCAAGTTCGTCCAGGGCCTCGGGTGAGGCACCCCGGCCAGGCTTGGGCAGATGCCCGGCAACGTAGAGGATCCCCTGTTTCGGATAGTCGAACGGAGACCCCACGTCCACGCCGGTCCAGCTGGGTGCCCCGTCGCCTACGAGACCCAGTCCCCCGGCCGCCGGTTCAAACGCCGAACCGATGGCGAGCGTGGCCGAGGTCAGCACCACCGTGTGGCCTGCGAACAGACCTTCACGCAGCTTCCCCGCAACGCTCAGCGGAGCAATGTTAATCAGGACCGGCGCGGTTTCGTCAGGCTGCCCATAGCCCTGCTGCGGATCAAAGGTGCTGGCGCGGGAGAACCACACGACCTCCCGGTTCTCCCTGGCCGAGATCAGCCGCTCGCACAGCTCAAGAATCAGCAGGAGCCTGGAACGGGCGAGCTGCCGCCCGCCGTCGGCCGTTGAATTGCTGTCCCCCTTGGAGTCCGAAAGTGCCGCACGGCAGGCATCGCGGAGCTGGTCCACGCAGTCCAGCTGCCCATCGTTCAGGCCGTTGGGGAGCAGCCCGTTGGGCACGCCTGCGATGGACGCCTCCAGGTTGCCGGCCGCCGCGTTTAAGGCGTCAACGGTGATGGCGGTGTGCTTCCGTGCTCCTGAAGCGGCGGCATGGACCATCGCCACGGACAGCTGACCGGATACGGCGCCCGTCACCCGGTCCTGAAGTTCGTGGGCCTCATCCACCACCACGACGTCGTATTCGGGAAGGACGGCGAGTCCCTCAAAGGCGCTCACCGCAAGCATGGCGTGGTTGGTGACCACGACATCCGCCTCGGCGGCGTCGTGGCGGGCCAGTTCGCTGAAGCATTCTGCCGCGAGCGGGCACTTCTGCGCCCCCAGGCACTCCATTGAGGTGACGGATACCTGGCGCCAGGCGCGGTCGGTGACACCGGGCAGGAGCTCATCGCGGTCACCTGTGGGTGTCTTTTCCGCCCACTCGCGCAGGCGCACCACTTCCTTGCCAAGCTGCGACGACGGCCCGCCGACGGCTGCCGCGAAATGTGGGACGCTCGTGTCCTCGCCGAGGGAGAACAGCTGCCCCTCAGCAGGCTCCTCCGAGGGGAAGCCGCCTTCAATCTTGTGCCGGCACACGTAGTTGGACCGGCCTTTGACCAAGGCAACCTTGACGGGGCGGTCCAGCGCCGGAGTGATGGATTTCAGGAGACGGGGCAGATCACGTCCCACGATTTGGGTCTGCAGCGCCAGGGTGGCGGTGGACACCAGCGTGGGCTTGTTGCTCACCAGCGAATGCGCGATCAGCGGAATGAGGTAGGCCAGCGATTTTCCGGTGCCTGTTCCGGCCTGGACCAGGAGGTGGTCCCCGGTTTCGATAGCCCTTGCCACGTGCCGCGCCATTTCGTGCTGGCCGCTGCGGCTCTGGCCTCCCATGCCGGCCACGGCGCGGTCGAGCAGTTCAATGACGAACTGCTCGCCGGCCGTCCCCGAAATCTCCCCAGCCACCCGCTCAGTCATTACTGACGAATGATTCCAGTTCAGCCGCGAGGCCCTCACGGACCATCACCACCGCACGGGTTCCGTCCTCGCCGTGATCCAGGCTAAGGATCTCGGCGTCGGTCTCGTGGAGTTTGCTGATCAGGTCCCCCCGGTTGTACGGGATGAGGAGATCCAGCTTCACACTGGGCCGCGGAATCGATTCGCTGATGGCCTTCAGCAGCTCAGCAATCCCCTCGCCGGTCCGGGCCGAGACCACAACATGGCGCGGTTCGCGCTGCCTAAGCCGTTCCACAACAAACGGATCGGCGGCGTCGGCCTTGTTGAGAACGATAATCTCAGGCACCTTGCGGGCATCAACCTCGCTGAAGACCTTCCGGACGGCAGCAATCTGGCCTTCCGGGTCGGGGTGGGAGGCATCGACGACGTGCAGGATCAGGTCAGCGTCCGCCACTTCCTCCAGGGTGGAGCGGAATGCCTCCACCAGCTGGGTCGGCAACGAGCGGACAAAGCCCACGGTGTCGGCCAGGGTGTATCCCAGCCCGTCCGCGGTCTCGGCTTTGCGGACAGTCGGGTCCAAGGTGGCGAAGAGGGCGTTCTCCACCAGCACACCGGCGTCCGTCAGCCGGTTGAGCAGCGATGATTTGCCGGCGTTGGTATAACCGGCGATGGCAACGGACGGCACCGCATTCCGACGCCGGTTGGCCCGTTTGGTTTCCCGTGCCGGCTTCATGGCAGTTATCTCGCGCCGCAGCTTGGCCATGCGCGTCCGGATCCTGCGGCGGTCCAGTTCGATCTTTGTCTCACCAGGGCCGCGCGAGCCCATGCCGGCACCGGCACCGCCCACCTGGCCACCGGCCTGGCGGGACATCGATTCACCCCAGCCGCGCAGGCGCGGCAGGAGGTATTCGAGCTGCGCCAGTTCCACCTGGGCCTTACCCTCGCGGCTCTTGGCATGCTGCGCGAAGATGTCCAGAATCAAGGCTGTGCGGTCAATAACCTTGACCTTGACGATGTCCTCAAGGCCGCGCCGCTGGGACGGTGCCAGTTCAGCATCCACCACTACGGTGTCGGCACCTGTGGCCATCACCACGTCCTTGAGCTCCTGGGCCTTTCCCGAGCCCAGGAAAGTCCCCGGATCCGGCTTCGCACGGCGCTGCACCAAGCCGTCCAGGACCTCCGAGCCGGCAGTTTCGGCGAGGGCGGCAAGCTCACGAAGGGAATTTTCGGCATCGGCCAGGGTGCCTTCGATCCATAGTCCGGCGAGTACCACCCGCTCCAGGCGCAGCTGCCGGTATTCGACTTCGGTGACGTCTTCGAGTTCGGTGGAGAGGCCAGCTACCCGCCGCAGGGCCCGGCGTTCCTGAAGATCCTGCTGGTCGCCATCGTAACTGGTGTGTTCCTCGTCCAGGCGGGAGATCGCCTGGGCTTTGCCGAACACTCCCCTGCCATTGCCGTCTGCGGTGCCGGCATTCCTCGCCGGTACATCCTTGGAGAGAATCCGGTCGATGACAGCTTGGATTTCCTCAGGACTCATATCCTGGGCTGCTGGATCGGAACCGGTGTTGGGCTGGCTGGTCATGGTCTCCTTTGAAGATTCGGCATTTCCAGAATAGTGCCGATTGCTGTTGAGTGGTGAAGTATTCGCGCTGGGCTGACGGCTTGCAGTCATCCTGGCCTCCTGGTCTGCCGCGCCCACCGGTGAGGTGCTGGCGTGCGGCATGGGATCCACGTCCGGAAGATGCGTGGAGTGGCGGGAAAAGGGCGCCGGCAAGCCAGAAATGACCAGCAGGAAGGCTGTTCTTTCGAGTTTTGCCCGGCGGTTGGACAGGCGCGGAAGGCCTGGCAGTTGGCGCAATTGCGGAAGGTTGATACCTGCATCGCTGCGGGACACGGCTTCGGGACGGGTCGGGCCCGTGCCGGCTACTCAAAGATCAAGAACATACCTTTCAGATTAGCAGACCATGCAGCCTGCGGTTTCCCATAGGCACCTGTGGCCAACTAATCTGGCCAGTTATGGAGTCCGCACACTATTTCAGCGCATCACCCGCCGGGCCGTTCACCCGCAAGCCGCTCACCGTGGACCTGGCCGGGGAGACGCGCAGGCTGCAGACGTCTGCGGGGATCTTCAGCCCGGACGGTATCGACAAGGGAACAGCCGTGCTCCTGGCTGACGTTCCGGCCCCGTCGCCCAGGGGCAATCTTTTGGACATCGGCTGCGGCTGGGGACCCGTGGCACTTACAATGGCGCTCCGGGCGCCACACGCCCACGTCTACGCGGTGGATGTCAACGAACGCTGCATCGCACTGACAAACGAAAACGCCGCCCTGCTCGGCCTGGACAACGTCAGGGCCAGCACGCCCGAAGAGGTTGATCCTGCTCTTCGCTTTGACACCATCTGGTCCAATCCCCCCATCCGGATTGGCAAGGACGAGCTCCATTCACTGCTGATGCTGTGGTTGCCGCGGCTGGCGCCGGGCGGATCCGCCTGGCTGGTGGTGCAAAAAAACCTGGGGTCCGATTCGCTGCAGCGTTGGCTGTCCGCGGAGTTGGACGCATCGTTCACGGTCAGCCGCGAGTCCACCTCCAAGTCCTTCCGTATCCTGCGGGTCAGGAAAGCGTCCCGCTAGCGACAATCACCGCCGGCCCGCTCAGCTCAACGTGCTCGTTGCCGCCCGCTCCGGCAAAGAATTTCACTCCGACGACGCCGCCTGGAACCTTCACCTGCCAGGTGTCGGGCGCATCCACCCCCGCCCAATGCCTGATGGCGACGGCCGCGGCGCAGGCACCGGTTCCGCACGATTGGGTTTCGCCGACGCCGCGTTCGTGGACGCGCATGGTCACCGTGCCCACTCCGTCGTGGACCAGGGGTTCGGCGGGGACGACAAACTCAACGTTGGTTCCGTTGGCCGGAGCCGGGTCCACGTGCGGAGCTGTGAAGAGCCGCATGCCCTCCAGCTGGGACAGTTCCGCCAGGGCAACTACCGTGTGGGGGTTGCCCATGCTGACCGACAGGGCAGGACGCGCCACTTCCAGGCCGTCGGCACTCACCAGGGAATCCATGGCTTTGGCGGTAGCGTCACCCGGGAAGATGAACTCCCAGGGCCCCATATCCACTGCATAGTCGTCACCGGTCCGGACCACGGTCTTGATGCCGCCGCGGGTGCCGATGGTGAGCGCGCCGCCGTCGGGCAGGTCAATCAGGCCCTCTGCTCGGAGGAAATGGACGAATACCCGGACGCCGTTGCCGCACATTTCGGACAGCGAGCCGTCAGCGTTGCGGTAATCCATGAACCACTCCGCCTCCGGGGTCTCCGCCAGCAGGTCCCTGCCTTCGGGAAGGAACCGCGACGGGACCGCACGGATCAGGCCGTCGCCGCCGATGCCGCGGTGCCTGTCGCACAGTGCCGACGCCTGTTCCGCACCGATAGTTCGGACGCCATCGGGATCGGCGATCAGCACGAAGTCGTTGCCCGTCCCATGGCCCTTGGAGAAGCGAAGTCCACTCAACGTGCGGAAGGCGGGCTCGGTGGTCTCTGAAAGGGTTGCGTCCATGATTCAAGGTTACCGGCAGGATCCCGGATGCCTGGACTCAGGTGCAGAGCTCCAGGGCCTGCGCTTTCAGTTCGCGGTCCTGCCAGTCCAGCCAGTTGATCCGCGGGTCGGCGCGGAACCAGGTGAGCTGGCGCCGGGCGAACTGGCGGGTGGCCACGATGGTTGCCTCTGCAGCCTCCGCAACTGTCAGATCGCCGTCGAGTACCTTCAGGAACTGGGCGTAGCCCAGGGCCCGGGGGGCTGTTTTGCCGCGTCGAAGACCGGCCGAATCCAGGCGCCTCACCTCCTCCAGCAGACCGCTTTCCACCATGCCGTGCACCCGGCGGGCGAGCCGCTCTCGAAGCGCTTCCCGGTCCACGGCCAGCCCGATCTGGACGGCTGGCTGGAAATACTCGCGCCGGGGCATGAATGAGCTGAAGGGCCGTCCCGTCAGCTGGTGTACTTCGAGGGCCCTGACAATCCGTCGCGCATCGGCCAGGCGCCCGGCTGACACGGGATCGACGTTGAGGAGCCGCGCATGGAGGGCGTCCACGCCTGACTCCTTGAGCTCGGCTTCCAGCTGGCTCCGGAGGCGGGGATCTGTGCCGGGGAATTCGAGGATGTCCAGGACAGCCCGTACGTAAAGCCCGGAACCGCCTGCCAGGATTGCGCGCCGGCCCCGGGCGTGGATGTCGGCAATCAGTTCCCGCGCCTGCTGCTGGAAGTTGGAGACGCTCGCTTCCTGCGTGACGTCCAGCGTGTCAAGGAGGTGGTGGGGCACTCCCCTGCGTTCAGCCGGGGTGATCTTGGCCGTACCGATGTCCATACCCCGGTAGAACTGCATGGCGTCGGCGTTGATGACTTCGCCGTCCAGAGCCAGGGCAAGGCTGACGGCAAGATCTGACTTACCGGACCCGGTTGGACCGACGACGGCGATGACCGGCGGGTTTGCCACCGGTCAGCGGCTGCGGACCGGGAGCGCGGGCATGCCCAGCGACACGCCGCTCCGGCGTCCACTGGTGTCCGGGACAGGGGCGCCGCAGGAATCGGCCTGTGACCTGTCCCAGGCATCCCCGGCGCGGGATCGCCGCAGGTCATATTCCTCCGGCGCCGGGTCAGCCACAAGGTGGAAGGCCGCGGCTTCGGTGATGGTGACGGTGACCAGGTCCCCCGGGCGTGGCGCCGAGGCGCCGTCGGGAACCGAGAAGTGCACCAGTCGCTGGTCGCGGGAGCGTCCGGACAGCCGGTGGGTCGCCTCAGACTTGCGTCCCGACTGGGCAGTCACCATGACCTCAACGCGGCGTCCGAGCTGCTTGGCGTTTTCCTCGGCCGCTATCCTGTCCTGCAGTGCCGTCAGCCGTTCAAAGCGTTCCTGGACGACGGCCTTGGGCAGCTGGTCAGGGAGGTCGGCGGCCGGGGTGCCCGGACGCTTGGAGTACTGGAACGTAAAAGCCGTGGCGAACCGGGACCTTTCCACCACATCCAGGGTGGCCTGGAAGTCTTCCTCGGACTCGCCAGGGAAGCCCACAATGATGTCAGTGGAGATGGCGGCATGCGGGATCTTTTCCCGGACCTTGTCCAGGATTCCCAGGAACTTGGTGGACCGGTAGGACCGCTTCATATCCTTGAGGACCTTGTCCGAGCCCGACTGCAGCGGCATGTGGAGCTGGGGCATGACATTGGGAGTCTCGGCCATGGCATCGATGACGTCGTCGGTGAAGGCAGCGGGATGCGGACTGGTGAATCGCACCCGCTCGAGGCCTTCGATCCCGCCGCACGCACGCAGCAGCTTTGAGAAGGCCTGCCGGTCCCCGAACTCCACACCGTAGGAGTTCACGTTTTGTCCGAGGAGTGTCACCTCGATGGCGCCGTCGTCCACCAGTGCCTGGATTTCGGCAAGGATGTCACCGGGACGGCGGTCCTTCTCCTTGCCCCGCAGGGCAGGGACGATGCAGAACGTGCACGTGTTGTTGCAGCCCACTGAGATGGATACCCAACCCGAATAGACGGAATCCCGCTTTGTGGGCAGTGTGGAGGGAAAGACATCAAGGGATTCGAGGATTTCCAGCTGGGCTTCGCTGTTGTGGCGTGCCCGGTCCAGCAGCGCCGGCAGGGCTCCCACATTGTGTGTGCCAAAGACCGCGTCCACCCATGGCGCCTTCTTCAGGATGGTCTCGCGGTCCTTCTGGGCCAGGCAACCACCCACGGCGATCTGCATTCCCGGGTTGGCGGCCTTGACCGGAGCCAGCATGCCCAGGTTGCCGTACAGCTTGTTGTCGGCGTTTTCGCGAACTGCACATGTATTGAACACGACAACGTCAGCGTGCTCACCGTCGGCCGGCACGTAGCCTGCAGCCTCCAGCATGCCCGCCATCCGCTCCGAATCGTGCACGTTCATCTGGCAGCCGAAGGTGCGCACTTGGTAGGTGCGGGGCTGCTGCACAGCCGGGTCAGCGGAAGGGACAGTGCCGGATGCGGGGGAAGGAATGGTCAAACTCACGTGTTAAGGGTACCGGGTCGGGGGCGAAGGCTGATCGGCGCGTTACAAGTCGTCCTGGACGGAGTCCGCGGAATCCAGTACCTCGCCCACGATCCGGAAGGCCTGGGACGGCTGATAACCCTTCCGCGCCAGCATCGAGGCCAGGCGACGCGTTGCCTTGTCCCGTTCCGCACGATCGGAGAGGTTGGTTCCCGGGCGCAGCTTCCGCTCCACCAGTTGGCGGGCAGCCGCCTCCTCATCCGCGTCGGAGAGCTGCTCCAGCGCGGCGGCGGCCGTCTCAGCGTCTATGCCCTTTTCCGCAAGCTCGCGGCGCAGGGCAGCCTTGGCAAGTTTCCGCGACTGCGAACGGCTGCGCACCCACATCTCGGCGAACTCTGAGTCGTCGATGAGGCGCACCTCCTGGAACAGGTCCAGCACGGCCTCGGCCACGTCCTCGGGAATGTTCCGCTCCGCCAGTTTCCGGGCCAGCTGCAGCCGGCTCTTCGCAGAGTTGGTCAGTTGCCGGAGGACGATGGCGCGGGCCACGGAGGCAGGGTCGGGCTCAGCGTCCTGCGAAACCGAAGAGTCAGGATCCGGTCCGTCCTGGCCGAAGCCGGGGCTTCCGCGCAGATGTCCGCGGCCCCGGCGACCGGATCCTGCTTCGCCCCTAGAAGCCGTCAACGGCCTTCAGCTTCGGAGTGTCTTTCGACTCCGCGGCCGCAGGCTTAACCCCCACACCGAGCTTTTCCTTGATCAGGCGCTCCAGTTCCACCGCGAGTTCAGGGTTGTCGCGCAGGAACCTGCGCGAGTTCTCCATGCCCTGGCCCAGCTGGTCGCCGTCGTAGGTGAACCACGAGCCGGATTTCTTGATGATGCCGTGCTCCACACCCATGTCGATGATGCCGCCCTCGCGGGAGATCCCCTGACCGTAGATGATGTCGAATTCGGCGATCTTGAAAGGCGGCGCCATCTTGTTCTTGACGATCTTTGCCTTGGTGCGGTTGCCCACCGAGTCCGCCCCTTCCTTGAGTGTCTGGATCCGGCGAACGTCGATACGGATGGAAGCGTAGAACTTCAGGGCCTTGCCACCGGTGGTGGTCTCCGGGGAGCCGAAGAAAACGCCGATCTTCTCGCGGAGCTGGTTGATGAAGATGGCGGTGGTCTTGGTCTGGCTCAGCCGGCCGGTGATCTTACGCAGGGCCTGGCTCATGAGGCGAGCCTGCAGACCCACGTGGCTGTCGCCCATGTCACCTTCGATTTCCGCACGCGGAACCAGGGCGGCCACGGAGTCAATGACAATGACGTCAAGGGAACCGGAGCCGATGAGCATATCCATGATTTCCAGTGCCTGCTCACCCGTGTCAGGCTGCGAAACCAGGAGCGCGTCCGTGTCCACACCCAGCTTGGCCGCGTACTCGGGGTCGAGGGCGTGCTCGGCATCGATGAACGCGGCGATGCCTCCCAGCCGCTGGGCGTTGGCGACTGCATGGAGCGCGACAGTGGTCTTACCCGAGGATTCCGGCCCGTAGATCTCGACAATGCGGCCGCGCGGCAGGCCGCCAATTCCAAGGGCAACGTCCAAGGCGATGGATCCCGTGGGTATGACCTCGACCGGTGCGCGCACTTCGTCGCCCAGCCGCATGACCGATCCCTTGCCGAACTGCTTGTCAATCTGGGCCAGCGCTGCTTGCAGCGCTTTTTCACGATCCGGGGCTGCCGCCATGGTTCACACCTCTAATGCTTTCTCGCTTTGGAGTGGCCTCAGCGGCCGTTTTGGTCACCTCTGACGCTAATGGCACCCTCTGACATTCTCGCCGGATGACATCAGCTATGTGGATAACCCACTGGCAAAAGCATAGCTTTACCCGAACAGGTATTCGAACAATCCGGCGGCGTGTCAGGCAGGAATCGTCAGTCGCGCTGAGGCTTGATGTCCCGGCCCAGGCGCCGTTCGGGGGGCACGTCCTGGACGTCGCAGAGGGCCAGCCATACCTTCCGGGGGCTTACCCCGGCGGCCAGCGCCTGGTCCGCAGTGCGTCCGCCGACCCCGGCAAGGACCAGGGTGCTGCTCAGGACGCGCGAATATCCGGCCCCGAATTCGTCGTCCATGAGCCGCCAATAGTTACTGATTCGCACCAATAGAGTCTCTCATGGTCCCGGACCATAGAATTGTTGCCATGAGCAACTCCCCTGACGTCCCCGCTGTTTCAGGTCCCGCGGATGACACCGTTGATGCAGCGCTGAAGACCGTGGAGCACCAGATCAGCGTGTTCTGGCGGAGGGCGCGATCCGTCTCCCATCAACTGTCCCGCCAAGTGCACCCGGACATGGAACCGGCAGCGTACGGCCTGCTCACGGTGATCCGTAAAGAGGGTCCCATCCGGCTCACGGACCTCGCGCTCAGCATCGGCGTCGGCAAGCCGTCTGTGAGCCGGCAGATCGCCTTCCTGGAAAGCATTGGACTGGTATCCAAGGAGGCCGATCCGCTGGACGGCCGGGCGCAGTCGATCCTCCTCACGGAGAAGGGCGAGGAAAAAATGCACCAGGTCCAGGATGCCCGGCGGCAGGTCTTCCGCGAGCGGCTGGGCGAATGGCCGCTGGAGGAGCTGCAGACCCTCGCCCACTACATGGCCAAGCTCAATGCCATCTACGAACGCGACGGCTTTCCCAAGGACGGGCCGGTGCAGGACGGCGGCTCCGCATAGCAGGCGCACGAAAGCCTCCGGCAGCGGCCGGAGGCTTTCGTGTGTAGGCTCTTGGTTCCTGCTGGCGGCCTAGCGTGCGCCGGAAAGCAGGCCCTTGGAGAGTTCGTTCGTGAGTTCTGCACCCAGGTCGCGCTCCAGGTCCCGGCCGTAACGTTGCGAGAATTCCTGGGGAACGGTGTCCGGAACTGCAACACCCTCGGCGACGGCAACGCGGTCGCTGACTTCACGGAGCATGCTGGACAGCGGTACGTCCAGGGCTGTGCAAATGGAGGACAGAAGCTCCGATGAAGCTTCTTTCTGGCCCCGCTCGACTTCACTGAGGTAGCCCAGGGAAACACGGGCACTGTGTGAAACTTCCCGGAGCGTGCGGCCCTGGCGCTGGCGGACATCGCGCAGAACATCACCGATTTCGTGACGAAGTACAACCATCTTGCGCTCCTTCTGTTGGCTCTTGGCCTGATCGGCGAGGCCCACATCCTTCCAGCGGACAACGCCGTTTACGGATACGGGCTGCTTTACCATCTGTATCGCCTTGCTCCTTATAAGTCCGGTCCGCCATACAGCGAACCGTGGTGGTGTAATCATCCTAGGCGCCTCCGCTCTCCGGAAGCGACACAATGTAATAACTAATGGGTACCGGGATTTGTTCCCGGCAACTTTACGCCCGGTAGCTTCAGGAAGATAGGGCGGTGAGTAGTCTTTCCAGGGCCGCCCCGCAGGCCTGTCCGCGGATCTCCGCCCGATTGCCGGTAAAGCCGTACTCAAAGGAGGCTGAGCCCTCCGCAGTGGCAATGCCGATGAACACGGTCCCCACGGCTTTCCCGTCGTGTTCGTCGGGGCCGGCGACCCCTGTGGTGGACACTGCGATATCCGAATGGAGGACGTCGCGGGCACCCGCAGCCATGGCAGCAGCAACGTCGCCGTCCACGGATCCGACGGCGGCCAAGAGATCGGAGGGAACGCCCAGGACGTCCACCTTCACCGAATTCTGATAGGCCACCACACCGCCCTGAAGCATGTCGGACGCACCTGCAGTATCCGCGAGTACGGCGGAAACCATCCCGGCGGTGAGGGATTCGGCAGTGGCAACGGTGACTCCGCCGCTCTTCGCGCTCTTAACGGCCTGTTCGGCGAGATGGTGAAGATTTGTCACGTCGGCTCCTTCGGTCTTGTTCCCGGTCCTATGTCCTGGCGGTTCCCGTGTGTTTGCCGCGCGCCCGGAGCCGCAGCGCTTCCACCACGTATTCGCCGCCCGTCCAGACCGTGATCAGCACTGCTGCCATCATGACGGCGAATGCCACCCACACCAGCCACGGAGCCGGGCCACCAAGCGGCAGGAGGTAGAGGAAGATGGCGGCGGTCTGCACCACCGTCTTGAGTTTGCCTCCGCGCGAGGCAGGGATGACACCGTAGCGGATGACGAAGAATCGAAGGGCGGTGATTCCCCATTCCCGGACCAGGATGATGACCGTCGCCCACCACGGCAGTTCCCCCAGGACGGAGAGCATCACCAGTGCGGAACCGATCAGGAGCTTGTCCGCGATGGGGTCGGCGATCTTGCCGAAGTCAGTAATGAGGCCGCGGCTCCTGGCGATGTCGCCATCGAGCTTGTCCGTGTAGATCGCGACGGCGAACGCCAGCACCGCCGCCCAGCGCCAGAGCCCTGACTGGCTGTGCAGCCCGGGAGCATCCGCCAGCAGGAACCAGACGAAGAACGGCACCAGCGCGATGCGGAGCATGGTCAGGATGTTGGGAAGATTCCAGATCCCCGGGCTGCTCGAGCCGGCAGCGGTTGCTTCGGTGCTAGTCACCTTCCTAGGCTACCGCCCGGTGAGTGACCAGGCGTCGTCGGAGCCGTCCTCGCCCTCACCGCTGGAGCTGGTATCGGCGCCGTCGAAGTATTCGACTTTCTGGCTTCGCTGGTCCAGGTCCGCTTGCACGAGGTCTTCGGCGTAACCGCCCTGGGCGATGTTCGCGTTGGCGTTCTCGCTCAGCGCGGCCGTCTGCGAGTCGGCGACAGCGGGTGCGTCCTGCCCCTTCATCGCGGCGAGCACGGCGGCGAGGTCGTCCGGTTTGACCAGGACGTCCCGGGCTTTCGAGCCTTCGGACGGGCCTACCACTCCCCTGGACTCCAGCAGGTCCATCAGGCGGCCGGCCTTGGCGAAGCCAACCCGGAGTTTGCGCTGGAGCATGGAGGTGGAGCCGAACTGCGTGGTGACCACCAGTTCCGTGGCCTGCAGCAACACCTCGAGGTCATCGCCGATGTCGTCGTCGATCTGCTTTTTCTGCGCCTCGGGGGCGACGTCGTCACGGTAGACGGCTTTCAGCTGGCCCTTGACGTGTTCCACGACCTTGTGGATTTCGGATTCGGTGACCCAGGCGCCCTGGACGCGCATGGCCTTCGATGCGCCCATCGGCAGGAACAGCGCGTCGCCCTGGCCGATGAGCTTCTCGGCGCCGGGCTGGTCCAGGACCACACGGGAGTCCGTGACCGAGGACGTGGCGAAGGCCATGCGGGACGGGACGTTGGCCTTGATCAGGCCAGTGACCACGTCCACGGAAGGACGCTGGGTGGCCAGGACCAGGTGGATACCCGCGGCGCGGGCCAGCTGGGTGATGCGGACTATGGAATCTTCAACGTCGCGGGGCGCCACCATCATGAGGTCGGCGAGCTCGTCCACGATCACCAGCAGGTAAGGATAAGGCCGGATGACCCGTTTGGAGTCAACCGGCGGCTGGACCTTGCCTGCCCGGACCGCCTTGTTGAAGTCATCGATGTGCTTGAAGCCGTAGTTGGCGAGGTCGTCGTAGCGGGCGTCCATCTCGCGGACCACCCACTGCAGTGCCTCGGCAGCCTTCTTGGGGTTGGTGATGATGGGCGTGATCAGGTGGGGAACGCCCTCGTACGCGGTCAGTTCTACACGCTTGGGGTCCACCATCACCATCCGCACCTCGTCAGGGGTCGCCCGCATCAGGATGGACGTGATCATGGAGTTCACGAAGGACGACTTACCGGCGCCGGTGGCGCCGGCCACCAACAGGTGGGGCATCTTGGCCAGGTTGGCCACGACGTAGCCGCCTTCGACATCCTTGCCGACGCCCATGACCATGGGGTGGTCGGTGCGCCGGGCATTCTGGCTCCGGAGCACGTCGCCCAGGGAGACGGTCTCGCGGTCCGTGTTGGGGATTTCGATGCCGATTGCCGATTTGCCGGGGATGGGGCTGAGGATCCGGACGTCCGAGCTGGCAACGGCGTAGGAGATGTTCTTGGACAAGGCGGTAACGCGCTCCACCTTGGTGCCCGGCGACAGCTCGATTTCGTACCGCGTCACCGTAGGACCGCGGCTGAAACCGGTCACCTGGGCTTCGACGTTGAACTGGTTGAGGGTCTCGGTCAGGGACGCCACAATGGCGTCATTCGCTTCGGTGCGCTCCTTGGGGATGGAACCAGGCGTCAGAACGTCCGACGGCGGCAGCGTGTACGTAACGTCGCCGGCCAGCGACAGTTGCTCGGTCCGCTGCGGGATCGGGGTGGGCAGCGGCGCCTGGGTAACCGGCCGGGCAGGAACCTGGGGAACGGCCGCGGGAGCATTGGCCTGGACGGGATTGAGGGATCCGGCGGCAACCATGCCCGGTGTCACCAGCGGAATGGCCTCGGTAGCGTTGGCCCCCGCCGGCGCCTTCGCCGCAGCACCCAGGCCCTGGGCCGCCTTGATCTTCTCGACGGCGATTTCTGCCTGGGTGGGGCGGCGGACCCCGGGCGCAAGGCGCGGTCCCTTGCCTCCCTTTGCCTCATCGGCGGGTGCATCGTCGTCGATGACGGCATGCTCGAAGGCTTCGTCCCCTACATAGCCTTCCAGTCCGCCATCGTTCTCCGCGTCCTTGCCGAAGAAGCGCCGCTTCTTCTTTTTGGGTGCCGCGGCGGCCGGCGTTTCGTAGAGGTAGCTGCGGTCGTGGCCGGCGTCGTCCGCGTCCTGGAGGTCGATGCCCATCAGGTGCTCGTACGCCCCGCGCAGGCGGCGGGGAATGGCGCCGAAGGGCGTCGCCGTGATGATGAGCAGTGACACAAACGCCAAGAGGCCATAGAGGGCCAACGGAACGGCGGCGTGAATGGCGGCGAGGGGTGATGCCGCCAGGAAGCCGAGCATGCCGCCTGCCCGCCGCAGCCCGTCGAAGCCCTGCGCCACGGTGGGCTGGCCGCCCAGGATGTGGGCAAGGCCGCAGCCGGAGAACGTCATGATCAGGAACCCGATCCCCACGCGGTTGTTGCCGCGTCCGTCCGCGGGCTGCCTGAAAAGCCGGAACGCGCAGACAAAAAGCATCAGCGGCAGCAGGAGGGACATCCAGCCGAAAGTTCCGTTGACCACGCTGTACACGGTGTCCGGGAACCATCCGGTCAGTCCCCACCAGGCGAAGGTTGCGATGAAGACGCCCAGCGCCAGGTTGAACAGTGCTGCACCGTCGCGGCGTTCTTCCGCCGGCAGGTCGCTGACATCGTGGCCGATCCTGCGCACACCGCCGCCCACCAGGTGGCCGATGCCCAGCCACGCGCCACCCACCACGCGCAGCAGCCATGGCTGGTGCTGTTCGACGGCGGGTAGACGGCGGGTGCGCGGGGCCCCGGCCGAACCGCCGGACCGGCCGGTCCTTGAC
>DATCNU010000177.1:0-1561 GCA_036565085.1 Arthrobacter sp.
ACGGGGCATTCCTCAATACATGCCTTGTCCTTGACATCTACACACGGCTGCGCGATTACGTACGTCACGTCCCTTGCCTCTCCACGATATTTCCCGGCAGTAGCCGGCATTTGAATCCGGCACCGGCCGGACTGTTGACTCCTGAGCCTATTATCTCCCAGCCCGTCCGCGCGAACCTAGCGGGCCGCCTTAGTATGAACTGGTGAGTCCCGCCCAGCCTACGCCCCGAGAATTTCTGGCCGCCGCCCTGCCCGGAACACGGGTTGTGGTCCGTTACCGCATCGACGGCGGCCTGACCGACGCGCTGGGCTATCTGGTGGCCACTGACGACGGTGGCTGTACCGTCCGCACGCGGAAGGCCGACGTCGTGATCCGCCTGGACCTGGTGGTGGCTGCCAAGGAAGTGCCGCCGGCGCCGGAGCGGCGCCCCGTCCGCCTCCGCGACTGACGCCCCCTGCTTCCTCCCCCGCACAAAAAGAAACAGCCGGTACGACGGCGGGATTCCCACCTGCCATACCGGCAGTTTCAGTGAGTTTTTGTCCAGATAACGTGGCCTAAGCAGCCCGAAAGTGCGTTTATCTGGACAAAAACTCGATTAGGCCTTGGCGCGTGCCCGGGTGGACTTGGCGCGCTGGTTGACGTCCAGGATGAGCTTCCGGATGCGGATGGACTCCGGGGTGACTTCGACGCACTCGTCTTCGCGGGCAAATTCGAGGGACTCTTCGAGGGTGAGGTCGCGCGGCGGCGTCAGGTTCTCGAAGGTGTCCGAGGAAGCGGCACGCATGTTGGTGAGCTTCTTTTCCTTGGTGATGTTGACGTCCATGTCGTCGGCGCGGGAGTTCTCGCCGACGATCTGGCCTTCGTAAACCTCGGAGGTGGGGCGAACGAAGAAGGAACCGCGTTCCTGCAGGTTGATCATGGCGAACGGCGTCACAACTCCGGCGCGGTCGGCCACCATCGAACCATTGGTGCGGTACTCGATCGGGCCGGCCCAGGGCTCGTAGCCCTCGGAGATGGAGGCTGCGATGCCGGCGCCGCGGGTGTCCGTGAGGAACTTGGTGCGGAAACCGATCAGGCCACGGGCCGGAACGATGAACTCCATGCGGCACCAGCCGGTGCCGTGGTTGGCCATGTTGGTCATGCGGCCCTTGCGGGCGGCCATCAGCTGGGTGACGGCGCCGAGGTACTCTTCCGGCACGTCGATGGTCATGTGTTCCATCGGCTCGTGGATCTTGCCGTCGACGGTCCGGGTGACAACCTGCGGCTTGCCGACCGTCAGTTCAAAGCCTTCACGGCGCATCTGCTCGACCAGGATGGCCAGCGCCAGCTCGCCACGGCCCTGGACTTCCCAGGCGTCGGGACGCTCGGTGGGGAGAACCTTGATGGAGACGTTACCGATCAGTTCCTTGTCCAGACGGTCCTTGACCTGGCGGGCCGTGACCTTGGCGCCCTTGACCCGGCCGGCCAGCGGCGAGGTGTTGATACCAATGGTCATGGAGATCGCGGGATCATCCACGGTGATCAGCGGCAGCGGCTGCGGGTTGTCCACGTCGGTCAGGGT
>DATCNU010000178.1:0-6764 GCA_036565085.1 Arthrobacter sp.
CTTGCTTCGGTGCGGCCTTCGGGGGTGTAGACGGGGGTCCCGCATTCCTGCCCGTCCTCTTCGGTGGGGCAGATCCCGGCGAAGATCCTGGGTGCGGCCCTGTCGGTCGCCCGGTCACAGTCCGTCAACGCCTCAGAAAGTTCCTGGTGCAGGACGGGCGCCCAGTCCTGTTCCCGTACCTCCTGGATGTGCAGGAGCAGTATGTTTGCGGCTTTGACCGCGTGGGGTTGGGTGTGGCCGAGTGCCCGGGCCCAGCCGGTGAGGATGACGTTCAGGGTCCGGCCGGTGTCGTACGCCCGGGAGTTGGACGGGTCCGCCGGGGCTGTGTGCCCTGAGGTTCCGACTGAGCCGGTGCCGACGTTCTGCCGTGCCGCTGACGTCCATACCGCTTCTACGGTGGATTCGACCCGGCGGAGGTTGTCGGTGAGTTTGTCCCGGCAGCCCGGGCATAGGTGGATACCGTCGCTGGTCGTACCCTCACACACACCACATGTCATACGTACCAGTTTAACCGATAAGTTGCGCACTGTTACCCGTTGTCGCCGTGTCGTGGCCGGTGCATTTCTCCCCGGTCGCGATGGCTTTGAGCCGGCCCAGGTCGGTCTTCCCGGAACCCCACATCAGCTCGATTTCGTAGGCGATCCGCAGGCAGCGTTCCTCAGCTTCACAGGTGCTCACCCTTCGCCCCTCACGGCCGCAGTATCGCAGGGGCCTCGGTGTGCGTGGTGGAGTCGGCAACCGGGTGCGCGGCATGCGCCCTTGAGGTTCAGTAGTTCGGCTTCCCTGTCGGCCAGAACGCGCCGGGGCGCTTCCCTTTTCGCGTCGGCCACCAACCCGTACCCCGCAGCCGTGAGAGCGGCGGCCTGATGTGCGGATGGCTTTGCAGCAGCGAGCGGGCCGCACTTGAAGCATGTCGCAATGAAAGACACCCGGTCGCCGGGGCCGTCTTTTCGCTTCCACTCGATCGGGTGCTCGGCCAGCACTTCGGCCATGGTCTTCACTGGGACTCCCAATCGTCAGGTGTGATCTGTTCCGGCATCGTGCCAACCACTCGCATCCACCAATCGACATTGCTGCCCCGCATTTCGATCTGATCCTCGGGCGGCAGGTTGTGGATGCATCCCTCATGGTGAAGGTGCCTCCCACCATTTCGAGCACGCCGGTTCAGCGCCTCGGCTATCAGCTTCTCCGCTTCCTCTCGGGGAGTCATTCCCCGTCTCCCTTCGCAGCAGTCACAGCGGCCCACTGCTTCGCGTCATACTGCGGGCACGTCTCGCCGGGCTCCAAGCTGAGGTAGCCGTGAGCCTGGCATCCTCCGTGGTGATCGAAGTGGCATTCGGCGCGATCCGTGAGGTCATGGATCAACGTGGTTGCCCTCGCAATCACCTCGTCCCGCTTCCGCAACTCGGTGAGTAGGTATGCCCGGTCTGTCATGCACTGGTTGTCACCGATGAACCCGTGATCGTTGTACGCGGCAACGTCCGCTGCCAGCCGCGCCTCGATGGCCTCCTCAGCTTCCAGTAGCGCTTCCCTTTCCGCGGCCGGGACTGCTTCCTTGCGTCCTAGTTCATAGCCCTGCTGCCACGCGTCGTGAGTGGCGCGATTGAAAGCCAGGTTCAACGCTTCGGCTACACCCCCAAAATTCACCTTGACGGGGCGCATCTCACCCAGGCGAGGGTCCGGGGCCGTCACTTGGTGGCCCCGGAGATATCGCAAGGACCGAAGTGTGCGTAGTGCAGCTTGCATTCCTTGAATGAGCATGGCCCCTTGACTTGCAGGAGTTCGCGCTCGCGTTCCGCCAAGATGCTAATCACGGCTCTGAGTCTGTAGCCAACGGTTGAATCCTGCCGAGGCTCACTGTTCTCGCTCATGCGTTCATTTCCTTTTCGTCATCGGTTTCTACCTTCTCGTAGCCGCAGTCCTTCAGTCCGTCCGGCGCTACAAGGTAGTGCCGGGGGCCGAACAGTTGATCCGGTACGACGGCCTCGTAGATGGTCCCAAGGATGTTGCGCGCCATGCTGATGCCAGTGACTTCCAGCTCTACGCCTTGGTGGTTGCGGTACTTGCCAATGACGCTCATTGGTTCGCTTCTTTCTCATTCGGGGTCAAATCCCGGTACCGTCTCGCGGCGGGTTCCCAACTGCGCGCCTGCCTGATATGCAGGTCGGGCAGGGGCGCATCGTAGTCGAACTTCCGTTCGTGGATGGCTTCGACCAGGTCCCGCCCCTCCCGGTCCTCAAACTGGGCCGCGGTCACGGCTTCTCTGTCTGTGCGTAGTAGTCCGCGAGGCTGGCCCGCTGCCACACGTCGGGATCGATCTTCGCTAGGTCATCATCGAATGGCTTCCGGGAGAATGACAGGAACCAGTCTCCGGCGTTCCCCTGTTGGATCGATGGGTTCAGCATGTAGGTGGAGAACCCGCCCTGCTCGGACGGTGCATGAAGATGATCCTTGACTCCCAGCGTTGCCGGTGGTCGCCATGAAAGGCCGTCGAGTTCCTTCTCCAAGTCCTTGCCCAGCTTGGAGCGCTTGTTCGGGACGCAGACGCCCCAGTCCTTATGAACCCTCCACCCGTCATCCGGGGTCTCCCCGTCTTCCATGGCGTAACCCATGACGTGCGATCCGAACATGCCGTTGCGGATCGACAGGCGCGGGTGTCCGATCTTCTCGCCAAACGCCCGAACCGTTGACCACCATGCGTCGTGTGCGGCGGTACGGTCGGCCATGTAGCGGCTGATGGTGGTGTTGTCGGTGGCTTTGTAGGCGATGACTGCGGCGCTCATGTGTGGTCCTTCCCGGTTCCCCGGATTGTCTTGTGCGGTCATGGTGCGACTTCCCAGTGCCCGTGCGTGTCGCCGTCCCAGATGCGCGTCACGAGCCGGATAGGGGTCACCGCGGCCATGGTGTCAATCCATGTAGTCACCACGGCCAGGGTGAAGTCCTTCACGTACACGACTGGGGCGGAGGTGGCCAGTTGCGCGCCGTACTCGATGCGGGGGGCGGTCACTCGTCGTCCTCGATAGTGATGGTTCCGATTGCGTAGCCTTCACGGCGGCCGGTCTGGGCCGTTGCGTCCGCCTGCCGCCCAAGGTCATCGAACGCTTCCTCGACGTCCTGGTAGATGTCGCTGGACACTCGCGGCTCATGTGATGCCTGGTTGTACTCGATGACGACGTAACCGACTCGCTCGCTCATGCCCCCACCCCAGCCCATGCGACGTTCTCCCGCAGATCCTTTTTGACCAGTACCGGGAGCGCATCCCACTCAGCCAGGGACAGGCCGTTCAGGAACGCCACGGTGATGTCCTCACCACTAGGCTTGGGTGGGGCGGCGCGGTGGGTTGGCCGGCGGCGCTTGAACCAGCTCATGGCCGGAGCTCCCGCGCCGTCATCAGCGCCAGCAGCGAGTTGTCCAGGCTGTGGTGCCTACCGGGGAGGGCCACGCGGAACGCCCAGTCAGTCAGACGGCGGGATGTGTGCCATGATGCGCGGCGGCGGGGTGTTGGTAGTGTTGTCATTGCGGAAGGGACCTTTCCGTGTTGGCCGCCCGGGCTCTGAACCAGTTCGGGCGGCTTCTTCATTGTCCTCAAAGCCTAGCAGAAAGTTGCGCACTGTTACTAACTTTGTGGGCGTTTCGGGGAGAAAGTTACCCACCAATCTCCCGGACTGTCAGGTCAGCACCCGGCACACCCACAGCCCACACCTTCCGGATATCCCAGTGCACAATCCGGGCATCATTGGTGATCAGCCGGGACTTTTCCAGCGCATCCCCGATGGCCCGCTGGATCTTGTCCAGGTCCGGGGCGCCGGCCGGGAAGTCCTTGAACTTCGTAGACCCCGGACGACGGATACCCACCGTCCCCGACACGGACACCGGCCCATCCCACGGCACCCAGGCAGGCCCGGTGGCAAGCCGCGCCGCAGCCTCCACCGCAGCACGCCACGCCGGAAGGTTCTTCGACACCTCCACCATCCGGCCACCGCCCACATGCTTCTTGCTGCCCTGCGGCGCAGGGGTCCCATGGGCCACGATCCGGATTGAGCCGCTCATGCGACGCCGTACCGGAAGTCGCCGGCCTCTGAAGCCATGGAGTTCACGGAACCGAAGTGCGGGCGCCACGCCAGGCGGATTTTGCCGGTCTCGCCGTGCCGGTTCTTCTCGATGATGAATTCGATCTCGCCTTCCATCTCCTCGTCATCACGGTGCAGGAGGATGATGTTGTCCGCGTGCGCTTCGATGCCGCCGGACTCCCGGAGGTCCGCCATGGTCGGGCGGGTGTCGGCCCGCTGGGTGGATCCGCGGTTGACCTGCGCCAGCGCCAGGACGTGCGTGTCGAATTCCTTGGCGAGGTGCTTCATGTCCTCAGCGATCCGGGCGACCTGCCGTTCCCGCTGCTCACGAGTGTCCGCCGGCGCCACCAACTGCAGGTAGTCGATGATGATGAGCGGAACGGGCCCGCGACGCTTCCACGTCCTGACCTGCGCCCTGATCTGTGCCATGGAGGTCCGGGAAAGCTCCTCAATGTAGACCGGCCACTCGGCCGACTTCGCCCGCAGCTTGGCAACCTTGGCCCAGTCCGATTCGGTGAGGTCGAATGAGTTCAGGTTGTGCAGGTTGACGCCTTCCGAGGCGGCGGTCATGCGGCCGATCACCTCGTGCTCTTTCATCTCCAGGGAGAAGAACCCGACGCCGTAGGACGATGCGGCGACCGCGGCGCAACCTGCCACCAGCGACTTGCCCACGGCCGGCCGGGCACCCATGACGGTCAACTGTCCCGGGTGCCAGCCGCCGTTGAACCTCCAGTCCAGTTCGGACCAGCCCGTCGGGTACGACTTGCCCTTGGGCGAAGACCAGAGATCGATGGCAGACTCCAACGCGTCCGCAAAGGTCCGGACCTGGATCCCGCTTGCCTCGTTGGCTGTCGCGTCCAGCACGGCCCGGGCATCGTCCAGGACTTGCTCTGTCTCATCCCACCCCGACGTCAGCGACATCTGCTGGAGCTTCACACCCACATCAGCGAGCCTCCGGAGCCGGGCAAGGCCGGTGATGATCCCGGCATAGTGCGGGACCGCGCCGCGCACTGGAGCGGCTTCCATGCATTCAGGCAGGTAGGTGGGCGTCAGCCCCACGATAGGCGCCGTGACGAGCCTCTGGACCAGCGCCATGGGTGTTACCGGGCGGCCCGCACGTGACTCCGTGAGGATTAAGTCCCACAACTGCTCATGCTGGGGCTGGTAGAAGTCCTCACTCTTGAGGTGGATGTCCTCCAAAACGCGCTGATCCAGCATCGCCGCCCCGATCACTGCACGCTCCGCGTCAACGTCCTGCCGTGGTGTCCTGTCGCTCATGCCGCTACCCCCAATTTCCTCTTTGCTTCTTCGAGACGTTCCGCCTTATGCGCGGCCCGCTGCTGCTTCTTCCACTCAATTTCTTCTGCCACGTCCAGCCCTGCCGGCGGTGTGCCCGGGGACCAGACATCCCGGCCAAGGACCGCGTCAACGTCGATCACCCCGTCAGGGGATGCCCCGGTTTTGTTCTTCTCCCAGTCCTCGACAGCGGCCAGCCGGAGCTGGTCGTATTTCTCCCGGAACGTCGGCATGGACAGGACGTTTTTCCGCCAGAAGGCGCTGCCTTGGCACCAGCGGATCAGGTTCAGCGCCTTGGCCGGTTCGCGGCCGTCAAGGTCGATCATCCGGCGGGCGTTATCGGTCCACGTTTTGGTGATCTTGGGCCGCAGTGAACCGTTGCCCTCGATCAGGTCAGCAAGGACGCCACAGAGGTGTTCGACGTCTTCCCGGATTTCCACCGAAGAAGCTTTAGCTTCTTCTATAGGGGTCGGGTCGGGTCGGGTCGGGTCGGGGTGTCCGGACACCCGCTGGTGTCCCTCTGGGAGTCCCGCCCCTGTCCCCTCGGTGTCCCGCCGGGACATCCTGTAATTCGCTTTCCGGATCCGCTCTTTCTCGCGGTTTTCTTCCAACTCCGCTTTCGTCGGCTGGTACTTGGACCAATTCCGGAACCGCCAGCCGGGTAACTGAGGATCGTCGGAGACTGCCGATAGGATCCCAACAGGATCCTTGGAGGATCCCTTTACGATCTCCCAAAGACCCGCCTGGACGATCTGATTAGCTACCCCGGCCGTCCCGCACAGCTCTTCGAGGACGTACTCCGGGATAAACCCGTCCGTCTCTTCCTTAGCGGACCACGTGCCGGCCAGCGCCCACAGCCCCACAGCTTGGAGCCGGTAGCGGCGCGGGATCCGCAGGACAGGCTTCGAGTTCGCGAATCCGTCATCCATCTTGAACCACGCCATCAGGCGGCCTTCTTCGCGTCGCGGCGGTCCTTGCAGGCGGCAGCGTTCGCAGCCCGGCACGGATCACACAGGGGTACGGCGTGACGGTCGTGGGCCCTATACCCGGCGACGGTGCCGCACTTCGCCGCCGTCCAGCCCTTCTTGATCAGCCGGGCCTTTACCCGCTCCCGGTAGTCCCGGTTATAGGAGGCGTTCGCCTCCGAACAGTCCGTGCAGGGGTCCTCACTGTTGGCGCGGTGCCGCATATACCCTGGCCGGGTCCCGCACACGGCCCCGGCGTAACGTCGGGTGGCCAGGGGTTTCAACGGCTCGAACACGTCGAAGTCACTGCCCCGGTACACGTAGCCGGCCATCAGGCGGCCTGCCGTTCCCGGTAGCCGGCCGAGTAGACAGCCTGCGCTTCCCTACATCCGTCGCACGCCGGGACGCCGTAGTAGTAGTGCGCCCTATACCC
>DATCNU010000179.1:0-25130 GCA_036565085.1 Arthrobacter sp.
CTTCCTGAACGGCGTGAAAGCTCGACGGCGATGCGCTGACATAGGCGCCAAGGTCCCGGATGTGGTCTTCGGCGCTGGATAGTGAAGGCATGCTGACGAGTCTAATGCCGGCGGCCGGAGCGATGCCTGTTGGTACGTCTGGCTGGCTGTTGGTCGTCGTTCGGTCTCTAGATGGTGACGTTCAGGCCAGCTGTGTAGCCGGCGGCAGCAGATCCCGTCATCGTGGCCAGCTGGTAGACACCCCCGTCATCACCGAACACCATGTCTGACTTCAGTGTGGTGCGCTTCATGTTGGCGACGCTCGCCTCATACCCGGCGGTGGCGTAGACGTCGTCGCAGGCGGCCTGGGTCAGGGCAATTTGCGAAACCGCCAGCACCTGCCCGGCCGAGGTGGCGTTGCTCATTGACTCGAACACCTCAAAGTGGATGTGGGGCCACCGCCCCGAGTAGGCGCCCGGGAAGATGGAGGTGAACGTGACCTGGCCGTTGGCGTCGGCTTCCTGGACGCCGCGGAGGTAGTTTTCGTTCGCGAGCCCGGCATCGTACATCGAGTACCTTCCGCTCCGGTCACAGTGCCAGGCGTAGACTGCGGCACCGGCGAGGGGCACGCACCCCTTGGCGTTGTCCAGGAGGGTCAGTGTGAAGGTCAGCGGCACCCCCTCAGCTTTGGTGCCTGACGTCCCGAAGCTTGCGGTGATGTCCTGGCGCACGACGCCGGAAGCCTGAAGGACGTTGGGGCCGTTGGAGCCGTCGCCGGGGTATGGTCCCGCCGTTTCCTCCGGAATTTCCACTCCGCACTCGGCGATGGCCCGGGTCAGCGTGGGGGTGGCGGTCGCGGCCGGCGTGGCGGCACTCCCGGCAGCGGTTGCTGTGGCAGTACCGGTGGCGGTCGCAGCGGAGGTGCCCGCTGTGGAGGTGGATCCGCCCGGGGTGCAGGCGGCCAAGGCAACGGCGGCGCCGCCCGCGCCGAAGAACATTCCCAGCGAGCGGCGGCTCATCAGCGTGGAGAGGTCGAATTCAAGTCCGCGGTCGTGATTGGGGTGCGGCTCGTGAAGGTTTGTGTCAAGGGAAGCGTGGGGATCCGTGGGGATGCGTGAAGTGTTCATGGGTCCATCAAAGTTGCAGCTACTATGCTCCGCATAGCGCCTTCCTGTGAGCGGGCTGTGAGTGGGCCAGCCCGCTTCCCCCAGTCCGGCAGTTCTCAATAATCCGGGTTCCCCGGAACCACCAGGCCTGTCTCGTAGGCATACACCACCGCCTGGACGCGGTCCCGCAGATGGAGTTTGGTGAGGATCCTCCGGACGTGGGTCTTCACAGTGGCTTCAGACAGGAAATACCGGTGCGCGATCTCCGCATTCGAGAGCCCTTCGGCCATAGCTTCGAGCATCTCGGTTTCGCGCGGCGTGAGGTCCTCCAGCAGGGGGTCGCGCGTGCCGGCGGCAAGCGGGGGCCGGTTCACGCCGCGGACGTAGGTTTCAAGCAGCCGCTGGGTGACCCGGGGTGCCACCACGGCATCCCCGCTGGCAACCACCCGGATGGCGCTGATCAGTTCCGCGGGTGCCACGTCCTTCAGCAGGAATGCGGAGGCACCCGCCTGCAGCCCGGCGAAGGCGTACTCATCCACGTCGAAGGTGGTCAGGATGATGATCCTTGCTCCGGAGCCGGTGGCAGTGATGGCACGCGTCGCCTCGATGCCGTCCAGCACCGGCATGCGGACATCCATCAGCACCACATCCGGGCCAAGTTCCCGGACCAGCCGCACCGCCTCCGCGCCGTCTGAAGCCTCGCCCACAATTCGAAGGTCATCCTCGCCTTCCAGGATCAGGCGGAAGCCCATCCTGAGGAGAGGCTGGTCATCCACCAGCAGGACCGTGGTCGCCTGTGTCTCAGTCATGCCCTGCCTTGCAGTTGTCTGGAAAGGTCGTCGGGATCCGAAATGCCGTCCGCCGGCCAGGCCAGTACAGCCCTTACCCGCCAGCCAACGCCCGTCGCTCCGGCCTCAACCGTGCCCGCGTAGATGCGGGCCCGCTCCGCCATCCCCGCCAGCCCCTGGCCCGATCCCCAGGCATGCACGGACCCCGGCCCGCCCGGCTGGAAGCCGCCTGACTGAAAGGCGTCCGCAGAGGCCGTGCCGTCGTCGAGCACTTCAATGGTGACTGTGGAACCGGTTCGGACGACTGCCACCTCCACCCGCCCCAGTGATCGGCCGTACCGGAGGACGTTGGTCAGGGACTCCTGCACAATCCGGTAAACAGTCAGCCGGAACGCCGGATCCCGGGGCAAGGCCGGACCCGTGTGCGAGTAGTGAACCGGCAGGCCCGCGGTGCGGAAGCCATCCAGCAGTTTTGCCAGGTCACCGGGCTCTACCGGCTGCCGGGGTGCCGGGTCCCCGGCATCATCGCGGAGGACGCCCAGCACGCGCCGCATGTCCGCCAGGGCGGTCCGGCCCGTCCGGGACAGCTCCCCGAGCACCTCGCCGGCCTGCTCGGGGCTCTTCCTGGCCACGACGGCGGCACCGTCGGACAGGCTGATCATGACGGTCAGCGAGTGGGCGACGACGTCGTGCATTTCCCGCGCGATGCGGTTCCGTTCGTTGACCGACGCCAGGCCGGCGGCTCTGGCCGCCCAGGCGGAGACCTCCTGCTCGTGTTCCCGCCGCTGCCTGACTGATATACCAATCCCGGTGGCGATGACGTTGGAGAGCGCTATCGCGGCCCCCGTGGCGATGCTGGTCAGGAGGTGGAACTCCGCCGGGTTGCCGCCGGCCGCATGGACAAAGGAGTTTTCCATCGGGCCGACGGCGGCCAGCAGGTACAGCAGGGCAAGGGGCGCCGTCGCCACGGCCAGCGTGATGAGGGCGAAACGCCGGGTGTGCACGGCAGCCACGGCGTACAGCGAAAACCACAGTCCGGCCGAAACGTTCGAGCCCCACGGATGGAGGAGGGTGGCGGCGACTTCCACGACGGCCACGAAAGCCACCAGCGCCACGGGATAGGTGCGCCGGATAAACAGTGCTGCGGCAACCGCCGCGAGGAGGGCAGCGGCCAGCCAGGCCCCTGACCTGACTGCATCCGCAACTGTTGGAGCCACCAGCAGCGCATAGCAGAGGGCCACCACAGCGTCCATTACCCGGGGGTACTGGTAGAGGTAGCGGCGGAACAGACCGCGGCGCTTTGCCGAGATCTCGGCAAAGGACGCGTCGGCCTGGCCGGCCGGCACGTCCTTCACCACGGCGTCGTTCATGGTTCCGAGCCTAAGCGTTGCCGCTGCCTAAACGTCGCGTTTCTTCAGCGCGATCATGGCCGGCACCAGGAACAGCAGCACGTAGCCCAGAAAGATCAGGCCGCCCTGCCAGGGATCTATCACGGCATCGGTGTGGCCGATGGAAAGGAAACGGCCGCCTGCCTCGCTGGGGAGGTACTGCGGCACATACTTCCAGAAGTCACCGGGAATCAGGGTCATGAAATTGGCAGCGATGGACAGGACGAAGAACAGGCCCACCAGGACTGTGATGCCGCCGGCGGAGTTACGCAGGAGGGTGCCTAGTGAAAGCCCGATCAGGGCCACGCCGGCCACATACAAGCCGCCCGTGAAGACGCTGTACAGGACGCCGTCGGTGGACCAGTCAAGATCAAAGCCCATTCCCCGGAACACCGGCATGGCAATCAGGAAGGTGGCAAAGGCGGCGACGGTGGTGATGATGTAGGAAACAACCGCCAGCAGGATGGCCTTGGCCACGAAGGCCGGCGTCCGGCGGGGGACGGCGTTCATGGTGGAGCGAATCATGCCCGTGGCGTATTCCGAGGAGATGAACAGGACTGCCAGGGAGCCGAGCACCAGGATGCCGATCTGCAGGCCGGCATTGGGCAGGTTGTACAGGTCAAAGCCGGAGCCCGGGGGGAACGTCTTCTCCAGCATGTCCGGCGTCATGGTCTGGCCCTGGTCCGCAGCCCTGCGAATCCTCTCCTGCAGGTAGGAGTACCGGATCAGCACGGCCAGGCCGCCGATGCCGATAACGGCCACGAGGGTGAGCAGCAGCAGAATGCGGGTCGACATCAGCGACCAGAGTTTGATCCATTCGGATCTGAGCACTCCGACAAAAGTCACGCCGCCGGAACCGGCTGTGGAACGGGTATGTGTCCGGGTTTCAGTCATGCTGGTCATCGTCCTTACTTTCCTGCCGGTGCGGTGGCGTATGCGTCGGCGGGTCCGCCGGAGAGGTGCGAATGGAACTCCACTTCGTCCTTGGTGAGGTCGAAATATGCGTCCTCCAGGGACGAAAGCTGCGGGGTGAGCTCATAGACCAGCACACGGTTGTCCAGGGCGACCTGGGCGATCTGCCGCGAATCCATGCCCGTGACTTCCAGTGTCTCCGTCTCGCTCTGGTCCACTTTCACGCCGTCCCCTGCCAGCAGCACTGACAGTTGCTGGGCCGCAGAGGTGCGCACCAGGGTGCGCGTCTGGCGGGTCCCGGCAATAATCTGCTGCACGGGGGCATCGGCAATGATCCGTCCCCGGCCGATCACAATCAGATGGTCCGCCGTTTGGGCCATCTCGCTCATCAGGTGCGAGGACAGGAACACCGTTTTGCCCTCGTTGGCCAGGTGCCGGACCAGGTTTCGGACCCAGAGCACGCCCTCCGGATCCAGGCCGTTGACCGGTTCGTCCAGGATCAGGGTCTGCGGGTCACCAAGCAGCGCCGCGGCAATGCCCAGCCGCTGGCCCATGCCGAGGGAGAACCCGCCTGCTTTCTTTTTGGCCACGGCTTCCAGGCCCGTCATTTCGATGACCTCAAGCACCCGCGATTTGGGAATGTTGTGCGTTGCGGCCATGGCCAGCAGGTGATGGTAGGCGCTGCGTCCTGTGTGGACTGCCTTGGCGTCCAGCAACGCACCCACCTCGTGAAGGGGCGCTTTGTGCTCGGCATAGGGCAGACCGTTGACGGTGACGGTGCCCGACGTCGGCCGGTCCAGTCCCATGACCATGCGCATGGTGGTCGATTTGCCGGCGCCGTTGGGGCCAAGAAAGCCCGTCACCTGGCCCGCCTGGACGGTAAAGCTGGCGCCGTCGACTGCCTTCTTGCCGCCGTAGACCTTGGTCAGGCCCTTTGCCTCAATCATGGGAGTGTTCCTTCGAACAGCAGCCTATGGCTGCGGGATGCTGGGACGTGTGGTGTGTGCATCCTCAACGCTACAGATGGGAAGGGCAGGTTCCACCGGTCTCAGGGATGATTCAGGGGTGATTCAGGGTAGTCCGTGTGGATGACGCGGGTGCTCCGCGGCTGTGGCGAGTAGTACGTCAGGGCCTGCCGTTCCACGCGGAACTCCACGCTGCGCACCCCCGCCAGGGCTTCGCCGTCGACCGCCAGAACCATCGGTGAGCCTTCCGATTCCATGCGGACCCGTGTGCCCTCCTTGAGGTGCGTGATCCGGGAAGTGGCCACGGTTCCCGTCAGGACGGACCACAGCAGCCGCAGCCGGGCAAAGGATTCATCGGCGGTGATCATACGGATGTCCAGCACCCCGTCATCCAGGACCGGACGGAACAGGGGTGCATGATCCCGGGGATAGTACCGGCCGCGGCCAACATAGGCGATCCAGAGCTTGTGCCGCACCCCGTCCACGGTCAGCGTGGTGGGTGTCCCGGCGGCGAATGTCCGGAACATGGCCACCACTCCCGCCAACGGTTTGCCCAAGGCAGGCTGAAGGTGCTCCCGGCGGCGGACCAGGTTGGGGTACAGGCCGATGCTGGCGGTGTTCAACATGATGAGTTCAGCTGACTCGGGATTTCCTGACAGGCCGCGCTCAACAGAAACCACCCCGACATCGGCAAGCGCGGCCTCGCCGCCCGAGGCCGCGTCCACCGCGTCTTTCAGGCTGCTCAACCCCGCGTCCCGCGCGAAGTGGTTGAGCGTGCCGCCCGGCAGCACGAGCAAGGGGAGTGAATGTTCGACGGCGGCAGCGGCCGCCGCGCCAACCGTCCCGTCCCCTCCCCAGACGCCGAGCGCCAGGGTGCCAGGGAAAGTGGCTGTCGACCGGATCTCATCCCGGAGGTTCTCCTCCGGGTGCACCGACTCTATATACGCCTTGGGGAATACCTTCTGCAGTGCGGCCGCAGTCTCATCCGTAAAGGAACCACCGAGGGTGTTCACCACGATGCTGAGACCCTCACCTCCCGCAAGTTCCGGCGCGGCTGTCCACGTGCGGGCGGTTTCCGGATAGGGCGGACGCACCGGCCACCATTTGCGGGTAATCAGGGCAGCCCCGGCACCGATAGCGGAGCCGAACAGGACGTCTGACGGCCAGTGGGCGCCGGTATGCACCCGGGAATAGGCGACGCCCACCGCAGCCGGGGCCAGGGCGATGCCGAGCGAGGGCTTGACCAGTGCCGCACCCACCGCGAACGCTATTGCCGAGGCCGAATGTCCGGACGGCATGGAGGAACTCTTCGGCTGCGGATGGACGAAGCGGAACACGGGAAGGTGCTCCGGCAGGGGTCGGGCGCGCGGCAGCAGGGTTTTGAACACCACGTTGGTCACCGTGGATGCAACAGCCTGGGCGATCAGGCCGTGCAGAGCGGCCCGGCGGGATCTTCCGGGAAAGGCCGCCATGACGGCCGCAGCGCCAACCCACAGCTTGCCGTGGTTGGCGGATGCGGACAGCCGGCGGATGAAGTCGTCGTAGTTTCCGCCCGGGAATGCCGAGACGCCCCGCACCAGGCGCCGGTCAAGACGGCTGATCCATCCCGGGCTTTTCCGCGACGTCCTGTGCATCTCCCCACCCTACCGCCGCAGTCGGCGGCCTACTTTGAAGGCAGTGGCTTGGCGGCACCGGCCAGGACAAGCGCCAGCACGATCGGCGCGAGGATGGCCAGCAGCGCCAGGCGGATTCCGGTGAGGTCGCCAAGATAGCCCAGCAGCGGAGGGCCCGCGAGGAAAGATATATACCCCAGCGTGGATACAACGGAAACGCGGGCCGCAGCGCGCCGGGGATCATCGGCTGCCGCCGACATCCCCATGGGGAACGCCAGTGCGGCGCCGACGCCCCACAAGGCCGCACCCACTGCGGCCAGCCAGACGTTTCCCGCCAGGACGAAAAGGCACAGTCCGGCCGCCGCGGCCGCCATGCTTGCGCGAAGCACTGCCACCCTGCCGTACGCGTCGATCACGCGGCCGCCGAAGAAGCGCATGGCCGTCATGGCCAGCACAAACAGTGCGAACATCAGTGCTCCGGTTGACTCTGAAGTTCCCAGCCCGTCCACAGAGGCCTTCGAAATCCAGTCATTTCCGGCACCCTCGGTCAGGGTGGCACCCAGAACCACTACGCCGATCAGCAGGGAGCGGCTTTCGCGCCAGGCGGAGGGTCCCTTCGGTGCCTTCGGCTCGCCCTCGACCGGTGCGGCCGCCGCAGCATGAGGAAGGAAGTAGCGCGGGGTGAGCCATGCCGCAAGGGCCACGACGCCGGCTATTACCAGAAGGTGCAACGGCAGTCCGACTCCGATGTTCGAAAGCCCGGCGCCGATCAGTGCGCCGACAAAAGCCCCGCCACTGAAGGCGGCGTGGAATTGAGGCATGATGGTGCGCCGGAGGCGGTGTTCGACGTCGGCTCCTTCGATGTTCTGCGACACATCCCAAAGGCCAATGCCGATTCCGAAGAAGACCAAGCACACGGCTGTTCCGGCTATGGATTCACCCGAAAGGGACAGGGCGATCCCTACGCTGGCCAATGCGACCAGCAGTCCGCTCGCGCGCATGGTGTTTGCGGTGCCGATCCTGCCCACCACCAGGCCCGCCGTCGGAAGTGCCAGAAGCGAACCGGTGGCCGCACAGAGCAGGAGCGTGCCCATCTGCCCCGAGGTCACCTGAAGGGTTTCCGTGACCGCCGGGATCCGGGCGGCCCAACTGGCGAACACCAGGCCGTTGATTCCGAAGACCACGAACGTGGCGGCGGCAGCGGCCCTGAGCGCCGGGCCGGCTTTGGTACTGGTGTTGGTACTCATGCATTCACTACTTTCACCGACAGCTCATCGGGTTTGCGAAATCCGGGCAGCGTCCGTTCAGCGGGCGCGTTCCACGCGTTTCTCGTCCCAGACAGGTTCCGAGGATTCGTACACCTGTCCGTCGGATCCGAACACCAGGAAGCGGTCGAACGTCCTGGCAAACCAGCGGTCGTGAGTGACGGCGAGGACCGTTCCCTCGAAGTGGTCTATGGCCCGCTCCAGCGCCTCGGCCGAGTGCAGGTCGAGGTTGTCAGTAGGCTCGTCCAGCAGGAGCAGGGTGGCCCCGGACAACTGCAGCAGGAGGATCTGGAACCGCGCCTGCTGCCCGCCGGACAGGGACTCGTATTTCTGCTCGGACTGCCCGGCCAGGCCGTAGCCGTCCAGGGCTCCGGCGGCGGCCTCGCGGCCCAGCCCGGAACGGTGCTCGTCTCCTCGGTGGAGGATCTCCAGCAGTGTCTTGCCCAGGAGGTCGGGCCGGACATGGCTCTGGGCAAAGAAGCCTGGCCTGATACGGGCGCCAAGCTTTACGGTCCCGTCATGCGGCACCTCGGCGATGTCGACGTCGGAAACGGGAAGGTGCTCCCGTTCGGGGTCAGTGCCGCCGGTTGCAAGGAGCCGGAGAAAGTGGCTCTTGCCGGAGCCGTTGGAGCCAAGCACACCGACGCGGTCACCGAACCAGACCTCGCAGGAGAACGGCTTCATGAGGCCGGTCAGTTCCAACTTCTCGGCCACGACGGCCCGTTTGGCGGTGCGGCCGCCCTTGAGGCGCATCTTCACGTTCTGCTCGATCGGGAGGGCTTCGGGCGGCCCGGCTTCCAGGAATTTCGCCAGCCGGGTCTGCGCGGCGTGATAGCGGTTGGCCATGTCCGAGCGGAACGCCGCCTTGTTCTTATACATGTTGACGAGTTCTTTGAGCTTGATGTGCTCTTCGTCCCAGCGCTTGCGGAGTTCCTCGAAGCGGGCATTCCGGTCAGCCCGGGCCTCCACATAGGAGCCAAAGCCGCCACCGTGGACCCATGCACTGGCCCCGTTGATGCCGGGCTCAAGCGTGACGATGCGTCCCGCGGCGTTGTCCAGCAGCTCGCGGTCGTGGCTGATGAAGAAGACGGTCTTCTTGGACTGGTTGAGTTTGTCCTCGAGCCAGCGCTTGCCAGGGACGTCCAGGTAGTTGTCGGGCTCGTCCAGGAGCAGCAGTTCGTCCGGGCCGGCAAACAGCGCCTCCAGGACCAGCCGCTTCTGCTCACCTCCGGAAAGGCTCGACGCCGGGCGGTGCTGGGCGCGGTCAAAGGGCAGTCCCAAGGCAGCCATGCATACCTCATCCCAGACGGTCTCCACGTCGTATCCACCGGCATCCCCCCAGTCAACGATGGCTTGCGCATACCGCATCTGGGTGGGCTCGTCGTCGTGCTCCATCATGGCAAGTTCGGAATCGTCCACCGCTTGGGCGGCTGCGGCCAGGGCCGGCGGGGCAGCAGACACCAGGAGGTCGCGGACCGTGGAATCGTCCCGGACCTGCCCCACGAACTGGCGCATGATGCCCATATTCCCGGAGCGGCCGATCACCCCTTCGTCCGGCGTCAGGTCCCCGGAAATGATGCGGAACAGCGTGGTTTTGCCGGTGCCGTTGGGCCCGATGAGGGCTGTTTTGGTGCCGTCCGGGACCTTGAAGGTGACACTGTTGAGGAGCTGGGTGCCGTCGGAGAGGAAGTAGTCGATGCCGGAAACGTCAATATGGGCCACGCCAACAATCTTCCCATGGCCGCACCGTCACGAGTTTTTGTCCACTGATGGCGTCTTTGCCGCCCATAAGCCGCGTCATCTGGTCAAAAACTCGGGGGTCAGCCGGCGGCGGTGAGGAACTGCTTCAGGAGCGGACCGGACGTGGTGGCTCCGAGGCCGCCGTCCTCAACGAACACGGCTACGGCCAGGTCGCCGTGTACGGCCACAATCCAGGCGTGTGTTTTGGGCGGATTCTCGTTCCCGAATTCCGCCGTGCCGGTCTTGGCCCCGACAGGCGCACCTGGGACGCTGGAGAGGAAGCCTGCGTGGCCGGAGGTAACAACGGCCCGCATCATGTCCGACAATGCTGCGGCCTCGGCCGCGGTGATCGGCTTGTCCGAGGCTTTCGACGGCGCCTCCGCCGTAACCGAGGACGACGGCGACTCTGAGGACGACGCTGAGGACGACGGCGGCGGCGTGGCGCCCGCCGTCGGGCCTCCGGATGTCCCTGCGACGGCAGTGCCGGCGCCGGGATTCAGGACCAGTTGCGGTGAGACCGGGGAGCCCTTGGCCACGGAACCGGCCATGATGGCGGCCGCCAGCGGCGAAAGGAGTATTTTTCCCTGGCCAATCATCGACGCCGCGTGCTCGGTGCCTTCGGCCGCACCCGGCACGGACCCCAGGAAAGCGGCGGCACCCAGTGAGGGCGCCTCCACGGCCACTCCCATGGCGATTGCGGCGGACTCGAGCTGGGCCTGGCTGACGTTGTCCCGCTGTGAAATGAAGGCCGTGTTGCAGGAGTGCGCGAAAGCGTCACGGAGCGTCACGGACCCCAAGGAAGTGACGGGGTAACCCTCCGAATTCTTGAAGGTCCGGCCGTCCACGGTGAGGGTGGGTGTGCATTGCACCTTTGAATCGGGAGTCAGGCCGTTGCGCAACAGGGCGAGTGAATCAACCATCTTGAACGTCGACCCCGGCGCGTACTGGCCAAGCATGGCCGTATTGTAGCCGTTGCTTCCGGGGCCCGATGCCGCCGCCAGCACCGCACCGGTGGAAGGCCGCAGCGCCACGATGGCGGACGCCGGACCCACGTTGGCCAGGGTGCTCTCCGCGAGTGATTGAAGGTTCGGATCCAGAGTGGTTTTCAGGGGAGTGCCCGGGGTTGGCGCCACCTGAAAGACCACCCGGCGCGGATCTGTCGCGGCCGCCTGGATCTGTTCGCGGCTGAGGTCTGCCCGCTGGGCGCGGATCACAACAGCCGGGGTGCCGCGAAGCTGGGAGTCGTACTGCTGCTGAAGGCCGCCGATGCCTGTTATGTCCCCTGCGCTCAGGGATCCGCCCGAGGCTTCGATCTGTTCAGCGGTGGCCTCGCCGACGGAACCAAGTACGGCCCGCGCGAACGTGCGGCTGGGTGCGAGCGGGACGGTGTCGGGGATTCCGCGGGCCCCCGGAATCGCTGCGATCTGCTGGTCCGTGACGGTACGCCCCTCATCGCGCAGGGTGATGGCGGAAACGAAGGCTTCAGTTCCGGCTGCCTGGACCTGCTGAACGTAGGCGGCCGGATCCACGCCCACCAGTTCCGCCAGTTTGGTCGCCGACGCAGCAGCGTCAGCTGTTCCCAGCCGGGGCTTGTCGATGCCGACGTTCACCACCGGGCGGTAGGTAACCAGCTTCGCGTCACCGGCGCCGAGGATATCAGCGCGCTGGGGTGACTGGGTGCCCTTGCTGAGGATTTCGTTGTCAGCCAGGCCCGGGACCAGGATGGCGGGGTCCCACACCGTCAGCCATCTGTCGCCGGACTTCTTGAACTTGGCGGAGACCGTGTACTTCCAGTCCCCTGCACCGATTCTCCACGTGTAATTCAGGGGCGCCGTCGCGGTGTCGCCGTCCAGGGTCAGCCCACCGGCCTCAACAGTTGGCTTGACCGGATCAAGGCCTTTGAACACGTCCTGGACCTGCTGCTTGGCAACCGCCGGGTCCCTGCCCTCAAAGGCCACGGAGCCGACGTCGAGGGAGGAAATCGCTGACGCGAGCTGTTTGGCGGCACTTTCCGCACCCCCTCGGCCGTCGTCGCAGGCAACCAGCACGGCGCCGAGAATGAGACCAACCATGGCCAGTGACAGTTTTTTTGAGTTCCCCACTGCGCCATTATGCCCCCATTTTGGAATGCGCTTGCTCCTACGACCGGGCGGGGGCGCCAAATGTCCTTTTCGGACGGTCAGAGGCCGAGGTCCGGCACCGGCAGTCCGAATATGTCCCTGAGGGCATGTTTCGCCGCGTGGTACCCGGGCATGCCGGTGACTCCTGGGCCCGGCGGGGTGGATGACGAACAGAGGTAGACGCCACGCAAAGGCGTGCGCCAGGGCACGGGGGAGACGACGGGCCGCTGAAGCAGGCCCCGCACATCCATGACGCCGGCGCTGAAGTCGCCCCCGACGTAGTTGCGGTTGTATGCGGCCAGGCCCGCCGCAGTTGTGACATGTGACTGCTCCACCACGTCCCGGAATCCCGGGGCGAAACGTTCCAGTTGCGACGTGACAGCCTCACCCATGTCCAGAGTTGAGCCGGCAGGCACGTGGCAGTACGTCCAAAGGATCTGGCGTCCGTCAGGAGCGCGGCCATTGTCGAACGGCGAGGGCTGTGCCACCAGCACATAGGGCCGTTCCGGGTGTCTTCCGGCCTTGACCTCGTTTTCCGCGTGCGCCACCTCGGCACGGGTACCGCACACGTGCACTGTCCCGGCGGCGGACAGTTCCTGGGCGGCCCAGGGAACCCCTGTCGACAGGATGAAGTCCACCTTGCAGGAACCATTCCCGTAACGGAAGGCTTCAAGGGATCGCCGGTACCTGCCTGGAAGTTCATCACCTGCGATCTTGAGGAGGCCCAGCGGAGCAACATCCAGCAGGGTAGCCTGGGGGGTGCCCAGTTCCTTGAGGCTTTCCACTGGGGTCCCAGTGTGGATAACACCGCCGTGCGCCGTGATGTCGTCAGCCAGTGCGGCGGCAATCGAGGCGGATCCGCCGATGGGGATGGGCCAGCCTTCCGCGTGCCCCAGTGCACTCAGCATCAGCCCTGCCCCCGCAGCCGCGAGGGACGGAAGACGCGACACCGCGTGCGCAGCCACCCCGCTGATCAGTGCCGGGGCGAGTTCCTCGCGGAACCGTACATTCCACAGCCGCGAACCCTGTTCAAGGGTCCGCAAGCTGAAGAGGGCCGCAGCAACAGGGTCCCGCGGGAACCGCAGGAGCTGGTGTTGCGTGAGATCCATGACCCCCTCGATGCGATGAACCAGCGGACCCATCAGTCTCCGGTACGCATTGCCGTCCCGTCCCAAAGCAGCCGCAGTCCGGTCCAGGGACCGGTACGCAAGTGCCACCCTCCCGCCGTCCAAAGGGGACCCGAAGGAGAGTTCCGGTACTACAAGTTCCACCCGCCTTGCCAACTCGAACGCGCGGAAAAAGGGTGATGCCAAGGCCATCGGGTGCACTGCCGAACAGATGTCGTGGAAGTGTCCGGGCTGCATCAGTTCAGCCGTTCGGGTCCCGCCGCCCATCGTCTCTGCAGCCTCATGCACCTCCACGGACAATCCTGCCCGGGCCATCACTGCGGCCGCGGCCAACCCGTTTGGACCGGATCCGACGACGGCGACATCAGGCATGGCTCTTGGCTCTCCAAGGCACGACAGATTCAGAGGGACGCAGGATGTCCAGCCGCAGAACATCCGGGGCACCATCGAAGGGACCGCCGTGCGGGTCATCCAGGTCATGGCGCCGGACGGGGTCGTAACCCGGATCGTAGATATCCCACACCACCCGGAGCATGAGATATGCCGTCGCAAGCATATGCGCCGCGACCGCGAGAACGTAGTAGGGCATGTCTATATTGTGCTGCGAGGGCCCCCCGCTGGTCACCTGTCCCAGGTACATCCAGACGGCGGCCCAGTGCAGGCCTTCAATGCCCTGCCAGATGAGGAAATCACGCCACCGTGGCCTGGCCAATGCCAGAAGGGGAATCAGCCAGATCACAAACTGGGGTGAATACACCTTGTTGGTCAGGATGAACGCGGCCACGATCAGAAAGGTGAGCTGCGCAAGCCGGGGGCGTCGTGAAGCCGTCAGTGCCACTGCCGCGATCCCCGCGCAGGCCAGCACGAAAACATCCAGGGCCAAAGAATTAATGGTGTCCGCGTCCAGGATCTTCCAATGGAGCCTGTCAGCCACCAGATTATAGGCGAACCAGGCCGAGCTGTACCCGGCCGGTCTGTCTTCGGTGAACTGGTAGAAGTACTTCCAGCCAGAAGGGTTGATGACCGCAATGGGCACATTCACGGCCAGCCAGGAGATTGAGGCGGCCGCGGCCGTAACCAGCAATGCCCTGATCCGCCCTGTGCGCAGGGCCAGCAGCAGGATGGCCCCGATAATCAGCACAGGGTAGAGCTTGGTGGCAGTTCCCAGTCCTATCAGGATTCCCGCCATAACCAGCCGCTCACGGGAGAAGAAGTACATTCCCAAAGCCAGCAAACCCACGGCCCACATGTCCCAGTTGATGGTTCCTGCGAGGACGATTCCTGGGGCCAGTGCCACCATGGCGGCATCCCATGGTCTGCGGTGCGACATCCGTGCGGTCGCCAAGACCGTGACAATCCAGACGGCGGCAATGAGCGTGGCATTGACGTCGAAGTACCCCAGGACACGCGCGTCACTCACACCCTGTCCCGGGACCATCAAGGCCGTGATGCCGGCAATCACCCCCATGAGCACCGGGTATTCAAACAGGCTGCCCTGGCTCAGGAATGGAAAGGTGCCTTCTCCCAGGCCCCTGTTGCGGAACAGTTCAGGAAAGTCGGAGTAGCAGGTGGCGTAGAACTGGCTCGGAGATTCCCAGCCGTTGACGCGGCAATAGCCTTTGATGAGGATGCCTGCCAGCGCGGCCAGGACAGTCAGGATGATCAACACCCGTTCCACGGTGAACACACCGGGCGAGACAATTCCGGGTGCCGACCGTGCGCCCATCGGCCCGCCGACCAGTTCCGTGAAGTTCCTCAGCAGCAGGTCGCTACGGCTGGGAACGACCAGGCGGGTACGTCGTCGGGGCGCCGGCGGTTTAGTCTCCTGCATGCTCTTGAGCTTACCGGTGTGGTTAAACGGGGGAGCCCACGCGTCGCCGCGTGGGCTCCTTGCGGATCACTGCCGGTGCCGGCCATCAGATCCTCCTGTGCGAACGAATAGGAGCCGGGGCATCAGTTCAGGCCGCGGATTTGCTGGTGCATGAGTACGTAAACGTACTCGCGATGTCCGTCGAGCAGTTCACCGTTGAAATTGCGGGGATTGTAGCTGGCCGGCTTGCGTCCGGAAAACAGTATTTCCTGGATCTTCTTGATCATGGCGGTCACCTCCTTTCGCGCGTTGAGACCGGCCTGGCTGACCGGCCGGGGGTGGGATGTTGCGGCTGTTGTGACGGTCATCGTTCCCTTGAACGTGCCCGGCAAGGGAATTTTGGCATGACAATTTGCGCCGTTTATGGTCGCGGAAATAGACGGCATGAATTCAGGCACAAAAAATGCCGGGAATCAATTGGAATTGTTCGCGGGAAAGCGAAATTATGACCGTGGGACAATTGCGCGGCAGGACCAACAGGAAGCTGGTTCCGAACTATGGGGATGCTGCGCAACTGCCGGGTTCCGCCGTGGACCGTCGCTGACCTGCAGCGAAGCCGGGAAGGGCGGGTTTGTGAACTGCTATCGCTCCACGGGTGCCAGGCACCAGCGGCGGAGTGTCCTAGGAGTCAGTTCGTCGGCCAAAATGGCGCGCATTAGCAACAGAGGCCGGGGACGCGGTGATGGTCATCTTCCATCCGCCAGTCAAAGTATTCATTGTCCCAACCTCCTTTTATGCTATGCCATTGGACCGGACGACTGCCGGACAATGTGCGCCGCGACCCCGGCAAAGCCGCTCTGGGGTCATGAATAAAATTACACTATGAATACCGCAGTTCGCTACTTAATTCACAAAGATTCCAAAGAACTTTGTAAATACGGTCTTTATAGTCCCCAACGGACAATGGCCGGCGTCTTTTTATCCCAGCCCAGGGTGCAGACCTTTGCCGTTCCCAGGATGAAGTGCCGGCCTTCACCGGGCGGAAGCTCGAGCCAGCGCGCGGTGAGAATCCTGGAGAAGTGCCCGTGCGCCACAATGAGCACGTTATCCAGCCCGGATTCGAGCACCCGCGCCACGATCTTGTCCGCGCGTGCCGCCACCTCGTCCAGCGTTTCGCCGTTGGGCACGCCATGGGTCCAGATCAGGTAGTCCGGGTTGTCCTTGCGGATCAGGTCCGAGCTGACGCCCTCGTAGTCGCCGTAGTTCCATTCCACGGCGAGCGGCTCATGCTGCGCATCCGGGAATCCTGCCAGTTCCGCTGTACGCCGGGCACGACGCAGGGGAGACGTAAGTACCAGATCGAAGTCCACGGTGTCCAGGATCTTCCGGGCCTCAACTGACTGCTGCTCGCCCTCCACGGTCAGTGGCAGGTCCGTGAGTCCGGTGTACTGTCCGCTCTTGGACCATTCGGTCTCGCCGTGGCGCAGGATCCAGAGCTGGGGACGGGGCGCAATCATGGGGACGTTCACTTGGACTCCTTGTTGGGGGAAAGTTCGACGCCGGCGGGCGGCGTTTCCGCCTCGGGCGCCGGAGGTGCTGATTCCGGCTGTTCCACCCACCAGTCCAGCAGCCTGGCCTCCGCATCCTCAGGCTGCAACGGGCCGTGCTCCATCCGTTGCTCCAAGAGGAACCTGTAGGCGCGGCCTACCACTGGTCCTGGTTTGAGCCCCAGGATGGCCATGATCCGGGCGCCGTCAAGGTCGGGGCGGACCGCGTCAAGGGACTCCTGCTCTCGCAGGGCTGCAATCCTTGCTTCAAGATCATCGTAGGCAAAGGCGAGCCGTTCGGCTTTCCGCTGGTTGCGGGTGGTGACGTCCGACCGCGTCAGCCGGTGCAGCCGTTCCAGAAGGGGGCCGGCGTCCGTGACGTAGCGCCGGACGGCCGAATCGCTCCAGCCTGCCTCACCGTAGCCATAGAAGCGCATGTGCAGTTCCACCAGGCGGGCCACCGCCTTGATGGTGTCGTTATCGAAACGCAGGGTCTTCATACGCTTCGCCGTGAGTTTGGACCCCACCATGTCATGGTGACGGAAGCTCACCGCACCGCCCGGTTCGAAACGCCGCGTGGCCGGCTTGCCGACGTCGTGCATCAGGGCAGCGAACCGCAACACAAAATCCGGAGCCGGCACGGGACCGGCTGCAGCCGTTTCCAGTTCCACAGCCTGCTCCAGTACCTGCAGGGAGTGCTGGAAAACATCCTTGTGGCGGTGGTGCTCATCCGATTCGAGCCGCAGCGCGGACACCTCCGGCAGCACAAACTCCGCCAGGCCGGTTTCCACGAGCAGGTCAACGCCCACGCGCGGGTGGGCGCCGCAAATGAGCTTGACCAGTTCGTCGCGGACACGTTCTGCGGAGATGATGGTGATCCGTTCGGCCATCTGGCTCATGGCACGCCGGACGTCCTCGTGCACGCTGATTCCCAGCTGGGACGCGAACCGGGCGGCGCGCATCATGCGCAGGGGGTCGTCGGAGAAGGAGGCTTCCGGGGCCGCCGGTGTCGCCAGCACGGAAGCGTGGAGGTCTCTGACACCGCCGAACGGGTCAATGAGTTCCAGGGTGGGCAGTCGAAGTGCCATGGCATTGATGGTGAAGTCGCGGCGCTGCAGGTCATCTGTCAGCGACGAACCGAAGGCCACCACCGGCTTGCGGGACTCCGGATCGTAGGCCTCGGCCCGGTACGTGGTGATCTCGATCTGGAACCCGGCCTTGCGCATGCCGATGGTTCCGAAGGCGCGGCCGATTTCCCAGTAGTTGTCCGCCCATTTCTTGACCAGGGCCACCGTCTGGTCCGGGGTGGCGTCCGTGGTGAAGTCGAGGTCAGGCGAGGTCCGCCCCAGGAAGAGGTCCCGCACGGGTCCGCCCACCAGCGACAGTTCGTGGCCGGCATCGACAAAGCGCTGCCCGAGCTCCAGGACCACCGGGTCCACCTGGAAATCGACGATGTGGGTGTCAGTCTTGTGATGTGCGTGCGCCATAGTTACTTAAGCTTGTCAGAAACCAGCGGCTCGGCAGGCCAAAATCGTGTCAAGACCGCGCCTATTCGCTCCAGCGCCCGCAAAGTGCGTCATACGCCGTCCATCTTGATGTCATGTTCCGGTCATCACCGACGGGCAAGAGTCGTTAGAGTGGACTTCATGGCCCATCCCGTACCGAGCGCTCCCGGCAGGAGGACAAACCCACCGTTGCCGTCGGCAATCGGTGCCCACGTCGCGCCTGCCCAGCATTCGGCTCCGGCCTCGCTCCCGACGGTCGAGGAAATCTCCGCCGGCGGCGTTGTGGTGGACACATCCGACGCCGAACTCAGGGTCGCGATTATTGCCCGCCTCAACAGGGGCGGACGGCTGGAGTGGTGCCTGCCGAAGGGGCACCCGGAAGGCAACGAAAACAACGAAGAGGCTGCCGTCCGCGAGATCGCCGAGGAAACCGGCATTGATGGCTGCATCCTGGCTCCGCTGGGCAGTATCGACTACTGGTTCACGGTCAGCGGGCACCGCGTCCACAAGACTGTGCACCACTACCTCCTGCGCGCCACCGGCGGGGAGCTCACCATCGAAAACGATCCTGACCAGGAAGCCGTTGATGTGGCATGGGTGCCCATCCAGGAGCTGGCGCGCAAGCTTTCCTTTCCCAATGAACGCCGCATCGCGGACCTGGCCAGGGAAGTCCTGCCAGAGCACCTCTGAGGCCTCCGCCTGCCAGGTATCCGGGCCGCGTGTTGCGGCATTAGGCGCGTCCGGGTGAGACGATGAACTCGATGTCAGCTACCAACTTCCCTTCCGACAACGCACGCCCGGCCGGCGAACCCGGCCCGGCCGCTGCCCCGCCGGCTCCAAAGCAGCCGAGCGAGTCGCGTTCCAGTGCCATCATGGCGGCGGGCACCTTGGTTTCGCGCTTCCTGGGCTTTGGCAAGACCTGGATGCTGGGTGCCGCACTGGGCCTCGGATCCACGGTCAATGACACATTCATCAATGCGAACAACCTTCCCAACCTGATCTTCCTGCTGGTGGCCGGCGGCGTGTTCAACGCCGTACTGGTCCCGCAAATCATCAAGGCCAGCAAGGCTCCGGACCGGGGATCGGACTACATCAGCCGGCTGCTGACCCTTGCTGTGCTGCTGCTGTTGGGACTCACCGCGCTGGTCACCCTCGCGGCCCCCTGGGTCATCGAGCTGACCACGCAGGGCTATTCGCCCCAGCAAAAGTCGCTGGCGGTTGCCTTCGCATTCTGGTGCCTGCCGCAGATCTTCTTTTATGGCCTTTACGCACTGCTTACCCAGATCCTCAATGCCAACGGCGCGTTTGGTCCGGCAATGTGGGCCCCGATCCTGAACAACATCGTGGCCATTGCCGGCCTGGGCATGTTCATCGTAATTTTCGGCGCCAACCAGGCGAACCCGCACAGCCTGGACAACTGGGATCCCTCGCAGACCCTGCTCGTCGCAGGGTTCTCCACCATCGGAGTCGTGGCCCAGACGGCCATTCTCCTCATCCCGGTGTTCGGCCTGAAGCTGGGACTGCGGCCGCGGTTCGGGTGGCGGGGAGTGGGACTGGGCCAGGCAGCGAAGCTGAGCGTGTGGACCCTGCTCACAGCCGCCGTCGGTCAGTTGGCCTTCCTGTATGTCATGCGTATCGCCACCATTCCCGGCGCGGAACGCCTCCGCCTGCAGGAGGCAAAGGACCCCGCAGCCGGCATGCTTCCTGGCAATGCTGTCCTGGAAGTGGCCAGCCAGCTGTATCTGCTGCCGCATTCGATCATCGCGCTTTCGCTGGCTACCGTCCTCTTTAACCGCATGACCCGTGCCTCCCAGGACGGCAACCGGGCAGAGCTTCGTGGTGCGCTGTCACACGGACTGCGCACCATGGCCGTTGCCACCGTTTTTGGGGCCCTGGCCCTCTTTGCCCTCGCCGGACCATTGGGCATGTTCTTCTCCGGCGGCCTCCGCCAGGACGGCGTCATGCTGGCCCAGACGCTGACCATCCTGGCCCTGAGCACCCCTTTCATGAGCGCCAACTTCATGATGTCCCGCGTCTTTTACGCCAACGAGGACGCACGCACGCCTTTCAATATCCAGCTCCTTCTCGCCATCGTGTACGTCGCAGGCGCCTTTGCCATCCAGTTCCTGCCTGTTGGCCAGATCATCTACGCGATTGCCATCCTGTATATGGTCGGGAACATCCTCTCGGTGATCATCAGCGCCTTCTTCCTGCGCCGGCTCCTGGGGAACCTGGATGGCCCGCGGATCGCGAATTCATATATCCGGATGGGCTACGCGGCGCTGGGTTCCGCGATAGCCGGCGCCGGGACGCTGTGGCTCATGGGCAGCTACAGCCCGGATGGTTTTGCGTGGAGTGACCGGCTCGCTGCCCTGGTGACCATCGTTGTCGTCGGCCCGGTCATGCTCGTGGCCTACCTCTTCCTGCTGAGGCTCTTCCACGTCACGGAACTGCAGGACCTGCTGCGGCCCCTGCTGGCACGCTTTGGGCGGGGGCCGGCCGGGACGCCTGGCGCACCCGGGGGAACCCCACCGGCGTCCTCTTCGGAGGCCAGTGGCCCGGGAGGCCAGCATCCGACGCCGGCCCGCGCCACGGTCTCGGTGGACACCGGTCTGATTCCACGAATCTCGGGGGAATTCGATGCAGCTTCTTTCCGCGTCGGACCGGCGCCGGAGCGCCTGGCACCGCCGGCACGGGCTGCAGACGGGGCCAGCCCGCCGCCGGATGGTGGCGCCCCGAATGGGCGATACCTCCCCGCTGAGGACGTCCCAGGCACGGCGCAGGGAAGCCTGCTGCGGGACGAGATCCCGCTGCCCGGACGTCGTACGTTCCAGGGCAAGGCGGGCCACAACCCCCATTTCCGGTCCCGTCCGCCGCGGAAAAAGTAACACCGACGGGCCGTTTGGCTGCCTGTCTCGACCAGCTGCCGATACCCATCGGCTAGGATCGACTGTGAACAGGGGTAGTTGCAGTCAAGCGTCAGCCAGCACTCAGGCAGCCTTGACCGGTGAAGATATCAGCCACGCCGGCAATTCCCGGACAGTCTAGGAGGAACACGTGTCCCACCCGATCGATGTTGGATCAGTACTTGGCGGCCGGTACAAGGTCACAGCCACTGTATTGACCTCACACGGCCACGATCTGGTGCTGGACGGGGTGGACCAGGTTCTCAACCGTCCGGTCAGCATTCTGGTTGCAGGCCCGGAGAACACCGAGCAGGTGGCGCAGAGCGCACGCGAGGTCGCTACCGGTGAACGCCCGGGCAACGTCCAGGTCCTGGATCTCGGCGTGACCGATGCCGCCACGTACCTGATTACCAACCACACATCGGCCGCTGACCTGCTGGACCTGGTGGTCGCAGCCAATCTGCCATACGTTGAGCCCTTTTTCACCGACACCCTGGGCAGTGAAATTTTTGGCAGCCCGAGGTCGCACGAGCCCGAACCGTACGACGACGAAGAGAACGTCGATGCCGGCTTCATCAAATACCCGGATACCCAGCCCGGCGAAGCCGACCCCCGCCGGGCCGCCCCGGCGGTACCCCCCAAGCCGCCAGCCAGTCCGACGTCGACCCGCGGGTCGGGTGCCGCAGCGTCTGGCGCTGCGGGTGCAGCAGCCGGAACCGCAGCTGCTGCGGCAGGCGGCCCTGGCGACCGGCAGCCGCAGACTGCGCCCCAAACGGTTCAGCCGGTTACCCCGTCGTCTGATCTGCCCGTTTCGGAGCCGTCCGGGCCAAATGACAGCCCGGGTTCAAGGTCCCCCAAGGTGTCGCTGTGGTCCGAGGACGATTATGGCTTCGACGCCGAGGATCAGGAGGTCGCCGGCGCAGAGCCGGAAGAGGCCAGCAAGACTGGCGCGGCCGGCCGCCTGACCAAGAGCTTTCCTGCTTTGGCCCGGCCCACCGCACCCGCGGCCGCAGTGCCGCCCGCATCCGAGTCCGGGGACTACGACGACGAGGACGAACCGGAGCCCCGTTCCATGCGCTGGCTTGTGGGCGGCCTCCTCGCGGTGGTCCTGATAGCCGGCCTGGTGTTCGCGGTAACCAACCTGGGAAGCCTCTTTAAGAGCGAGCCGCAGGCAAACAACACCACCGGCGCGTCTTCTGCTGCCACGCAAGGAACCGGATCGGCGGGCCCGACGGCGAGTTCCGCAGTTCCTGCGGTGCCGCCCGCCATTGAAAGCATCACACGGCAGGGCGACTTCGACTTTGCCGCCACGTACGACCGGGATCTGGTTAAGGCCTTTGACGGTAACGCTGCCAGCTACTGGTCGGACATGGAGTTCGCCACGGAAGGGTGGGGCGGGCTTGCCCCCGACGGAGTACCGCTCATCGTCAAGCTGAAGGGTCCTGCCAAGGTTTCCTCCATCACCCTGACTCAACTGGGTGCGTCCGGCGGTAACATCAGCGTCTACACCAACGACCGTCCGTCCGTGGACGGCGCCAAGCTGGTGGGCACCAACGGCTTCACCTCCACTGAGCTGACCATGCCCCTGGCCGAGCCGGTGCAGGCCCAGTACGTTATCGTCTCCATCAAGGCGCTTCCCAAACTGGCCGCACCGAAGACCCGGTATGGCTACGGGCTTCGCTTGTCGGAAATCAAGATCCAGTAACACCGCTGTTGTTCGACGCACCGTGACTTTGTTGCGGGAAATTTCTCCGGCGGTAACAGGGCGCGGCTCTGTCGGCGGTAGACGGTAATCTGATACGGCGTCCTGTTGAGGTGACTCCATGCCATCTTTCACGGTTCCTCGATTCAACGGCGCCCGGAATATTCAGCAGCAGGATTCAGTTGTGCCATGTGGCCGGCCCTCCGAGGCCAGCTTCGACTAAGGAAGAGGTTCACCGTTCAGTGAGCAACGCAGAAAACGCCGCGTCTGAAGTACGTGATGTCATCATCGTCGGCTCGGGCCCGGCTGGTTACACGGCAGCCGTCTACACCGCCCGTGCCAACCTGAAGCCCTTGCTACTGGCAGGTTCCGTCACCGCCGGTGGCGAACTGATGAATACCACGGACGTCGAAAACTACCCAGGGTTCCCCGAAGGCATCATGGGTCCGGACCTCATGGAGAATTTCGAAAAGCAAGCGGTTCGGTTCGGGACGGAGATCCAGTTCGAGGATGTCACCGCTCTGCAGCTCGACGGCGACATCAAAACTGTCACCATCGCTACCGGAGAATCGTTCCAGGCGCGTGCCATCATCGTGTCAACGGGATCTGCATACCGCGAACTCGGTCTCCCCAACGAAAAACGCCTTTCCGGGCACGGCGTCAGTTGGTGTGCAACCTGCGACGGTTTCTTTTTCAAGGACCAGGACATCGCTGTGATTGGTGGGGGAGACTCCGCGATGGAAGAGGCACTCTTCCTGACCAAATTTGCCAAGTCGGTCACCGTGGTCCACCGGCGCGATTCACTCAAGGCGTCCAAAATCATGGCGGACCGGGCGCTGGCCCACGAGAAGATCAGCTTTGTCTGGAACAGCACCGTGGATGACATCATCGGACAGGACAAAGTCACCGGACTCAAGATCAGGAACCTGCTGGACGGAACGGCTTCCGACCTGGCCGTAACCGGCGTCTTTGTGGCGATCGGGAACGATCCGCGCACAGAGCTGGTCAAGGATACTCTGGAAATTACCCCGGCCGGAACGATCGCAGTGGAGGGCCGCAGTTCCAAGACCAGCGTTCCAGGCGTCTTTGCCGCCGGTGATGTTGTGGACCCCACCTACCGCCAGGCGATCACTGCTTCCGGCTCGGGTTGCGTCGCCGCCATCGATGTAGAGCACTTCCTCGCCGACCTTCACGCGTAGCCCGCGTAAACGCCAATTCGAAGAGAGAGACAAGATTATGAGCAACGCCAAAGACGTAACAGATGCAAGCTTCGGCACCGACGTTTTGTCAGCCGAGAAACCGGTAATCGTGGACTTCTGGGCTGAATGGTGCGGCCCCTGCCGCAAGCTTGGCCCCATTCTTGACGAGATTTCGGTTGAGTATAGCGAGAAGGTGAACGTCGTCAAGGTGAATGTGGACGACAACCCCGCCATCGCCGCTGAATATGGCATCACCTCCATTCCAGCCGTTTACCTCTTCCAGGACGGCCAGGTGAAGAGCACAGTTATCGGTGCAAAGCCCAAGCAGTTCTTTGAAAAGGAATTTGCAGACGTGCTCTCCTGAGACCCCGTCTCATGCAGGGTGCCAGGCGCCCTAACCAACCCCAGTAGATGGCCACCGCTTTTTCGAAGCGGTGGCCATCTTTGTATTCTTTGTTGGCTGCGCTCCAGGCTGACCGGCGCGATCCCGACCTGCAGGACGCGTGTCGGGGGAGTAGGTATTGCATGCGTCGCAGGTGGTCTTTAGCGATACAAGGCCGGGCCCGATGCAGGCTGTACAGGCTGGCGTTCCGACTTGACTGGAGCTGCGTTCAGACTGGGACAATTAGAATCGGTTTCTTCCGTCCATGAATCGCCGTTCAAACCGATCTGTCAGCATATCCCGGCGCGAGACCGACCCTGGGACGGTGACCGGTGACTGCCTGTCGCAACCATCGCACAGCGGCTTTACTCACTCCCGAGGTGAGTCAAGACGCTGTTTCACGTGAAACATCGCGCAGTACGGCTCGACAGTTTTCGCCCAGTCTGACTCAACTTTGTCATCATGTCCGGTGGGCGAATACAGTTCTACTCTCGAGATACCGGATTTGATGAGGACTGTTTCACGTGAAACATAGTGGGCCCGTCCTCGTGTCTGGATCTGCTCCAGCTGGGTCTGGGCGACCATGGTTCGAGCAATGCCGCAGGTATGCTGATCCCGCACGCACAGGAGGCAGTCGGTCTAGCCAAACCAACTCAAACCCGTGCTGCGAATTTGGGTCAGCCGCTTCGGGCGCCGCCGGCCTGTCGTGTCGGAATCCTGCCCTGTCAGAATCCGGCCCTGCCGGAGTCGCGCCGGATCCCACTGAGCCTGACACGTTCGGGTTGCTATCGGAAACACACTTATCAAAAATCACTCCGTTGAGGTAGCTATCGCGTTCAATACGTTCACTCTGGGTATCAAACTCAGCCGATGCTATTCGTCCGGGTAGCAAATCGCCTTCAACGCCCAAACCCGAATAGCCGCCAGAGGACGCCACAGCCCGTATGTCACATGTTCGTCCATTCCCTTTAATCTTGCTGCACTCGTGCCCGTTACGGGTGGACGCCAACCGTCTGGGGGCAAGGGAGTTGAGCAGATCCTCGCATCGAATGAGCGTGTGCGAATGGACACGAGGT
>DATCNU010000180.1:0-4311 GCA_036565085.1 Arthrobacter sp.
CTGCCCCAGCGTCAGGTCGTTGGCCACCTGGTTGGCGACCACGAAGGTGCCTTTCCCGGTCTTGGTCACGGTAAGGCCAAGGGCGGTGCAGGAGCGGAGAGCTTCCCGGATGACCGAGCGGCTGACGCCGTACTGCTGGGCAAGTGTCGCCTCGGAGCTGAGCTTTCCGCCGACGGCAACCTGGCCGGTCTCGATATCGGAGCGGATGGCATTGAACACTGCTTCGGCGGCACTGAGCCGGGCCAGCGGCCGGACTTTCTGGGCCGCTTCCTGGGCCGCTTCCTGGGCCGCGGGGACTCCCGAGGGCTGGGCGGTGGACGGTGCAGGATGCTGTCCTGCTGTCCTGCTGTCTGACAGGTTCACGCTTAAAATATGGCACGGGTCACACGTGGTGTCAACTGGTCAGGCGGTTTCTTCGGGCCCATGCGTTCGCCCGGTCAGCCTGGCCGGGGACGTCATGCCCGTGCGAGGTGCCTTGCCGGATCAGGAATTTCCAGCCGCGTGGCGCTGGGCCTTGAGGAGCCGGAGGCCGCTTGCCAGCACGCCGACGTGGCTGAAGGCCTGCGGGAAGTTTCCCAGGAATTCGCCCGTATCGGGGTGGATTTGCTCTGGAAACAGCCCCAGCGGATTGGCCCGCCTGCACAGTGATTCGTAGAGCTCATGGGCCTCATCCACCCGGCCCTGTCCGGCCAGGTTGTCCACCAGCCAGAAGCTGCAGAGCAGGAAGGCGCCCTCGTTGCCGGGGAGGCCGTCCGGCGATTCATGCGGCAGGTAGCGGAACAGCAAACCGTTGCCCGCATCGAGCGTGGCGGCGATAGCCTCGGTCGTGGAAACCATCCTGGGGTCGTTGAATCCTATGACGTTTCGGACCGGGAGGGTCAGCAGGGCGGCGTCGAGGCCACCCGATCCTCCGAGCTGTTCCGTGAAGGTGCGCTTGTCCGGGTTCCATGACAATCCAAGGGTGGCATCATGGATTTCCCTCGCCGCCGACTCCCACCGCCGCTTCGGGTAAGGCAGTTTATGTTTCCGGGCGATCTGGATTGCCCTGTCGATGGCGACGTGGCACATGGCTGCGGAATAGGTGAAGGGACGGCCTGCGGTGCGAACCTCCCAAGGTCCGCTGTCCGGTGTCCTCCAGCTCCTGATCGCGGCTTCGACGATTGGCGTGAGTGTGCTCCACAGCTGGTGGTCCACGATTTGGCCACTGTTGGACCACTGGTAGGCGATGTCGACGATTTCACCGTAGACGTCGTGCTGCAGCTGGTTGATGGCGCCGTTTCCCCACCTTACGGGAGACGACCCGCGGTAGCCGCGCAGCACCGGATCATGCACTTCTTCCGGCGGCTGGGAGCCATCCAGCGCGTACATGACGTGCGGTACGCCGTCGCGCTCCACATTCGTCAGCACCCACGCGAGGAACACATCAGCATCACTGGGATCTCCGATCCGGCGGAAAACGTAGTTGGAAAATGAGGCGTCCCGGACCCAGGTGTAGCGGTAGTCCCAATTGCGCTCGGAACCGGGCCATTCCGGCAACGAGGACGTTGCCGCTGCCATGATGGCGCCAGTCTCCGCGTGGTCAAGCAGCTTCAGCGTCAGGGCGGAGCGCTTCATGAGCTCTGCCTGGGAACCTTCACAATCCAGGTCCGACGCCCACTGCCGCCAACTCCTGACGGTCTGATCGATCAGTCTCTTCGCATCCGGTCGCTGGCGAAGCCGGAAGCGCCCGGACCAGTGCAGGGAGACCGTGATTGTTTCCCCGGCACGCAAGGTGAGTTCGGTGGAAAGCCCACGGCCGTCAGGGCTGAGCTCCACGGATGACCACAGGTACACCTCGGCGGTCCCGTTCACCGGCCAATCGAACCTCCAGCCGGCAGCAAGCTGGTCAAAAGTTGTTCCGATCTTGGGTGCGAGGCTCACCCGCACCCGCACATCTCCGCCGACGGCCTGGGCATGCCGGAGCAGCTCGCAACGGCCGGCCGGAACCGGCTCGGCCAGGTTCGCCCCCGAGCGCAGGGTAAGGCAGTCCGTTACCTGGAGCATGCCGCGGTCGGAGACGAGGGAGGTGACCAGAACACAGGAATCCTCCGTATAACGCTGCGTTGAGGATCGCAGGGGCACAGGAGTGATGTCGAAGCGGCCACCGGCTTCGTTATCCAGAAGCCCTGCCAGGAACGGGGGGCTGTCGAATTCAGGCAGGCACAGCCACGAGATTCCGCCGTCCCGGCCGACCAGGGCGCAAGTGGAACCGTCGCCGATGAGGCCGTGATCCTCGATAGGCAAATACCCGTCGAGACGCTCCACCGGACGGGGGCTTGCCGCAGCAAACATGCCTACTGGTTCCTTCAGATTCTGTTTCTCTGGTACTTAATTATCCCGCTGTTACCTCCCCGGTGCCACTTCACTGGCGATTTCGCCATGGAGGCTCTCAGCGCCGGGCCGCCTGTCTTCCCCACTGGCTTGCGTCATTCGGGACCGTTGCGTGCCGTGATTCAGCTCTCACACTCAGTGCAGAACATCTTGCCGTCCTTCACCCGGGCGAGCTGGCTCCGGTGATGGACGAGGAAGCACGACATGCACGTGAATTCGTCGGATTGCACCGGGACCACCTGGACGAGCAGTTCCTCATGGGACAGGTCCGCCCCGGGCAGGACGAAACTGTCGGCGAGGTCGGTCTCGTCCAGGTCTATCAGGGGCGCACGGGTCGCCGTCTTCTCCGTCTTTAGCCCATCCAGGGTTTCAGACGGTTCTTCCTCAGGCATCAGGCGCGGAGCGTCATAGTCGATGGACATCGCGTTCCCTCCTTGGGTTTTCGCTGCAGGCTTTGGTTGCACCAAAAGGTTGCAGGATCAGCCAACCCCGCGCATGTGGAAGATATTCCCGGACCTCAGTTTGCCCGGGGGCTTATGGGCCCAGCCGTCCGGGTCCGGCTCCCTTGTCCAGTCCCGCCGGCCCCGCTTCCGGCATCAGCCTTCACGGTTGATGGGGATCTTCCGGGACCCCGCCGGGGACTCCTCGGGCTCCGGGATCCGGACTTCGAGGATCCCGTCTTTGTAGGTTGCCCTGATGTCTTTCTCGTCAACAGCGGCCGGGAGGCTCACGGTGCGGGAAAAGGTGCCGTACCGGAACTCGGAGCGGTATCCGCGCTTGTCCTTGTGCTCGGACTTTTCCTCGTGCCGCACATCGATGTGCAGCTCGCCGCCAGCCAAGGTGATGTCGACGTCCTTGTCAGGATCTATGCCTGGGACTTCGGCTTTGACAACCAGCGTTCCGGCATCACGGTACTCCTCGACCCGTAGCCAGGACCCCGTATCTCCCTCAAGGAACCGGCGGAAGGGTTCAGTGATGTCAGCGACGGCCCGGCGCATCAGGTTACTCATGGCTGCTACCTCCTAGCGGCTGCCCGGCCCTTGCCGCAGCCGAGATGGCCGGGGCCGGGGTTGGATGTCCAACATCAATAAACTACGCCCATCGTGTTTCATTGTTAACCGCTGGTTCGACCTACCCCAGCCGGGCCGTGGAGTGTGTCCTTGTGCCGTCCTCTCTTTCCGGGCGGAGGACCTTCAGTGCGTCCGCCCAGGCGACCACCTGGTCGAACAGAATCTGCAGGTTCTTTTCGGCACCCGCGGAGGGCTTGAACGTGCGGTAGTTCTCAAATTCGGTGGCCACCGGAAGGGCGACCTGGGCCCGGACGTCTGCCAGCTGGAGCTCGCCGGCCACCGAGCGCAGGTGTTCCACCGCGCGGGTTCCGCCACTGCTGCCGTAGCTGACGAACCCGGCGGCTTTGTTATTCCACTCCTTGTACAGGTAGTCCAGGGCGTTCTTTAGAGCCCCGGGTATGGAGTGGTTGTACTCTCCGGTGACGAAAATGTAGCCGTCAAAGGCGCTCACCGCCTCAGACCATGCCTTTGTATGCTCCTGGCTGTACCGGCCCCTTGACGGCGGTACAGGCTCATCGAGCAGGGGGAGGTCGAAGTCCGCGAGGTCGAGCATGCTGAACGTTGCGTCGGCACGCTCTGCAGCCCGTTCGTACACCCAGTCCGCCACGGGCTTGCCGAGCCGCCCGGGTCGGGTGCTTCCGAGCACGATAGCTATGCGGATCATTGCCGACTTCTTTCCGGACCTTATTGTCCACTAGAACAACAATCTGCGCGTGCCAAATCTTCCATGCGCGGGCCGCCGGCCCATGCCCTTCTGATTCCAGGAGGCTTTGTGCCTCCACTGGACTGACCGCGGCGTTGGCGCAGATTGTGCTCTTGGAGATTAGGACACACAATTGGGTCTTTTTGATCGGCGGGGGCGGGCCTACCG
>DATCNU010000181.1:0-8000 GCA_036565085.1 Arthrobacter sp.
CGTGTTCGTTTCCGGTGCTGCGGGCGCCGTCGGTTCACTTGTTGGCCAGATCGCGAAGGCCATGGGCGCCTCCCGTGTCATCGGCAGCGCGGGAACCCCGGAGAAGGTGGCGCGGCTCCTGGAGTTGGGCTTTGACGCCGCCTTCAACTACCGCGACGCGCCCGTCCGCGAGCAGCTCAAGGCCGCCGCGGACGGCAACGGCATTGACGTCTATTTCGACAACGTCGGCGGCGATCACCTTGAGGCCGCCCTTGCCGAGCTCAAGGTGGGCGGCCGCGTTGCCATGTGCGGGGCGATCGCCCAGTACAACGCCACCGAACCAACACCGGCCCCGCGGAACCTGGCCCTCGCCATCGGCAAGCAGCTGACGCTCCGTGGATTCCTGGTGGCCGGGCAGCGCCAGCACAGCACGGAGTTCTTCGAGAAGATGTCGGGCTGGCTTGCGGACGGTTCAGTCCGGTATGACGAGACGGTTGTAGACGGACTGGAGAACGCGCCGCAGGCCTTTATGGACCTGCTGGAAGGCGCCAACACCGGCAAGATGCTGGTGCGCCTCTGACCTTCTTCCCGGGCGCCACCTACCCGTTGGTAACAAATTCTCAACAATCTTCCGGATCCGGCGCCGATGTGCTAACGGGTTGTGGCGGAGGCCACTAAAGTGGCTTTCATCAGAGCGCTTCGGCGCAGTGCTGCGAACCGTCAGTGAAAACAGAATTTTAATGTAGAAACGGACACTCATTGAATTCACGTCGTAGCGCACTCTCTTCATCCTGGAGGAATTTTGAAGACATAACTGCGTGCACATCTCAAGCGCGGTTCAGTTGCCGGTGTGGCCACCATGAGTGCCACCGCACTTCTGCTGACCGGTTGCGGCGCGGCGCCCGACGCCGGAGGGACCGCCACCAACACGGCGAGCGACTACACCGGCTGCATCGTCTCTGACTCCGGCGGGTTCGACGACCAGTCATTCAACCAGTCCTCCTACGAGGGCCTGAAGAAGACTGAGACGGACCTGGGCATCAAGGTCAACCAGGTTGAGTCCAAGACCAACAACGACTTTGAGCCGAACCTCCGTGCCATGGTCACCGCGGGCTGCGACCTCACCATCACGGTTGGCTTCCTCCTCGGCGACGCCACCAAGACCCAGGCGACCGCCAACCCGGACAGCCATTTCGCGATTATCGACTTCGGCTACGCGACGCCGATCAGCAACGTCAAGCCGATTATCTACGACACCGCCCAGGCTGCCTTCCTGGCAGGGTACCTCGCAGCCGGATCCACGAAGACCGGTACCGTGGCCACCTTCGGCGGCATCAAGATCCCCACCGTGACCATCTTTATGGACGGCTACGCCGATGGCGTGAAGTACTACAACGAAAAAAAGGGCAAGAACGTCAAGGTCCTTGGCTGGGATAAAGCTGCGCAGGACGGCAGCTTCACCGGTGACTTCGAGAAGCAGGATGTGGGCAAGCAGCTCACCCAGAACTTCCTGGACCAGGGCGCGGACATCGTGATGCCCGTGGCCGGTCCGGTGGGCAAGGGCGCCGGCGCGGCGCTGAATGAAGCGAAGGCGGCTGGCAAGGACGTCAAGCTCATCTGGGTTGACTCCGATGGCTTCCTCACGGCTCCCGACTACAAGGGCATCATGCTTTCGTCAGTCATGAAGCAGATGGGCGAAGCTGTTGAGACTGTGGTGAAGGAAGACAAGGACGGCAAGTTCACCAACACGCCGTACGTCGGCACGCTGGCGAATGACGGCGTCCAGTTGGCACCTTTCCACAACTTTGACGCCCAGGTCCCGGCCGATCTGAAGTCCGAGCTGGACCAGCTCAAGAAGGACATCGTGGACGGCACGCTGAAGGGTCGTGTCGGCGGCAAGTCCCAAGGCTTAGCGTTCCTCGCTAAGCGCCACCCCCGGATGGTCATTGACTGGCCGGGCGGTGGCGCTTTTCGTTGGAGTTCGTCTGCCCGGCGAGACCGCCCGCCCGGTACTGCAGGCACTAGGCTGGTGCTGCAGCCATATATCCCGTCCGGTTCGCTTACGGACGCTTCGAGATTGGTCAGAGTTTTGAAACTTGAACTCAGAGGGATCACCAAACGCTTCGGTTCCCTGCTCGCCAACGATCACATTGACGTGGTGGTTGAGCCCGGACAGATCCACTGTCTGCTGGGTGAGAACGGGGCCGGCAAGTCCACCCTGATGAATGTGCTGTACGGGCTCTACGAGCCCACCGAGGGTGAAATCCTCGTTGACGACAAACCCGTTTCCTTCCGGGGCCCCGGCGACGCCATGGCGGCCGGTATCGGCATGGTGCACCAGCACTTCATGCTTGTTCCGGTCTTTACCGTGGCCGAGAACGTGGCCCTTGGGGCCGAGTCCACCACGGCCGGCGGCTTCCTGAACCTGGACGACACCCGCCGGAAAATCAAGGACATATCCGAAAAATACGGGTTCGACGTCGACCCCGACGCACTGGTGGAGGACCTTCCGGTGGGCGTCCAGCAGCGCGTCGAAATCATCAAAGCACTGGTCCGCGATGCAAGGGTCCTCATCCTTGATGAGCCGACGGCGGTGCTGACGCCCCAGGAAACGGACGAACTGCTGGACATCATGCGCCAGCTCAAGTCCAACGGGACCTCGATTGTGTTCATCTCGCACAAGCTGCGTGAAGTGAAGGCCGTCTCGGACACCATCACCGTTATCCGGCGCGGCAAAGTGGTGGGGTCCGCCGACCCCGGCGCCTCAGCCACGGAGCTGGCCTCGATGATGGTGGGACGTGCCGTGAACCTGACGCTGGACAAGGCTGCCGCGAAACCGCAGGAGACGACCTTCCAGGTCAAAGACCTCACCGTCATTGCCCCGAACGGGCAGCACTCCGTGGACGGCATCACCTTCGACATCGCCCGTGGCGAGATCCTCGCTGTCGCGGGAGTCCAGGGCAACGGCCAGACCGAACTGACCGAGGCCATCCTTGGCCTGCAGGACCGCGTTCACGGCTCCATCCTGTTGGACGGCGAGGAACTCGTTGGCCGCAGCGTGAAGGACGTCCTCAACGCTGGCGTCGGCTTCGTCCCGGAAGACCGGTCTGTGGACGGCCTCATCGGCACGTTCTCCATCGCCGAAAACCTGATCCTTGACCGTTACGATCAGCCGCCGTTCGCCAAGGGCATCAGCATGAGCCCGGCAAAGGTGCTGGAGAACGCGAAGACGCGGATCGACGAGTTCGACGTACGGACGCCGTCGGGCCTCCTGGCCGCCGGCACCTTGTCCGGCGGCAACCAGCAGAAGGTGGTCATGGCGCGGGAGCTCTCCCGGCCGCTGCGCCTCTTCATCGCCTCGCAGCCCACGCGCGGTGTGGACGTGGGATCCATCGAATTCCTGCATAAACGGATCGTGGCCGAGCGGGATCAGGGCACGCCCGTCATGATCATTTCCACTGAGCTGGACGAGGTCATGGAACTCGCCGACCGGATCGCTGTTCTCTACAAGGGCAAGCTGGTGGGCATCGTGCCGGCAGGAACCGGACGGAACGTCCTTGGCCTGATGATGGCCGGAATCTCACCGGACGACGCTGCCAGCGCAGACAGGTCCACCGCAGATAAGACTGACTCCGCTGCTGCAGAAAGCCGCGGGACCTCCGGCGCCGAAGGAGGCGATCATGTCTGAAGAGCATCCCCTTAAACATGATGGAACGCATGCGAAACCGCACGTGCCGAGCGTAGCAGCCGAAGAAACTGCCGCCGTGGTGGCCGTGGATACGGCCGGAGGGGCCATCAGCCCCTCGGCAGTACCCGCCACAGCCCAAAGCGGAAAGCTCCCCGGCGGCCCGGATACCCTGGTCCGGAAGATCTTCACCGGCGGCGGCATGGTCTCAGTGCTGGCGGTTCTGTTGGCCCTCATCATCGGCGGCCTTTTGATCGCCAGCACCGACAAACAGGTGGGAAGTACCTCCAGCTACCTGTTTGCCCGGCCCACGGATTTCCTCTCCGCCGTCTGGAATGCCGCCACCCGTTCATACATTGCCCTGTTCCAGGGATCGGTGTTCAACCCCCGCGGTTCCAGCCTGGCCGTCCAGTTCGCGCCGTTCATGGAAACGCTCACCATCGCCACCCCGCTCATCACGGCAGGCCTTGGCGTGGCCCTGGCATTCCGGGCCGGGCTGTTCAACATCGGCGCCCAAGGGCAGATCATCATGGCCGGCATCCTGGCGGCCTGGGTTGGCTTCGCCCTGCACCTTCCCTTGGGCCTGCACCTGTTGCTGGTCCTGGTGGCCGGCATCATCGGCGGTGCCCTCTGGGGCGGGCTGGTGGGCCTACTCAAAGCCCGGACAGGTGCGCACGAGGTCATCCTGACCATCATGTTCAACTACATCGCGCTCTACTTCCTGCGGTATCTGTTGAACATCCCGGCGTTCCAGCGCCCGGGAGAGACCAACCCGATCTCGCCCATCCTTGATCCCACTGCCGTCTACCCCCAGATTTTCGGCTCGCAGTACCGCCTCCACCTTGGTTTTGTCCTGGCCATCGCCGCCACTGTCCTGGTCTGGTGGCTGCTCAACCGGTCCACGGTAGGGTTCGAATTCCGCGCCGTGGGCGCAAATCCCAAGGCAGCGCAGACGGCGGGCATTAACGTGTCCCGCTCCACCATCCTGGTAATGGCCATCGCGGGAGCCCTCGCCGGCATGTCAGGCGTGGCCCAGGTGGCCGGCACGGAGAAAGTCCTCACCGATGGCGTCGCGGCGACGTACGGCTTTGATGCCATCACCGTGGCGCTGCTGGGACGTTCGACGCCGTGGGGCACCTTTGCGGCCGGCCTGCTGTTCGGCGCCTTCCGCGCCGGGGCAGTCCAGATGCAGATCCAGACCGGCACGCCCATCGATATTGTCCTGGTGGTCCAGTCGCTGATCGTTCTCTTCATCGCTGCCCCTCCCCTGGTACGGGCGGTCTTCGGGCTGAATCCGGGCCGCAAGAAGCCGGCCAAAGCCGGAAAGTCCCAGCAGGCAGCAACCACCGGAGGCGCAGCATGAGCGCAACAGCAACCTCGCCCCGTCCGGGACCGGGCCGCCCCGGCCCAGCGCCGGATTCCGGCGACGCCCAGGCAACGTCCGGTAAACCCGTGGTGTGGAAGACCCCTGTTGTGCTCACCGCGCTGGGCCTGGTCGCCTTCATTTTCTTCGGCCTCATGGGATCGGCACAGACCGCAAAATTCGGAATTTCCACGGGCGAGGACTTCTTCCAGCTTCCTGCCCTTGAAGTACCGGCCATGCCGGGCGGCATCGTCCTGTCGATCCTCATGCTTGGACTGGCGGCCTATACTGTCTATCTGAAGACCAAGGCCCGGCCGGCCCCAGCCTGGCTGACCATCACCTTCACCGTGTTGTTTGTGGCTGCGTTCCTCATCTGGGTGGTGGGCGGTGCCCGGACCCCCAGCATTTCGCTGGCCGGGTTGATCGCCGGTTCAGTCACCTTGGCTGTTCCGCTGGTGTTCGGTTCACTGTCCGGTGTGCTCTGCGAGCGGGTCGGGGTGGTCAACATTGCCATCGAAGGCCAGCTCCTGGGCGGCGCCTTTACGGCGGCAATGGTGGCCAGCATGACGCAGAATCCGTTCGTCGGCCTGCTCGCGGCCGCCGTCGCCGGTGCGGTGGTGTCCATGGTGCTGGCTGTGTTCAGCATCAAGTACCTGGTCAACCAGATCATCGTGGGCGTGGTCCTGAACGTCCTGGTCTCCGGCGTCACGGGCTTCCTGTTCAGCACCGTTATGCAGGCCGACAAGGCAAAGTTTAATTCACCGCCCGGGCTGGACATCATCGAGATCCCCGTACTCTCCAGCATCCCGATCCTCGGCCCCATCCTGTTCAAACAGTCGGTGGTGGGTTACCTCATGTATGTCGCGGTCATCGCCGTGTGGATCGGATTGTTCAAGACAAAATGGGGACTCCGCGTCAGGGCCGTCGGGGAACACCCGCAGGCCGCCGACACCATGGGCATCAAGGTCAACGCCACGCGGTTCTGGAACGTCACCCTCGGTGGCGCCATCGCAGGCATCGGCGGCTCGTTCTTCACGTTGGTGGCCATCGACAGCTTCACCAAGGAGATCTCCGGGGGACGAGGCTTCATTGCCCTGGCCGCCCTGATCTTCGGGCGCTGGAACCCCATCGGCGCGTTCTTCGCGGCACTGCTGTTCGGTTTCGCGGACAACCTGCAGAGCATCGTCACGATCATCGGAACCCCCGTGCCAAGCCAGTTCATGGCCATGCTTCCCTACCTGGTGACCGTGCTGGCCGTGGCCGGGCTCGTGGGCCGGTCCCGTCCGCCGGCGGCCAGCGGCATCCCGTACGTCAAGGGGTGACGGCCATGGATCAAGATGTAGTTTCATCCACCGTCGACTGGCAGGCCCTGGAGGCCGCGGCCGTCGACGCCATGACAAAGGCCTATGCCCCGTATTCGAACTTCCCGGTGGGCGCCGCGGCCTTCACCGCGGACGGGCGGCTGGTCAGCGGCTGCAACGTGGAGAACGCCAGCTACGGTCTGACGCTCTGCGCTGAATGCGCCCTGGTGGGAAACCTGCACATGACCGGCGGCGGACTGCTGCGCGCCTTCTACTGCGTGGACTCCGCAGGAAACGTGCTGATGCCGTGTGGACGCTGCCGCCAGCTTCTCTACGAATTCCGCGCCCCTGACATGGAGCTCATGACCACCCAAGGCATCAAAACCATGGACCAGGTGCTGCCCGACGCATTTGGTCCCCAAAACCTGGAGGACTCCAGTGGCACAGGCAACTGAAGCATTCGACGCCGTCGACATCATCCGCACCAAGCGGGACCGGGGCGTCCTGAGTCCCGAGCAGATCGACTGGACCATTGATGCGTATACCCGCGGGGTCATCGCCGAGGAACAGATGGCTGCGTTGAACATGGCCATCCTTCTCAACGGCATGGGCCGGGCCGAAATTTCACGCTGGACCGCGGCCATGATCGCCTCGGGGGAACGGATGGACTTCAGCGGCCTCCGGCGGTCCGACGGCGGTGTGAAGGCTACCAGCGACAAGCATTCCACCGGGGGCGTGGGGGACAAGATCACGCTGCCGTTGGCGCCCCTGGTGGCAGTGTTCGGAGTGGCTGTGCCGCAGCTGTCGGGCCGCGGACTTGGCCACACCGGGGGCACCCTGGACAAGCTCGAATCGATCCCCGGCTGGCGGGCAGCCCTGAGCAACGACGAAATGATGGCGCAGCTCCAGGACGTTGGCGCCGTAATCTGCGCGGCCGGGGCAGGGCTGGCGCCGGCGGACAAGAAACTCTACGCACTGCGTGACGTCACCGGCACTGTGGAGGCCATCCCGCTCATAGCGTCCTCGATCATGAGCAAGAAAATCGCCGAAGGCACGGGCTCCCTGGTCCTGGATGTCAAGGTGGGCAGCGGAGCGTTTATGAAGGATGAAGCCCGGGCGCGCGAACTGGCCGAGACCATGGTGGCGCTGGGCAAGGACGCGGGAGTCAACACCGTGGCACTGCTGACCAACATGAGCACCCCGCTCGGTCTCACCGCCGGCAACGCGATCGAAGTGGAGGAGTCTGTGGAAGTCCTGGCCGGCGGAGGTCCGGAGGACGTCGTCGAACTCACCGTCCGGCTGGCCGAAGAGATGCTGGCGTGCGCGGGCGTCCACGACGCCGATCCCCGCGCGGCCTTGAAGGATGGCCGGGCCATGGATGTGTGGAACCGGATGATCGAAGCGCAGGGCGGCGATCCGCGGGCCAAGCTGCCGGTGGCCAAGGAATCCGAGGTCATTTACGCGCCGGCGGACGGTGTCCTTGTTGAGCTCGATGCTTTAGCGGTGGGCGTCGCGGCGTGGCGTCTTGGCGCCGGGCGTGCCCGCAAGGAGGACGCCGTCCAGGCAGGTGCCGGTATCCGCATGCACGCCAAGCCGGGAGCCCTGGTCCGCTCCGGTGAGCCGCTGATGACACTGCTCACGGACACCCCGGAGAAGTTCGCGCGCGCCAAGG
>DATCNU010000182.1:0-3459 GCA_036565085.1 Arthrobacter sp.
TTTGATCGTGTAGTACTTGTGATCGTCCGGCGGGAACCCGAAGTTATAGCCTTCCTCGATGAAGGACCCGTCCTTGAGGACTTCCTTCACAATGGCAACGTGCCCGTAGCCTGCCGAGGAGGCATTCGCGTTCGAGGGCCCATACCAGACCACGGCCCCGACGGTGGGTGTCTTATCCACCGGCCAGCCCTTGTTCTCCCATGCGGCCCTGTAGTCACGCGCATCACCCAGGACGCCGCCGTCCGGACGGAAGTTGCCGTTCATGATCTTCCACGGCGCTTTGACCACACCGAACTGCTGGTTCAGCCGCCACATCACAAAGTCCACGCACTCACCGTGGAAGGCGTTGAACTCCGATTGGGACCCCGCCGGGCAGCCCGCGTAGCCGCCATTGGCGTTCAGGATGCAGTGCGGCAGGTCCTTGAAGGGGTAGTCATCATTCCCGCTGGACGTGCCGGTCGCAAGATCACATTCCCCCGATCCCTTCTCGCTGGCGGTGACTGCGTCCGTGCCGTCCTTGGCCGCGAACTCGTTCGCGAACTGCCTGATCCGTGTCACATACTGGGCGGTTTCGCCGTTGTCCGGGATCCCGCCGACAGCGGTCACCCCGCCCCAGCCCGCGTTGTAGCCGGCCAGGGCAAGATCCACCGGATCCCCGGCGAACCCTGAGGCCTTCGCCTGCTTCAGCAGCTCCCCCATGAACTTCCCCTGGGCGCTGATACCGGCCTGCGGGTCGGACGGGTCTTTTCCCTGTCCGTAGCTCGCCCAGGTGCCCGGCTTGAACTGGGCGATGCCGCGGGCTCCGGCATGGGAGACGGCTTTGGGGTTGAAGTTGCTTTCCTGCCGCAGCTGCCCGGCAAGGATCGGCGCCGGGATACCCGAGGCCTTCGCGGCTTCGCTGATCGCGTCGACGTACTCCGCAGGGATCTTACCGGCGGCCAGGCCGGCCCCGGGCAGAGGTGCCACGCACGAGGACGGGTCCGTCGAGGCGCCAGCCCTCCCGCCGGATACCGCGCCGAGGACGACAGCGACCAGCAGCGACGCCGCGAACAGGATCGTGATGAAGAACGCGCCCCCGGCCCGGCTAAGCATCTTCATCGGTTGCCGCCCAACACCACAACGCACCACGTCAAAATGACGGCGATCACCGCGATACCCAGCACGGCCCGTGTCAGGGCACTGCGTGAAAACCACGCCGCCGCCCTGCCCCTGACTGTTGTCCGGTCAAAGCCCGTGGCACCATCCTGCGGCGCCGCGGCGTCCACCGTGTCTTGCATGGCCCCGAGGATCCTCTGACGCGCCGCACGCCGGGCCAGACGCTTCTGTTCACGCTTGCCCGGCTGCTTGGCGGACATCATCTCCTCCAACTGCGCACGCTGGGCGGACATCATCTCCTGAAGCTGCGCACGCTGCCCGGGACTGAATCCGTCCTCCTGCCGTCCGGTGCCGTCCATGTTGAAAGTCATGCTCTCCCCGTTGCCTGTTGCCGGTGTTGTCACTGGTGGTTCGCTTCCGGACCCGCTCAAGCTGTCTCAACACCTTCCAGGACGGTCCGGGCGACCTGCAGGAGCCAGTGCGCCTCGACGACGTACTGCCGGCAGGTGTTCAGCGAGTACCCGGTCACCTCCGCCATCGATGCGGCAGTGACCTTCCCGAACCCGCCGGCACGGACCACAGCGACGGACAACGCACGCGCCCACGAACCGTCCTCGTTGCCCTCCACCGGCAGACACCCCAGCAGCGTCCCGACGGTCACGGGGTCCCCGGCGGACCGGGCTGCCACGGCCTTGCGGACGACGTGGGCGCACCGGACGACTTCCCGGCGGGAATCCCGGAGCGCCTCCTGCGAGATGCCCAGCGCCGCAGAGGCTTTCGGCACGCTGCCCTGGTAGACCATCCACAACGCCGCGACCCGGCGGAACGAATCCGGATTAGCCACCAGCTTCTCCGTCAAAGCCAGGATCTGCCGGGACTCCGCACTGGCCGCCAACCGCTCGACAACCTCTTGGGCGAAGTCATCCTCCACGAGATTCAACGCCGGGTCAGGCCCGTCGGATTCACCCTTCAGCCGGCCCTGCAGCCGGCCTTTGGCCCCGGCCCGTTTCGCGTGGTCATAGGCCCGGCGCTTGGCGATCGTCAGCACCCAGCCCTGCACATGCCCCAGCTCCGGATCAAACGAACCAGAGGCCTTCAACGCCGACTCCGCCGTGTCCGCCACGACGTCGTCCACATCCTGCCCCAGCCCGAAACCGGCCAGAATGTTCCACACAGCGCCCCGCGTCTTCGGATGCATGACAGCCTCCGCGATTCGCGTCTCCATGCCAGTGATTCCCCTGCCCTGACCAGCCGACATCAGACCTGAACACCGCCGGAGACCGTGCGTGGACGCTCAAGAACCCGCGGCCCGCTGCGCTTCGCGGCCCTCTCGGCCCGCCACGCCGCCAGCTCGTCCCCGCTCATCGGTGCCGGCTCCAAAGCCGTTTCGGCGACAAGGTTTTCCGTCCGGCACGCCGGGCAGTGATCCGCCGCGTACTGGCCATGATCCGGTTTCGTACACGGGGTATCGCCCGGTCCCAGCAAGGCCCTGGACCGCGTCACCACGGCGAACCCGGCAGCAGCCGTTGCGCCGCCGGCAGCGGGCGCCGCTGGTCCGGAACCGGCAGGGGCTGGTGCGAACCGGTCCGGGTCATTGAGAACGCACTTGACGATGAACGCCGTCGGATTTGAAACCTTCGCCGTCGCCCTGGACAGCGCCTCATCGATGACCCAGACCAGCTTCTCGGACCGGCACGGGCCAAGGACCGGCTCCAGCCGGTGCTTGAGCCCGGCCAAGTCCACTCCCCGATGCTTCGCAGGCTCATCATCAATCACCGTCACCGGAACGACCTCAGCGGCAGGTGCCGTTTCGCGCCCGGACTGATGATGATGACTTAAGTCATCATGAGGTTCCTTAAAGGAGACGTTTACACAATTTGCACTTAGGTCCGACGTATTTTGCACTTTGGTGGAGCCTAAGTGCAGATTCTGCACTACTGGTTTTCCGGGGTTTTTGCCCTGCCCCGTGGGCCTAAGTGCAGATTCTGCACTACTGGTTTCTTGCGGAACTTGCCCACTGGTTTCCTCCAAGGCAGGCTCACCTGCAGGCCCCTCATCGGGCCTAAGTGCAGATTCTGCACTACTGGTTTCATGCGGAACTTGCTCGGTCAGGTTCGCTAACGCTTCCTTGCGGAATCGCTCGGCTTGAGCCTTGCGTTCCTTTGTGGACACCGCACCCCGCCACGCCGGCGACGCATGCTTCATGTTCTCCAGAAGCAGGAAAAACAGGTTCGCCGCCCGCGAGCCGTCCTGGTGGTGGTTCCGCTCGCACACCACCAACCCCAGCTCGACCAGTTCCTTGATAGCGGCCACCAGGGAGCGTTGAGACAAGCACGTCTTGTGGGCCAGATACTCGTACGAGGG
>DATCNU010000183.1:0-2742 GCA_036565085.1 Arthrobacter sp.
GCCCCTACGCGTGGTGGCTTTGGTCCTACGGACCGAAGCCACCACGCTCCGGCAGGCCCGATGCCACTCCCGGGCCCCCTCATCCGCTCCGGCGGGGAGGTAATCTCGCCTTAAGTCTTTTGTACAGTTGAAAGGAAACGCCATTGGCTAGCCAGGATTGGGTGGACAAGGACTTTTACGCGATCCTTGGTATCGCCAAGGACGCTTCCGACGCCGACATCAAGAAGGCATACCGGAAGCTCGCACGCCAGCACCACCCGGACACCAACGCAGGGAACACCGCGTCCGAGAAGAAGTTCAAGGACATCTCCGAGGCCTATTCCGTGCTCTCAGACCCGGAGGAGCGCCAGCAGTATGACGCCATCCGTGCGATGGGCGGCGGGGCGCGGTTCGCTCCCGGCGGCGGCGGTGCAGCCAACGGCGGCTTCGAGGACATGTTCGGTGGCCTGTTTACGGGAAGCACCGGACGCCACGCGGGCGGCTTCAGCACATCCGGCGGTATCCCGCCCGAGTTCGCCGACCTGTTCGGCGGCGGCTTCGGTGGCCAGCCGGGCTTCCAGCGCGCACCGCAAAAGGGTGCTGACCGTACCGCTTCCACCACCATTACCTTCGCCGGATCCATCCGCGGCACCACCATTGGCCTGCGCGAGGCCAGCGGCGAGGTCATTGATGTCCGGGTGCCTGCCGGCATCAAGGACGGCCAGAAGGTCCGCGTCCGTGGCAAGGGCCAGCCCGGCCCCGCAGGCAACGGCGACCTTGTGGTATCCGTCTCGGTCAAACCCCATGATTTCTACACGCGGGACGGCGACAACCTCCGCGTTCACGTTCCTGTGACCTTCCCGGAAGCGGCCCTGGGCGCCGACATCGAGGTCCCCACCATTGACGGTGAGAAGGTCCGGGTCCGTGTCCCTGCCGGCACGCCCTCCGGCCGTACCCTCAGGGTCAAAGGCCACGGCGTCAAGACGTCCAAAGGGACAGGTGACCTGCTGGTGACAATCGACGTCGCGGTTCCAAGGAACCTGAACAAGGAAGCCGAGGAGGCCGTGAAGGCTTTCGCCGCCGCTACCGCCGACGCAGACGTCCGTGCCGGCCTGGCCGTCAAGGCCCGGCTCTAGCAAAGCGGGGACACCGTGGACATCAGTGCTGAACAGCCGATCTTCGTCATTTCCGTGGCGGCAGAACTTGCTGACATGCACCCGCAGACGCTTCGGCAGTATGACCGGCTGGGCATAGTCTCGCCCAGCCGCGCGCCCGGCAAGTCCCGCCGCTACTCGCAGCGGGACGTCAACATGCTGAGGGAAGTGCAGCGGCTGTCCCACGAAGGTGTCTCGCTCGAAGGCATCAAGCGGATCCTCGACCTGGAGAACCAGGTGGCTGCCCTCCAGCGCAGGGTGGGCGAGCTGACGGAGGAGCTGGGCCGGCGTCGCAACCCCCTTGACTCGCGGATCTTTGCCGCCGGTGCTGCCGGCGACGTCGTGAGCCTGGCCCGCGGCCAGCGTCCCCGCGCCCGGTCGCAGGCTGTGGTGATCTGGCGGCCCAGGGCATTGGAGGACAGGGTGTTGGAGGACAGGGTGTTGAAGGACAGGGTGTTGAAGGACAGGGCGCTGGGCGAGTAGGGAGCGAGTATCCGCCCGGCCCGGCGACCCCCGGAATAGAGTACCCGCTACTCGTGACGGGCCCCCCGGCGGTGTCTTGAATGGAGCTACAGCTGAGTCTCACAGCGTGGTTTCAAGTCTCTGGGGGTGTTTTGCATGGTTGGTTCCTGCGTTGGTCCGCGGTCCGTTTCCTGTGCTGCGGATGGGGGGTGTGTCCGGTGAGCGACGGGATGGCAGGGGTTGCCATGTTCGCGGGCTCAGTGCCGGGGCAGGGCATGTTGGCCTTGGGGCAGACGCTGGTAGTGGTTTGCATGTGCTTCGACATGGTCCGGGCACTGTCCGTGCCACGGTCGCACCGCCGGTACCTGGCCAGCACGGTGTTCAGGACGCTGGCGGTTCCGTCGGTGATTGCGATGGGTGTGAGTGTCCTGGTCGACGCCGTCTTCTCGTCCTGGACGGACGTTGCCATGGGCGTGTTCGTGATGGTGGCGATCGTCTTCCGGCTGCACCATGACAAGGACGAGGACAACTTCTGGAAGGGCAAGGGCAAGAAACTGGCCCGCTGGGCGCGCCGCCAGTTCAGTGCGCGGACGGCTGTGGCGCCCGCCATGGGTTAGTAGCCTGCCGGATGGTCTGTGCCTGCCTGGCGTATGTACTCGGCGGCCAGTGACTCGGAGCCGCGGGCAAGGATGGCGACGTCGGCGCCCACCAGGATGAAGGTTGCGCCGCTGGCCAGGTAGTGGCGGGCGGTGGCGGGGTTGAAGGCGTTGACGCCGGCGGGTTTACCGGCCGTCGCGGCTGCTTTGAGGCAGTGTTCGACGGCGGCGCGCACCTGGGCGTGTTCCTGCTGTCCGAGCAGGCCCATGGAAGCGGCGAGGTCGGAGGGGCCGAGGAAGATGGCGTCCACGCCGTCGACTTTCAGGATGTCTTCGACCGCGTCCACCGCGGCGGTGGATTCGATCTGGACGGTGACGCTGATGGTCTCGTTGGCCCGGGCAAGGTAATCCGGGATCCGGTTCCAGCGTGCGGCGCGGGCGAGGGCCGAGCCGACGCCGCGGACGCCCTGCGGAGGGTAGCGGGTGGCGGCCACGGCGGCTTCGGCTTCGGCGGCGGAGTTCACCATGGGGACCAGGAGGTTCTGCGCGCC
>DATCNU010000184.1:0-13845 GCA_036565085.1 Arthrobacter sp.
GGCCGACATACTGCGTACGTCAGCCCCAACGCTCCGACGGGCCCGATGCCACTCCCTGGCCGGCAAAAATATGCGACGACGGCCGCACGTCACCTGCCGCTGTGTGCGTCACTAGACTTGTACAAGTCGAAAGAGGTTTTAAATGTTTGAGTCCGTACAAAGCCTGCTTGATGAGCATGATGCCATTCAGGCGCAGCTGGGTGATCCTGCTGTTTATGCTGACCAGCGGCTGGCGCGGAAACTGGGGCGGCGGTCTGCGCAGCTCAACGGCATTGTGGACGCCTATCACAAGTGGGAGGCCATCCGCGATGACCTCGCTGCCGCCAAGGAGATGGCGGGGGAGGACCCTGAGTTCGCTGCTGAGGTGCCTGAGCTGGAGGCGGCCCTGGAGCAGGCATCGGCCAAGCTGCGCCGGCTGCTGATTCCCCGTGACCCCGACGACGCACGCAATGTGATCCTTGAGGTCAAGGGCGGAGAAGGCGGCGACGAAGCGGCCCTGTTCGCCGGCGACCTGCTTCGGATGTACACCCGGTATGCGGAATCACGCGGCTGGAAGACTGAACTCATTTCAGCCACCGAATCGGACCTGGGCGGGTACAAGGATGTGCAGATGGCCGTCAAGGGCAACTCCAACGACCCCGCCGAAGGCGTTTACGCGCGGCTGAAGTTCGAAGGCGGCGTACACCGGGTGCAGCGGGTTCCTGTCACTGAATCCCAGGGCCGCATCCACACGTCGGCTGCCGGCGTGCTGGTGCTCCCCGAAGTTGATGAGCCGGAAGAGCTCGAGATCAACCAGAACGATCTCAAGATCGACGTATACCGGTCCTCGGGGCCCGGCGGACAATCCGTTAACACCACGGACTCCGCGGTGCGCATCACGCACCTTCCCACCGGGATCGTGGTGGCCATGCAGAACGAAAAGTCCCAGCTGCAGAACCGGGAAGCGGGCATGCGCGTCCTGCGGGCCCGCATCCTGGCACACCAGCAGGAGCAGATTGACGCGGAGAACTCGGCCCAGCGTAAGTCCCAGATCCGCACCATGGACCGCTCCGAGCGCATCCGCACCTACAACTACCCGGAAAACAGGATCGCCGACCACCGCACCGGATACAAGGCGTACAACCTGGACCAGGTCATGAACGGCGACCTCGAACCGGTGATCCAGTCCGCCATCGAGATGGACGAACAGGCACGCCTGGACGCCATCGGCGAATAGACGCCGGATCAGATGACAACCAGGTCGGGCCGGTCCCTTGCCGCAGCCGTCAGCGAGGCAACCGCCATCCTGCAGGACGCCGGGGTTCCCAGCCCGCGGGTCGATGCCGAGCTGCTGGCCGACCACCTGCTGGGAGTCGGCCTGGGCAGGCTGCGGGCCCTGATGCTGGGCGATGCGCCGGCGCCGGAGGGCTACGCCGAGCTCGTTGCCGAACGGGCCCGGCGCATTCCGCTGCAACACATCACCGGGGCGGCGCATTTCCGCTACCTCGAGCTCGCGGTCGGGCCGGGCGTGTTTATCCCGCGTCCCGAGACGGAGTCTGTGGTGCAGCTCGTCATCGACCATGTTAAAGGGATGGCCCGCCCCCGGATTGCGGATTTGGGCACAGGTTCCGGAGCGATTGCCGGTTCAATCGCCCACGAAGTGCCCGGCGCCGAAGTCCATGCGGTGGAGTTCAGCCCCTTCGCCCACGCCTGGGCGGCAAAAAACCTGGCGCCCCTGGGCGTTCATCTTGTGCTGGGGGATCTGCGGAACGCGTTTCCGGAACTCAACGGAACGTTCGACGTCGTCGTGTCCAATCCGCCGTACATCCCGGCGGAAGCTGTCCCGAACGAGCCCGAAGTGGCTCTGCATGATCCGCCGGAGGCACTGTACGGCGGGGGAGCCGACGGGATGGAACTTCCGACGGCGGCTGCGGCCTCGGCGGCGCGCCTCCTGGCGCCCGGCGGCTATTTCGTGATGGAACACGCTGAAGTCCAGGCGCAGTGGATCGCCGCCATGATGAGGCGGGCCGGGGTGTGGACCGGAATCTCCATCCATCTGGACCTCAACGGCAAGGAACGCGCCACCAGTGCCGTGCTTGCCGGTCCGGACCACGAGTGATGAAAGAATAGGCCAGTGAGCACAACCTACGACTGCACGTCCGACGATCAGCGCGCCCTGGGACTGGAACACGCACAGCGCGCCATCAGCGAAAAGAAGTGCGTGGTGTTCCCGACCGATACGGTGTACGGGATTGCCGCAGATGCCTTTTCACCACAAGCCGTCACCATGCTGCTGGTGTCCAAGGGCCGCAGCCGCACCATGCCCCCGCCGGTGCTCATCCCTCGGCTCAACGCCTTGGACGGACTGGCCACCGATGTTTCAGCCGACGCCCGGAAGCTTGCGGAGGCCTTTTGGCCCGGCGGGCTGACGCTCATCCTGCATGCGCAGCCCTCGCTGGACTGGGACCTCGGCGAGACCAGGGGAACGGTTGCCCTGCGCATGCCGGCGGACGAAGTGGCGCAGGAACTGCTCACCCTCACGGGACCATTGGCGGTGTCGTCGGCAAACAGGACAGGACAGGCGCCGGCGCAGACCGCCGGGGAAGCGCGCGCGCAGCTCGCGGAATCGGTTGAGGTCTACCTCGAAGGCGGTTTCCGCCCGCGTGGAGGCGCGGACGCGGTGCCGTCCACGATCGTCGACGCCACCGGTTCTCTCCTCCGCGTGGTCCGCAACGGCGCAGTGACCCTCTATCAGCTGCGCGAACATGTGCCGGGCGTCCTGGGACTGGGCGAGGTGCCCACGGCCGCCGGACCGGACGCCGAAACCGCTGCGGAACCGGCTGCTGAAGCGGCGGTGGAACCGGCCGATCCGGATGCGGGAATTGAACTTCCGTCAACTCAGGAACAGTCCGTTCCCTTGAGCGAACCGGGTGCCGGATGACGTTGACCCGGCACCACATTCCCGTCCTGGGCGTCGACGCCACGCCGCTGAGGGTGCCCGAGCTGATTGACGTACTGGAGGGGTTCATCGCCGACGGGAGCCTGCGGACCGTCGTCGGACATAACCTTCACAGCGTTACGCTCACGCATTCCGATGCCGGATTCCGGGAGCTGTATGAACAAAGTGACGTGGTGCTCCTGGACGGGGCGCCCGTGCTGTGGCTGTGGAGCAGGTCGGGCGTTTCGGCGGGACCGGTCATGGAATACAGGCTGGGATCCACAGACTGGATTCCGGCACTGGGCCTGATACGCGGCCTGGAACGGATCGCCATCGTCGGTGCAGGGGCGGAGGCGAACGCCAGGGCGGTCCGCCGGCTCGAAAAGATCGTGCCGTCCGCAACGGTGGCCGGCCTGCCCGGTGAAAACTGGAACCCCGACGTCGAAGAAGCGGCGGTGGCCTGGCTTGAGGAGCTGCGCCCGCAGCTGGTGCTGCTGGGCCTGGGCATGCCGTTGCAGGAATCCGTGCTCCAGCGCCAACTGGGCGTGCTTCCGCCGGCCATCTACTGCACCGTCGGCGGCGCCATCGAGCAGCTGGCCGGCATCCAGAAGCTGGCCCCCCGGTGGCTGGGGAGGCTCGGACTTGAGTGGGCCTGGCGGCTGCTGCTGCATCCCCGAAGGGTCGCATACCGGGTTTTTGCCGAGCCCTGGGTCCTGCTCTGGCTGCTGGCCCGCCGCCGCTTCCAGCGGCGCTAGAACTTCTGGTCCTCCAGCGGAGCGAAGCCCTTGGCCCGCAGGCCCATGGTGAAGGACCTGGCCCAGGCAAGCAGGCCGGGGAGATCGCGGCGCTGGAGGAAGTATCCCAGGTAGCCGCCGACGTCCGCGACGAAGGACCGGACCCGGAAATAGCGCCGGATGAGGTAGCCGCGGTTGCGGTAATAGTAGTAGCGCTTGAACGACGATTCGGGCACGATCACATGCCAGCGGGCGCCAAAGACGTGTTGGGTCTCAGAGAAGGCATGCGGGTGGGTGATGGCGGTTGTCGTCACGGTGCCGAACCTGATCCCCGCCTTGCGGAGCCTGATGGTGAAGTCGACTTCGTCACCCCGGATGAAAAGGCGCATGTCGGGAAGGCCCACCTTGAAAAATACGTCGGAACGGATCAGCGCACCGTTAAAGAAGTGCCCGTCGTCCGGAAGGAAACCGACTTTCTCCAGTTCGGAGCGGTCGTGGGTGACTTTTCCGTCGAGGCGGAAGAAAAAGGAAAGCCGGTCGGGGTGGCCGGGCGCCACCACCAGGGGGACCACCGCCTCCAGGCCGCGGGCCTCCGCTTCGCGCAGCAGTGTTGCCAGGCATTCAGGGTCTGCCGGCTCCGCGTCGTCGTCCATCATCCAGATCCAGTCTGCGCCGCTGGCCACCGCCTTAAGCGCGGCCAGGGCAAAGCCACCGGCGCCGCCGAGGTTGGCCTCGGAACGAATGTAGTCAACGTTGGCATGCTGCCCGGCGACTTCCCGGGCGGGCTCCGTGCCACTGTCAACAAGGCAAATGCTGTCAACCGGGGCGGACTGGGCGTTGATGGAGTTCAGCAGGACGGCCAGTTCTTTGTGACGGTTAAACGTCACGGCGGCAACTGCAACGCGGATCGGCATGGGGTTCCTTTCAGCATGGCCTTCAGGGGATTCCCCGCTCGCAATGCGCCGTGTGGCGCGAAGCCATGGAGCCGTTGGCGCTAGTATCTTGACTAGAGTCCACTGTAATACAGCCATGTAAGGCACTGCGTACAAGAGAAAACGTACTGCCTGCTGCGCGCTCGGCGACGGAGAAGTTTCATTTATCGAAAGACAGATTCCCGGCAAGTGAGCCCACACCAACTATCGGCCCCCGCAGCCAGCACCCTGCAGCGGGACGCCCCTGATCCATACTCTGCCGCCACCCCGGACGGGAAGGTTCCAGCCCCATGATCATGTACATGCTCATGGCACTGACGGCGGCGGTGGTTTCCTACAGCGCAACGTGGGGCGCGCGGCTCGTCGGAAACCGGCTGGAACTTTTCCTCCCGATCCGGAGCAGGGACATGCATTCAACTCCGGTGTCCCGGCTGGGCGGGGTGGGGATATTCTGCGGATTCCTGGCAGCGCTGGTTGTCGCCAGCCAGTCGTTCTTCGTCAAGGACATTTTCCGCGGAAACTTCTCGCCGTGGGGGGTGCTGGCGGGAGCCCTCGTCATAGTCCTCGTCGGCTTGGCGGACGACCTGCTGGATCTCCGCTGGTGGGTCAAGCTGATCGGCCAGAGCGCAGCGGCGTTCGTCGTGGCCATCTGGGGGGTGCGCATGACGATCGTTCCGTTTGTTCCGGAACCCATCCACATTGAGAACCACACGGTCAGCGTTGTGCTGACTGCCGGGCTCATCGTCACCACCATGAACGCCTTCAACTTCATTGACGGCCTCGATGGCCTGGCCGCGGGCGTGGCCATCATCGGCGGGGCGGCATTCTTCCTGACGGCCTACTGGGTGCACCGTAATGCGATCCTGACCGACTACTCGGACCTGGCCACCCTCCTGACAGCCCTTGTGGTGGGCAGCTGCGTGGGCTTCCTGCCGCACAACTGGTTCCCGTCGAAGATCTTCATGGGGGATTCCGGGGCCATGCTGATCGGGCTGCTGATGGCCTCCGCCGGCGTGGTGGCCACGGGACAGATCTCTTCGGGGCTCTATGACCGCGCCAATGGTATTTCCACCGTCATTCCCATCCTGCTGCCTTTCGCCGTGCTCTTCCTTCCCCTCCTGGACCTGGGCCTGGCCGTGGTCCGCAGGACAGCCCGCGGCCGATCACCCTGGTCCGCCGACCGCGGCCACCTCCATCACAAACTGCTGGACATCGGCTACTCGCACCGGACGGCCGTGATCCTGATGTACCTCTGGACCTGCGTCCTGGCGTTCGGCGGACTGGCCTTCGCGGTCTTCCCCTGGCAGATCGTGCTGGCATTGGACCTGTTTGCCACCTTGATGATGGGGCTCGTCACGGCGTGGCCTTACCTGAGCCGCAGAAGTGACCAGCCCATCACGTAACCGCTTTCGGAAATATTTCTATCTCGTGTAGAATTGAGGGGCAGCCACAGCTGCCCCTCAACCCGCCCTCCCCAGGCACCGACGATTGGGATCACATGACCTCCAACGCCGACTCCGGACCTGCGTCCGGCAACGGACCTGTTGGCGTTTCCGGTCCCACCCGGTCTTTGTGGCTCCGCCTCCTGCTGCTTAGTTCAGTTGCGGGTGCGGGGGCAATGGTCCTGACCGGGGTTCCGGCCGTGATCATGAACGGGCCCGAGGGGATCCTGTCCAGCACATTCGGCGGCCTGCTGGTGATGCTCTTCTTTGCGATCAGCCTGCTGGTCGGTCACTTCATCGGTCGCAACAACCCTTCCGGGGCCATCGGCATGTTCGTGGCGACCTACTTCGTCAAGGTCGTGGGTTTCGCTGTGGTGCTCTTCGTGGTTGGGGCACCTGCGTGGCTTCACGGCCGATGGTTCCTGATCGGTGCGGTTGCCACGGTCGTTCTGTGGCAGGCCGCTGAGATCTATGGTTTCAGCAAAGCCCGCCTCCAGATTTACAACGATCCGGAAGCAAGGGAACCGCACGATGTCTGAGCGAAAAAGGACACCCAAAATCAGGCCCCGCGGCTCCGTATCGATGGGCTCCGCACCAGGTGTGTCGGCGGAAAACAGCGACGGCGGATACAACGCCGGAATGGCAGTCTTCAGCTACATCATTGGCGGAATCATCGTCTGGAGTTTGATAGGGTGGGGTCTGGATAATCTGTGGGGAACCCGCTGGATCGTGCTCGCAGGCGCTCTGCTTGGAGCTGTTGGAGGATTTTATCTTTCCCACATGCACGGCCTTACCAGTCTAAAAGACACCACCGGTGAGAGCGGCGCAGACAGCGGCCCGTCTGCGGACGGAAACACTAATGCCAAATAATTTCACATGGGGAACAGCGGAGCGCAAATCCGCGGATCCCCAACCAACGCCCAATGATGGACACTGCAGAGAGGAAACGCGTTGATCGCGCTTGCGCTCCCGGCCCAAGATTCAGGAGAGTTCAATCCTCCCGGAATTGAACAATTGCACCTGCCGGCTATCCTGCCGTGGGGGGTGGCGGACGGATTCTCCAAGCAGATGCTGCTGGTCATCCTGTCAGTCGTCATTATCGCCACATTCTTTCTGTTAGCTGCACGGAAGCAGCAGCTTGTCCCCGGCAAGCTCCAGTTCGCTGGTGAAATGGCTTATGGCTTCGTGCGCAACAGCATTGCCAAGGACATTATCGGCGGCAAGGACTTCATGAAGTACGTCCCGCTGTTGTTCAGCCTTTTCTTCTTTATCCTCGTGAACAACATTTACGGCGCCATCCCGGTGATCCAGCTTCCGAGCTTCTCGCACGTCGGCGGCGCCTACGTGCTCGCCGGGATCGTTTATGTCACCTGGATTGCGATCGGCATCAAGAAGAACGGCATCAAGTACTTCAAGCTCGCCACGGTACCCTCGGGCGTCCCGCTCTACATCCTGCCGATCGTGATCCCCATCGAGATCATCTCGAACTTCCTGGTCCGGCCTGTCACGCACAGCCTCCGTCTGTTTGCCACCATGCTGGCCGGGCACCTGATTGTGATGATCGCCGGATCGGGCATCGAGTTCCTTGTCATGCAGGAAAACGTCCTGCTCAAGGGCGCCTCGGTGCTGGTCCTGGGAGGCTCCGTCGCGATGTACATGCTCGAGGCGCTGATCATGGCCCTGCAGGCGTACGTCTTTACGCTGTTGACCGCCATCTACATCGAAGGCGCCCTGCACGCGGACAGCCACTAGGCACCCACAAACTTCCCCTCACAGGGATGAAGCAACCCAAACAACCTGCCACAGAGATGGCATCTTGAAAGGAAGAAAAATGGAAGGCTCCATCAACGGCTCCCTCAACCTCATCGGCTATGGCCTCTCGGCAATCGGCGGTGGTATCGGTGTGGGTCTCGTGTTCGCCGCCTACATCAACGGTGTGGCACGTCAGCCGGAAGCCCAGCGCGTCCTGCAGCCGATCGCATTCCTCGGCCTCGCGCTGACTGAAGCCCTCGCCATCCTGGGCCTGGTCTTCGCTTTCGTTCTCAAGTAAACCTTCAGAACCTAGCGACCATCCAGAACCGAGTAGATAAGGACGGGTGAAATATGAATCAGCTGATCATCTCAGCCGCCGCTGAAGGGGCCACCAACCCCCTCGTTCCCAATCCCTGGGAAATGTTTGTCGTCCTCGTCGGCTTTGCCGTCCTCTTCTTCATCGTGGTCAAGTATGTCGTCCCGATGTTCGAGAAGACGTTCGCAGAGCGTGCCGAGGCCATTGAAGGCGGCATTGCCAAGGCTGAAAAGGCGCAGGCAGAAGCATCTGCAGCCCTGGAAGAATACAAGCAGCAGCTTACGGATGCCCGTGCGGAAGCCAACCGCATCCGCGAGGAAGCACGCGCGGAAGGTGCCCTGATCCTTGCCGATCTGAAGGAAAAGGCGGCTGCAGAGTCTGCCCGCATCACGGCGCAGGCGCACGTGCAGATCGAATCGGAGCGGCAGGCGGCCGTAGTTGCCCTGCGGTCCGAGGTCGGCACGCTGGCCACCACGCTCGCAGGACGGATCGTTGGCGAAGCGCTCGACGATGACGAGCGTGCAGCACGTGTGGTTGACCGCTTCCTGGCAGATCTGGAGTCCCAGAACGCAGGTGCAGCTAAATAATGGCAGGTGTATCGAGCGAATCGCTGACCACGGCACTGGCCGCACTGGAAGCCAGGCTTCCTATGGCATCGCTGCAGTTGGCCAAGGAACTCTTCGGAATCCTGGGAACGGTGGACAGCTCGGCTGGCTTGCGCCGCGCCCTGACTGACCCGTCCCGCAGCGGTGACGAAAAGTCGGCGCTGGTCAAGCAGCTGGTGGGCGGGAAAGTCTCCGCTGAGGCTGCAGAAATCGCGGCCGGACTGGCCAGCTTGCGCTGGGCGTCGGCCAGAGATATCGGCGATGCACTCGAGACTCTTGCCGCGACGGTCGTTATTGCCGTTGCTGAAAACAAGTCGGCCGTTTCTGCCTCCGGAATCTCCGGCCTGGAGGAGTTGGAGAACGACTTGTTCTCCTTCAACCGGGTCGTTGCCTCCAGCCATGAGGCACAGCGTGCTCTGTCTGAACCGCAGGCCAGTGCAGCAGCAAAGATCAATCTGGCTGAGAAGCTGGTCCCCGGGGCCAGCGAGGAAGCAAAAGTCCTCATCGGACAGGCAGTGACGCAGCCGCGTGGCATTAAGCCCACCAGGCTGGTGGCGCGGTTCGCCGAGCTGGCAGCCAAACGGCAGCAGCGCTGGATCGCTACAGTCAGCGTCACCCGTCCCTTGGCGGAATCCCAGGAAAGCCGCCTCCAGGCCGGGCTCAATGCCCTGTACGGTCGCGAGCTGAAAATCAACACGAATGTTGATCCTGCGCTGATCGGTGGAATCCGTGTCCAGGTGGGTGACGAAGTGCTTGACGCTTCTGTCCTCACCCGTCTGGGCCAGCTTCACCGCCAACTGGCCGGCTAGCCGGAGCAGCACAACTTAATTGATAGAAACCCCGGTCATCGTGAGCAACGATGATCACGAAAACAGGAGAGCAGGGACTGCAGATGGCCGAATTGACCATCAACGCCGACGACGTCCGTATTGCGTTGAACGAGTTCGCGGCGTCCTACGAACCCGGAAACGCTGAGCGCGTAGAGGTTGGCCGCGTGACCGCCGCAAGTGACGGCATCGCCCGTGTTGAGGGCCTTCCCTCGGTCATGGCGAACGAGCTGCTTCGCTTTGAAGACGGCACACTGGGCCTGGCCCAGAACCTTGACGTCCGCGAAATCGGCGTCATCGTGCTCGGTGACTTCACCGGAATCGAAGAAGGCCAGGAGGTCCACCGGACCGGCGAGATCCTTTCGGTGCCAGTGGGCGACGCGTTCCTTGGACGCGTTGTCGACCCCCTGGGCCAGCCGATCGATGACCTCGGCGAAATCAAGGCTGAGACCACCCGTGCGCTTGAGCTTCAGGCACCCGGCGTAACCCAGCGCAAGTCGGTCCACGAGCCGATGCAGACCGGGCTTAAGGCTATCGACGCCATGATCCCGATCGGCCGCGGCCAGCGCCAGCTCATCATTGGCGACCGTCAGACGGGCAAGACGGCCATCGCCGTGGACACCATCATCAACCAGAAGGCCAACTGGGCTTCCGGGGACGTGACCAAGCAGGTTCGCTGCGTATACGTCGGTGTTGGCCAGAAGGCTTCCACCATTGCGGCCGTCCGGCAGACCCTTGAGGACCACGGAGCACTCGAGTACACCACCATCGTGGCGTCTCCTGCTTCCGACCCCGCAGGCTTCAAGTACTTGGCGCCCTACGCAGGGTCGGCCATCGGCCAGCACTGGATGTACGGCGGCAAGCACGTTCTGGTGATCTTCGATGACCTGTCCAAGCAGGCCGAAGCCTACCGTGCAGTGTCGCTGCTGCTGCGCCGTCCGCCGGGCCGTGAAGCATACCCGGGCGATGTCTTCTACTTGCACTCCCGCTTGCTCGAACGTTGTGCCAAGCTTTCCGACGAACTGGGTGCAGGTTCAATGACCGGCCTGCCGATCGTTGAGACGAAGGCCAACGACGTCTCGGCCTACATCCCGACCAACGTGATCTCGATCACCGACGGCCAGATCTTCCTTCAGTCGGACCTCTTCAACGCCAACCAGCGCCCTGCCGTCGATGTGGGCGTCTCGGTCTCCCGCGTTGGTGGTGCTGCCCAGGTCAAGTCCATGAAGTCGGTTTCCGGTACCTTGAAGCTGGACCTGGCCCAGTACCGCGACATGCAGGCATTTGCGATGTTTGCTTCGGACCTGGACGCGGCCTCCCGCCAGCAACTGACCCGTGGTGCCCGCCTGATGGAACTGCTCAAGCAGGGCCAGTACTCGCCGTTCCCGGTCGAGGACCAGGTCGTTTCCATCTGGGCCGGTACCAAGGGATACCTCGACGACGTCCCAGTTGAAGACGTACGGCGCTTCGAGTCCGAGTTCCTCGAGCACCTGAAGCACAAGTCTTCGATCCTGACGACGCTGGCCCAGACCAACAAGTTGGACGACGACACTTCGGAAGCACTGAAGACCGCCATCGTGGACTTCAAGAAGGGCTTCTTCGGTGAAGGCGACAACCGCCTGGTAGGCGCAGGCCACGAGGAGCACGACGCCATCTCCGAGGGCGACGTCGACCAGGAAAAAATCGTTAAGCAGAAGCGCTAGTTCCGCTGGACGGGGGTGCCGGATCCAACGGGTCCGGCACCCCCGGTCAATGGAATCTTAGGAAAGGATAAGTATGGGAGCCCAGATCCGGGTCTACCGCCAGAAGATCAGCTCGACCTCGTCGATGCGCAAGATCTTCAAGGCGATGGAACTGATCGCTACCTCGCGCATCGGCAAGGCCCGAGCGCGCGTAGCAGCTTCACTGCCTTACGCGAACGCGATCACGCGCGCCGTTTCTGCTGTCGCCAGCCAAACCGAGATCGACCACCCGCTGACCACTGAGCCGGACCAGATCCGCCGCGCCGCAGTCCTGGTAATCACCTCGGACCGCGGCCTGGCAGGTTCCTACTCCGCAAGTGTGCTCAAGCAGGCGGAAGGTCTCAACGAGCTGCTCCATGCTGAAGGCAAGGAAGTCAAGACCTATCTCGTCGGCCGCAAGGCGCAGGCATACTTCGAGTTCCGGAACCGCACTTACGCGCGGGTCTGGACCGGGAACACTGATGCGCCTGAGTTCGGTACCGCCCGCGAAGTCGGCGAAACACTGCTGGCCGAGTTTGCAACGGACTTTGAAGAGGGCGGCGTGGATGAAATCCATGTTGTCTACACCCGATTCAAGTCCATGGTCACCCAGGAGCCGACGGTCATCCGTCTTCTCCCGCTCGAAGTAGTGGAGGAGCAGGTCCGTTCCGAATCGGAGCTCTTGCCGCTGTACGAATTCGAACCGGAAGCCGAGCAGGTCCTTAATGCACTGCTTCCGCGCTACATCGAATCCCGCATCTTCGCCGCCATGTTGCAGGCAGCAGCTTCCGAGCTCGCAGCCCGCCAGCGTGCGATGAAGTCCGCCGGCGACAACGCTACGGACCTCATCAAGAAGTACACGCGTCTGCGCAACACGGCCCGTCAGGCTGAAATTACGCAGGAGCTTTCCGAAATCGTTGCCGGTGCAGACGCCCTGGCGTCCTGACCTGCATCATTTCGGTTCCAGCTGGACCTGCACCACAACAGATAAACTTAACCCCACGCCATCTACTGAGTGAAGTGAGAGAGATGACTGCCACTGCTACCGAACACGTAGCCGCAACGTCCGGTGCCACCGGCCGTATTGCCCGTGTTATTGGCCCGGTTGTCGACGTCGAATTCCCGGCTGACGCAATCCCGTCTATTTACAACGCACTCACCACCGAGATTACCCTCAACGGTGAGACCAAGACCATCACGTTCGAGACCTCCCAGCACCTGGGTGACAACCTCGTCCGCGCCATCGCCCTGCAGGCAACTGACGGACTTGTCCGCGGCACCTCCGTGGTTGACAGTGGTGCACCGATCTCCGTGCCCGTTGGCGACGGCGTCAAGGGCCACATCTTCAACGTCCTTGGGCAGCCGCTGGATGTTGCCGAGTCGGAACTGGACATCAGCGAACGCTGGCCGATCCACCGCAAGCCTCCGGCCTTCGCGACCCTTGAGGGTTCCACCGAGATGCTGGAAACGGGCATCAAGGTCATCGACCTTCTCACCCCGTACATCAAGGGTGGAAAGATCGGCCTGTTCGGCGGCGCCGGTGTCGGCAAGACCGTTCTGATCCAGGAAATGATCACCCGTGTTGCCCGCAACTTCGGCGGTACCTCGGTCTTCGCCGGTGTCGGCGAGCGTACCCGTGAGGGCAATGACCTCTGGGTCGAAATGGAAGAGGCAAACGTCCTGAAGGACACCGCCCTTGTATTCGGCCAGATGGACGAGCCGCCGGGAACGCGTCTGCGCGTGGCACTTTCGGCTCTCACCATGGCGGAGTACTTCCGCGACGTGCAGAACCAGGACGTGCTGCTTTTCATCGACAACATCTTCCGGTTCACCCAGGCAGGGTCGGAGGTCTCCACCCTCCTTGGCCGCATGCCGTCGGCTGTGGGCTACCAGCCCAACCTTGCCGACGAGATGGGTCTCCTCCAGGAGCGCATCACGTCCACCAAGGGCCACTCCATCACGTCCATGCAGGCCATCTACGTTCCCGCAGATGACTACACGGACCCGGCTCCGGCCACCACGTTTGCGCACCTCGATGCCACCACGGAACTTTCGCGTGAAATCGCATCGCGTGGCCTGTACCCGGCTGTGGATCCGCTGACGTCCACCTCCCGAATCCTGGATCCCCAGTACATCGGCAAGGATCACTACAACACGGCGGTCCGTGTCAAGCAGATCCTGCAGAAGAACAAGGAACTCCAGGACATCATCGCCATCCTTGGCGTTGACGAACTCTCGGAAGAGGACAAGATCGTCGTGTCGCGTGCACGCCGCATCCAGCAGTTCCTCTCGCAGAACACCTACACCGCAAAGCAGTTCACCGGCGTCGAGGGCTCCACCGTGTCCATCAAGGACACCGTTGAAGGCTTCACGGCGATCTGCGACGGCGACCTCGACCACATCGCAGAGCAGGCGTTCTTCAACGTCGGTGGACTGGATGATGTCGAGCGCCAGTGGGCCAAGATCCAGGAACAGACCAAGTAATATGGCTGAGCTTGAGGTTGAGATTGTCGCAGCGGACCACTTCGTGTGGTCCGGAGCGGCCAAGATGGTCAAGGCCCGCACCAGCGATGGTGAAATCGGAATCCTGCCCGGCCAC
>DATCNU010000185.1:0-52760 GCA_036565085.1 Arthrobacter sp.
CCCGCTCGACGAGCGCCTCATCAAACAAACCATCCTGGCCATCAGAGTTCACCCCCCGATTCTTCCAGCCACCGGCCCAGAAGCCCGGAAAATCGCCCGGCGATTTAAAAACCCGACCGACTACTGACCCACGCTCCTAGAGGCCCAGGGCTTCCCGGACGTCGTCCAGTACCTGGTCCAGGACTGCGCGGGCTGCTTGCTTGGCCTCTGACAGTTCGGCTGCAGACTCAACCGGGCGGATCACTTCCAGGTAGCACTTGAGCTTGGGCTCGGTACCGCTGGGCCTGATGATGACGCGGGTCAGGTCCCGGGTCAGATACAGAAGCCCGTCCGTGGGCGGCAAACGTTCGCTTCCCTCGGCCAGGTCCACCAGGGTTTCGACGGCGGACAAGCCGAAGGAATCCGGCGGACTGACCCGCAGCCGGTTCATCATGGCATCCAGCAGGCCCAGGTTGGCCACCCGGATGCTCAGCTGGTCGCTGGCGTGGAGGCCGTGCCGCAGATACAGCTCATCCAGGGTGTCAAAAATCGTTTGGCCCCCCGCCTTGGCGGTGGCAGCCAGCTCCGCGATAAGGACGGCGGCCGAGATGCCGTCCTTGTCCCGGACCAGTTCGGGTGCGACGCAGTAGCCCAGCGCTTCCTCATAGCCGTAGAGCAGGCCCGGCACGCGTGCAATCCACTTGAAACCCGTCAGCGTTTCCTCATGGGCGTAGCCGGACGCAGCCGCGATCCGCGAGAGCAGCCGCGAGGAAACAATCGAATTGGCAAACACGCCATGGGATTTTTCCACGCCGGAGGCTTCGTCCCCGGCCCTGGCCTCATCGCGGGCCGCAAGGCGGGCCACGATGTGCGCCCCCAGAAGAGCCCCCACCTCGTCGCCCCGGAGCATGCGCCAGGCGCCGGTGCCGGGGTCCTTGGCGGCCACCGCTGCGCGGTCGGCATCCGGATCGTTGGCCAGCACAATATCCGCGCCCACACGGGCCGCCGTCTCCAGCGCCAGGTCCAGGGCCCCCGGTTCTTCCGGGTTGGGGAAGCTCACGGTCGGAAAATCCGGGTCCGGCTCGGCCTGTTCGGTGACGAGCGTGACATCGGCAAAGCCTGCTTCGTTCAGCACAGCCACCGCGGTCTCCCCGCCCACGCCATGCATGGGTGTGAGGACAATCCGGAGGTCACGGGCGGGGAAGTCGGACGGAGCGGCGAGTGCCGCCGTCGCGCGCCTGTAATCTGCCGTGATCGACGGATCCAGGACGGTCCAGCCGGCGGGCGCCAGGCTGACGGAGTCCAGCGACCCCACGGCGTCGATTTTTGCCGCTATCAGGGCATCGTATGGCGCGACGATCTGCGCGCCCCTGCCGCTTTCCTCCACGGCGTGGCGTCCCAGGTAGACCTTGTAGCCGTTGTCCTGCGGAGGGTTGTGGCTGGCGGTGACCATCACGCCGCCGTCGCAATCGAGCGCCCGGACAGCAAAAGCCAGCAGGGGAGTGGGCAGGGCGGCAGGCATCAGGAAGGTTTCGATCCCGGCGGCGGTGAAGATTGCCGCAGTTTCCTCGGCAAAGATGTCCGAGTTGTAACGGGCATCGAAGCCGACGACGGCGCGCGGCCGCGTTCCTGGTGCTGCCGCACCGACCGCCTCGAGCAGGAATGCCGCCAGTCCGGCCGCCGCACGGCGCACTACCACGCGGTTCATCCGGTTGGGGCCTGGTCCCAGGGCTGCCCGGAGTCCGGCGGTGCCGAACTGCAGCGTGCCGTTGAAGCTGTCGGCGAGCTCCTGCTGCGCGGCCGGGACACCGTCCTCGGAGAGCCGAAGCAGCTCCGTCAGGGCAGCGGCCGTCACGGAATCCGGGTCTTGGACTGCCCATTCGCGGGCCTGGCTGAACAGTTGGGAATCGGCATCGGGGGAGGTCATGGGCATAACGCTATCGCCATTGACCCTGAACACCCCCGGAGGCGCCCGAAAGAACGGCAATCCTTGACAGCGGTTTTTCTGGACAAGTAATGTCGCGATTATGAAAATGGGCCAGGGCGTTGAATGGGCATTGCACAGTTGTGTCAATATGTCCTGGACCCCGGTAGGGGAGGCGGTGAGCAGTGCCCGCCTGGCCGCTTTCTACAAGCTTCCGGCAGCGTACCTGAACAAGCAGCTCCAGGCCTTGGTGCGGGCTGGCATCCTGGCGTCCGTCTCAGGGCCCCGCGGCGGATTCCAGCTCGCCCGACGCCCAGACCGGATTTCCGTCCTGGACGTGGTTCTGGCCATCGAGGGACCAGACGACGCCTTCCGGTGCGAACGCATCCTCAAGAACGCCCCCGGTGGCTCCATGGAAGCCGATTACGCGCGCAGCTGCCTCATTTCGCAGACCATGCGCCACGCCGAGGTCACGTGGCGGACGGAGCTTTCCCGGCAGACCATCGCCGGGATCGCCCAGTCCATCGAACGCCATTTTCCGGAAGCCCGCGAAGATACCGTCAGGCATTTGACCGGAGGCAGGGGCCGGCAGGAGCCCCGGAGCGCCTAGGGCGCAGCACCCGGGAAACCGGGGCTAAAGCCTGGCGATGATCTCCGCCAGCAGCTTGGAGATGCGCGGGCCGGCCGCCTGGCCCGATTCGATGACCTCGTGATGGCTGAGCGGTACGGGGCTGATACCCGCGGCGAGGTTGGTCACCAGCGAAATGCCGAACACCTCCATGCCGGCGTGGCGGCCGGCGATGGCCTCCAGGGCGGTGGACATGCCCACCAGATCCGCACCGATCCGCCGGGCGTACTGCACCTCCGCGGGGGTCTCGTAGTGCGGGCCGGTGAACTGTGCGTAGACGCCTTCGTCCAGTGAGGAATCCACTTCCCGGGCCAGTCCACGGATCCGGGGGGAGTAAAGATCTGTCAGGTCAACGAACGTGGCACCCTCAAGCGGGGACGCGGCGGTGAGGTTGATGTGATCTTTGATGAGTACCGGAGTGCCCGGCGCCCAGCTTTCGTTGAGGCCCCCGCATCCGTTGGTGAGGACCAGTGTTCTGCAGCCGGCAGCGGCGGCGGTCCGTACGCCGTGGACCACGGCGCGTACGCCCTTGCCCTCGTAGTAGTGGGTGCGGGTTCCCAGCACCAGCGCCCGCTTGCTCTCCCTGGTGAGGACCGAGCGGATGGTGCCCACGTGGCCCTCCACGGCAGGGGCGTGGAAGCCGGGAACCTCGTCGGCGGAGAGCGTGGCAGTTGTGTCGCCGATCAGCTCCGCGGCTTCCCCCCAGCCGGAGCCCAGAACCAGGGCGACGTCGTGGCGGTCCACGCCGGTCTCCTCGGCGATGTAGTCGGCGGCGGCGCGGGCGGCGGCGAAGGGGTCTGTGTTCAGGAAGTCCGTATTACTCACTGGTCCAAGTTATCGTGCCGCCGCCGTCGTGCACAGTGCGGGATCAGGTGGCGGCAGGCAGCCGGCAGGCAGCCGGCAGGGGCCGGGACCGGGTACTGCCGGTTGATGACTGGAAAGAAACCGGGAGCCAGGCGCTCACTGCCCTTGATCTGGTCCGGACCTGCGGGGCTGAGCTGACAGGAATCTCGGTCATCACCGACGAGGCAGCCGATTCCGCAAGAGCATTGTTGCCGGCAATAACAGCTGTTATCAGGGCCCGGGACCTGCCTTAGCCAATAGTCCTTCCGGTGATGGCTGCTTCAGGGCGATGATTATTGGTGGTGCGGCGCCGGATAGGCGAGAATGGTTGATTGTGACTACGCATCCTGATTTCAGCGCACCCCGGATCGCAATCCTGGGAGGTGGCCCGGGCGGTTACGAAGCTGCCATGGTTGCTGCCTCGCTGGGGGCGAAGGTCACCATCATCGAACGCGCCGGTTTGGGCGGCTCCGCGGTGCTCACCGACGTCGTTCCGTCCAAGACCCTGATCGCGACGGCGGACCTGATGACCCGCGTCGGTGAGGCGGGGGAGCTGGGAGTGAAATTCGACGTCGACGGCGGCGATTTTGTGCCCGTGATGCGCGCGGATCTCAAGCACATCAACGACCGGCTGCTGGGGCTGGCCCGCCAGCAGTCACGGGACATCACCTCCGCCCTGGAACACCTGAACGTCCGCATTTTGATCGGTTCGGGCAGGCTGCTGGACAGCCACACCATCGAAGTCCTGACTGCGGACGGCACTGAAACCGTCGTTGCGGACACCATCCTGCTGAGCGTCGGTGCCCACCCGAGGGAACTCCCCACTGCCCGGCCCGACGGAGAACGCATCCTGAACTGGGCCCAGATCTACAACCTCGACGAACTTCCCGAGGAACTGATCGTGGTGGGTTCCGGTGTCACCGGTGCCGAATTCGCGTCCGCCTATAACGGCCTTGGCTCAAAGGTCACGCTTATTTCCAGCCGCGACCAGGTACTCCCCGGTTCCGACACCGACGCCGCGCAGGTCCTGGAGGAGGTCTTCAAACGCCGAGGCGTGACCGTCCTGTCCCGCTCCCGCGCCGAGACCGTCGAACGCATCGACGACGGTGTCGTGGTCACCCTGAGCGACGGCTCGAAGGTCACCGGCAGCCATTGCCTGGTCTGCGTCGGTTCCATCCCCAACACTGCCGGAATTGGCCTTGAAGAAGCCGGGGTTGCGCTCACCGGGAGCGGGCATATTAAGGTCGACGGCGTTTCGCGCACCTCCGCGCCGAACATCTACGCCGCAGGCGACTGCACCGGCATCCTTCCGCTGGCCTCGGTCGCGGCTATGCAGGGCCGGATCGCGATCGCGCACTACCTCGGTGACAGTGTGACGCCCATCAAGCTGCACCAGGTGGCGTCCAATATCTTCACGTCGCCCGAGATCGCCTCCGTGGGCGTTTCCGAGGCCGAGATCCACTCCGGCAAGTACCAGGGTGACATCGTGAAGCTGTCGCTCAAGAGCAACGCCCGCGCCAAGATGCGCAACAACAAGGACGGCTTCATCAAGATTTTCGCCCGGAAGGGTTCGGGCACCGTGATCGGCGGCGTGGTGGTGGGCCCGAACGCGTCGGAGCTGATCTTCGCCCTTTCCATCGCTGTGACGCAGAAACTCCACGTGGACGACCTCGCCAGCACGTTTACGGTCTACCCGTCACTCAGCGGTTCCATCTCCGAAGCGGCACGGCGCCTGCACGTCCACATGTAGGGATTGCTGCGCACACGAAGGGATGTGCGCGCAGCATGCTGACTGGCATCCGGAGGGCGCACCTCACTCAGGCGGCGGGCGCCGCCTGGAAGTGTTTTTCGATGAGGCCCCTGATGTCCTCGTGGCAGCCCCCGCAGCCGGTCCCGGCGCGGGTGGCCTTGGAGATCTCCGCCACGGTGGAACAGCCGTCCTCGACGGCGCCCTGGATCTTGGCTCCGCTGACTCCCGCGCACCGGCACACGGTGCCTTGCGGGTTGGCGGGTCCGGTGGCCAGCTGGTCCGGGCCGTCCAGCCGGAGCAGCAGCGAACGGTCTGCAGGCAGTTCCGCAGTCCGTTCGAAGAGCCCCACAAGTTCCGCTGCCGTTCGTGGCATGCCGACCGCCACGAGGCCTTCCAGGACTCCTCCGCGGGTGGTCATCTTCACGTAGCGGCCGTGCTCGGGATCAGACCACTGGGCGATCTGCAGGCGGGCGCGGCCATTGACGGCGCCGGCGGTAAGGGCCTCCTCGTCCCACGGCTCGGCCGCGTTGTCCCCTGCCACGGCCATGTTCAGGCCGCGGGCCTTGAGCACTATCACGCCCGCCTGTTCCTGCGGGAGTTGGGGCAGGGCATCCGCTTCCTCCTGCGTTCCGGTGGCCAGCAGGGTGAGGTATTCGGCGAGCCATTCGGCCTGCCGCCAGCCCGGCCCCACCAGACCGGAGGGCCCCTTGGCGGTGCGGCATTCCGGGCATGATGCGTCCGGGCAACGGACCTCGGCGCAGTCCCCGATGGCGAAGATGTGCGGTTCGTGGTGCGCCCGGAGCCTGTGGTCGACGAGGATGCCGGTGGCCGTGGAAAGGCCGCAGCCTTCGGCGAGTTCCGTCCGGGGGCGGACGCCGCAGGAGATGACCAGGAGGTCGCCGTCGATCGCCGAACCGTCGGCCAGCAGCAGCGCCGAGAAGCCGCCGTCGGGAGCGTTATGCTCCACCCCTGTGGAACGGGCGTTGCCGGCCATCCGCACGCCGCACTGCCGCAGTCCGGCGGCGAGCACTGCACCGCCGCCGCGGTCGATGTTGCGGCCCAGCGGGTGCGGCCCGTTGTGGACCACCGTCACGGTGGCGCCTTCCTCCGCGGCCGCCAGTGCCGTTTCCAGGCCCAGCACCCCGCCGCCCAGCACCACGACGCGCTTGCCGCCGTCGACGGCCTGCCGCAGCACCCCTGCGTCCCGAAGGTCGCGGAGGGCAGTGACGCCGGCCGGAAGCACGGGGGAGGTCGGGTCCGGGTTGATGCCCGTCAGGTTGGGGATGACCGGACGGGAACCGGTGGCGAATACCAGGCGCTCGTAGCGGGCCGCCGAACCGTCCGTGAGGACCACCTGCTGCCGCGCGCGGTCGACGCGGCGTACCCGGACGCCGAGCCTCACGTCCACGCCTTCTGCTGCCAGCGCCTCCGCGTCGGACAGCGCAAGGGCGTCGGCGGTGGTGCGTCCGACGCCGAGGTCGGCCACCAGGACCCGGTTGTAGGCTGCCTCCGATTCCTCGCCCACCACCGTCAGTTGGACCTGGCCGCTGCGGACCGCGGGCATCAGCTCATCGATCAGGCGGGCCGCAACCGGGCCAAAGCCAACAATGACAATCTGCTCACTCATGGGGCCTCCGTCGTCTGAAGAACACTGTCCTGGGGCGTTTTCCGGGTCTGGTCCGCGGCCAGCCGCACCCACACCTTGTTGAACTTGAATTCGGGCATCCCGGAGATGGGATCGGTGGCGGCTTCCGTCAGGCGGTTGGCGCTCTCGAACTCGGGGAAGTGGAAGGGCAGGAACACTGTCTCGGGCCGGATGGCGGTGCTCAGCTCGGCGCGGCAGACCACCTCGCCGCGCTCGTTGGCCACCGACACAAAGGATCCCTCGGTAATGCCCATTCCCGCCGCCGCGGCCGGGTGGATCTGCATTTTCGCCTCCGGCTGGCTGGCAAGCAGTTCGGATACCCGCCGGGTCTGTGCCCCCGACTGGTAGTGCTCCAGCAGGCGGCCGGTGATGAGGGTCATGGTCTTGGCGGCCGGGTCCGGATTGGCGGCAGGAGTACGACGGCGGCGGGGCGTCACCGGGGTCATGACCGCCTTGCCGTCGCCGTGGGCGAAGGCATCCAGGAAGAGCCGCGGCGTCCCCGTGCTGCCCGCCGGGTACGGCCAGTACGCCGCTTCGCCGCGGTCCAGCATGGCGTAGTCGATGCCGGAGTAGTCTGCCAGCCCGCCTGCGGAGGCGGCGCGCAGCTCCTCAAACACCGTTTCCGGGTCGTCGCTGAAGGTGGACGGGGCGTCCAGCGCTTCCGCGAGCCGGGCCATGATCCAGAGTTCGCTGCGGGCCCCGGCCGGCGGCTGCAGGGCGCGGCGGCGGCGGAGGACGCGGCCCTCGAGATTGGTCAGCGTGCCTTCCTCCTCCGCCCACTGGAGCACAGGCAGGATGAGGTCGGCTTCGGCTGCCGTCTCGGACATGAAGAAGTCGCAGACCACCAGGAAGTCAAGGCTGCGGAGGCCCTGGATGACGGCGTTCGCGTCGGGGGAGGCCACGGCGATGTTGGAGGCGTGCACGAAGAGGCACCGCACGCCGTCGGGCTTTCCAAGCGACTTCAGGAGCTGCACCGCCGGCAGCCCGGCACCGGGGATCAGTTCCTCAGGAACGCCCCAGACGCCTGCCACATGGGCGCGGGCGGCGGGGTCGGTGATCTTGCGGTAGCCGGGAAGCTGGTCGGCCTTCTGGCCGTGTTCGCGGCCGCCCTGGCCGTTGCCCTGGCCGGTGAGCGTGCCGTATCCGCTGCGGCCCGAGCCGGGCAGGCCGAGCAGGAGGCTGAGGTTGATCGCGGCCGTGGCGGTGTCCGTGCCGTCCACGTGCTGTTCCACGCCGCGGCCGGTGAGGATGTAGCTGCCGCCCTTGGCAGCGCCGTCGGCCAGCCTGCGGGCGGACTCCCGGATAAGCTCGGCCGGGACACCGGTGAGGGACTGTACCCGCTCCGGCCAGAAGGAATTGACACTGCGGGCCACGGCTGCATAACCCGAGGTGCGGTCTTCGATAAAGCCCTCGTCGGCGAGGCCTTCGTGGATGACCACGTGGGAGATGCCCAGCAGGAGGGTAAGGTCCGTGCCCGGCAGGGGCTGCAGGTGGATGCCGCCGCCGTCGGACGTGAAGGCGGCCGTCGCGGAGCGGCGGGGATCGACGATGATCAGCCCGCCGGCGTCCCGGGCGCCCTTGAGGTGCTGCACGAAGGGTGGCATCGTCTCGGCGACGTTGGAGCCAAGCATCATGATGGTGCTGGCGTTGCCGAGGTCCTCGAGCGGGAAGGGGAGTCCGCGGTCCACGCCGAAGGCCCGCATCCCGGCGGCCGCGGCGGAGGACATGCAAAACCGGCCGTTGTAGTCGATCCGCGAGGTGCCCAGGGCGATGCGGGCGAACTTGCCCAGCATGTAGGCCTTTTCGTTGGTGAGGCCGCCGCCGCCAAAGACTCCGACGGCGTCCGGCCCGTACTTCGCGCGGGTGTCCTTGACGGCCGTGGTGGCAAGGGCCAGGGCCTGGTCCCAGCCGATGGGCCGGTGGACTCCGTCCGGCCCCTTCAGAAGCGGTTCGGTGACCCGTCCCGGGTGGTTCAGGAGGGTGGCGGAGGTCCAGCCTTTACGGCACAGCCCGCCGCGGTTGGTGGGGAATTCCCTGCCGCTGACTTCCAGGAGCGGTGCGTTAGGGGCGGCGGCGTTTGCGGCCGCCCCGGCCGGCACGGGAACTGACCCCGGCTCGGAAGCCGGGGTCAGTTCCGCTGGAGACTTGAGCGTCATGGCGCACTGCAAGGCGCAATAAGGGCAGTGCGTGTCGGCGCTTTTGGTCATGTTAGACGTGTCCCATCGCATTTCGGTTGGCGTTGCGGATGTAGAAGGCCCAGCAGACAACCAGCATCAGGACGTAGGCCCCGACGAATCCGTAGAACGCCGGCGTGTAGGATCCGCTGGCGGTGTTGGACGCGTTCAGCACCTGCGGGATGACAAAGCCACCGTAGGCTCCGATGGCGGAGATCAGGCCGAGTGCGGAGGACGCCAGCCGCTGGGTGGCAACCGTGCTGGCACCGGACTTGGCGGCGCGGCTGGAGGTAGCGAAGATGATGGGAATCATCCGGTACGTTGCGCCGTTACCGAAGCCGCTCGCCGTGAACAGGAGCAGGAACAGGACCAGGAAGAGCCAGAAGTTCTTCAGCGGCAGGGTCCAGATCATGGTGAGGGTGATGACGGCCATGGAAGCGAAGGCTGCCACGGTCATCCGGGCGCCGCCCATGCGGTCGGCCATGCGTCCGCCGTAAGGCCGGGCCAGGGATCCGACCAGCGGGCCGAGGAAGGCCAGGGACAGTGCCACTGTGCCCACTCCGATGGAGGAGAACGCCGGGAAGTAGTCCTTGATGAGCTTGGGGAACACGCCAGCGAAGCCGATGAAGGAGCCGAACGTGCCGATGTAGAGCAGGGCCATGATCCACAGGTGCGGTTCCTTGAGGGCTGCCACGGATCCGGCCACATCCCCCTTCGCGCTGGAGAGGTTGTCCATGTACTTGAAGGCGCCGAAGGCTGCGATCAGGATGAAGGGGACCCACATCCAGCCTGCCATGGGCAGGTTGACGGAACCCGCGGCCAGCAGGGTGATGACGATGGGGACGGCGAGCTGCGCAACGGCGGCACCCATGTTGCCGCCGGCGGCGTTCAGGCCCAGGGCCCAGCCCTTCTCGCGGGCCGGGTAGAAGAAGGTGATGTTGGCCATGGAGCTGGCGAAGTTGCCGCCGCCGAAGCCAGCCAGGGCGGCGACAAGAAGCATGACGCCGAACGGGGTTTCCGGGTTGGAGACGCACAGGCCCAGTCCGATGGAGGGGATCAGGAGGAGGAGGGCGGAGACGATCGTCCAGTTCCGTCCGCCGAACCGGGGGACCATGAAGGTGTACGGGATGCGGAGCGTGGCGCCCACCAGGCTGGGCATCGAGATCAGCCAGAAGATCTGATTGGTATCGAACTTGAAGCCGACGCCGGGGAGCTGAACCACGACGATGGACCAGAGCTGCCAGACAACGAAGCCGAGGAACTCGGCGAAGATTGACCAGTTGAGGTTGCGGCGGGCGATGGAGCGTCCCGTGGATTCCCACTGCTCCTTGTTCTCCGCATCCCAGTTGGCGATCCAGCGGCCTGGGCGGAATTCAAGGGCGGGGGCTTCGGTTGTACGGGTGGAGCCCGGCCGCGCGCTGGCGGATGCGGGCACACTTCCGTGCAACGGTTCGGCTGCAAGATCTACTGAATTGCCGGTGCCGGCATCTGCGCTGCGGTCAACAGTCACGGTGTACCTCCTTTGGGGGATGTTGTACTCCCACGGTAGAGAAGGCGCGTTTCGCGGACGGTCGCTGTTTGTTAACGCGCTGTGACATTTGCCTATCGGAGGCGGCGGGGCGGCGTGAGGATCCGGGAATGAGACGGATCGCACGGGTCCAGATGACGGACATTTTGTCCATTGAATGGACGGCCGGAACTAATATTGAACTCTAACTATTGCGTTCCCGGACGCGGAAGCACCGTGTCCGGCCGGTCTCACGAAAGTCTCATACATGTCATCACTTGAAACCTCGGCGGAGCCAGGCTCCGCCAAGGCGGTGAACTCGCGCGGACGCGTGATTGTAGCCAGCCTGATCGGCACCACCGTTGAGTTCTACGACTTCTACGTCTACGCGACAGCCGCCGTCCTGGTGTTTCCCCGGCTGTTCTTCCCGGGCCAGAATGAAACCACCCAGCTGCTCAGTTCCTTCGCCGTCTTCGGCGTTGCCTTCATTGCCCGTCCGCTTGGATCCATCGTCTTCGGCCACTTCGGGGACAAGTTCGGCCGCAAGGGTACCCTGGTAGCCTCGCTGCTGACCATGGGTATTGCCACCTTCCTCATCGGCTGCCTGCCCACCGCGCTGGTCCCGGGCTGGGAATTCTGGGCTCCGGCACTGCTCGTGGTCATGCGCTTCGCCCAGGGCCTCGCCCTCGGCGGGGAATGGAGCGGCGCAGCCCTGCTGGCCACGGAGAACGCCCCGGCAAACAAGCGGGCCGTCTATGGCACCTTCCCGCAACTGGGTGCTCCCATCGGCTTCATCATCGCCAATGTGATCTTCCTGGTCTTCAGTTACACCCTGACGCCTGACGCCTTTGCCGAATGGGGCTGGCGTGTGCCGTTCCTGCTCAGTGCCGTCATGGTCATCATCGGCCTCTACGTGCGCCTCAAGCTGATCGAGACACCCGCGTTCACCAAGGTCATCGAATCCAACGAGGTGGCCAAGCTGCCCCTGGGCCGGGTTTTCAAGAGCAGCTGGCGCCAGCTGATCCTGGGAACGTTCATCATGCTCGCCACCTACGTGCTCTTCTACCTGATGACCACGTTCACCCTGACCTACGGCACCCGCGCCTCCAGCCTGGACGCGGCCAAGGCGGCGGCCGAGAAGGCCGGCAAGCCGATGACCGAGGCCGCCGCCGCGGCCTTCGTCCCCGGCCTGGGCTACACCCGCAACGATTTCCTCTGGATGCTGATCGCCGGCGTCGTGTTCTTCGGCATCTTCACCCTGGTTTCGGGTCCGCTGGCTGAGAGGTACGGCCGCCGCAAGATGCTGCTTGCCGTGACTGCGGGCATCTTCGTCTTCGGCCTGCTGTTCGTTCCGCTGTTCAGCGGCGGGTTCGTGGGCACCATGGCCGTCCTGATCATCGGCTTCTCCCTGATGGGCCTGACATTCGGACCCATGGGTGCCCTGTTGCCGGAACTGTTCCCCACCAACGTCCGGTACACCGGATCCGCCGTCAGCTATAACGTGTCCAGCATCCTTGGTGCCGCAGTGGCCCCTTTCATCGCCGTCTGGCTGTGGGAATCAGCCCAGGGCAGCCCGGTGCTGGTGGGTCTCTATCTCACAGTCATGGCCGTACTGACCCTCATCGCCCTGTTCGTGAGCAAGGAAACCCGGGACCTGGACTACGAGAACAACGTCGCCTGACGTTCCAGCCCGTTTACTCACAGCAATGCCCGGCGTGTTCCCTGGTTTTCCAGGAAACAGGCCGGGCATTTCTGCGTCCGCGGAGGAGCAAGCGGGCAGGAGCGGCCGGACCCCGGGAAGGAAGGTCAGCCGGCGTATCTGGCCACGAAGTTCTTCAGGATGTTGGTCGGCTCCGTGACGGTGAACTGCCGCGCGTTCTCCATGAGTTCCTCTGCGGAGTCCGGCGGAAAGTACCCGGCATGGCGGTAAATGTCGATCCGGGTCACGAGGCCTGCCACGTCCAGCTCAGGGTGGAACTGGGTCGCGTAGAGGTTCTCCTTGGTCCGGAACATCTGCACCGGGCAGGTCCTGGATGTTGCCAGCAGCACGGCGTGGGACGGCAGCGAGGTGCAGGCCTCCTTGTGGCCGGTGAACGCGGTGAACCGGCGCGGCATCCCGTGCAGAACAGGGTCGGTGAGCCCGGCCGGCGTCAGTTCGATCTCCACCGCGCCCAGGGGCTCTCCGAACGTCCTGTCAATCCTTGCACCCTGGTGTGTGCCCAGGGTTCCCACGCCGTAGCAGGCGCCCAGGAAGGGGAAGTCCGCGGCCACGATGCGGTCCAGCAGCCCGGACAGCTCACGTTCCACCCGGTGCTGGGTGGGGCTCTTGGAGTCGGCAGGGTCGCTGGACGTGAAGGGGCTGCCGCCCACGATCACGCCCGAGTAGTCAGACAGCTCCAGCCCGGGCAGGGGAGCGGCCTCCAACCTGATGCGCCGCAGCTGCGCCGGTGCAAGCCCGCCATACCGCAGGTACGCCGCGTACTCGTCCTCGGCGGCCGCGTCTTCGGCCCGGGAGGCCAGGAGCAGGAAAGGCTTCACACGCTAAGTCTGCCCCGGGGCCCCGGCATGATGCCAGAGGGTGCCAGGGCGGCTGGCGGCGGTGCCGGCGGCCTGGCGGTCAGAGCGTCGCGGCCTGTGCGAGGGACCGCCGGGACTGCGGCTGCGCGGCCGGGTCCGCGTGCCGGTGCACGAGCTTCCAGAAGCCCTCTTCACGGCGGAAGATGCTGGTCACCCGGAGAGCGAACTCCTCCACCGCGGCGGCTCCGGCCATGCGTGCCCGGAAGTGTTCCGTCTCCACGAGGTAGGCGGTGTCACGGGCCGTATAGGACGTGACGGTGTCGAAGCCGAGCATCTCGCCCTCGTGGTAGTGCCGGGAAGCCTGGTCAAGCCGGGCCTCCACTTGCGCCCAGCCGCGGGCTATGCCGCCAAACGGGTTGGCGAGGGTGACGTCGTCGAGCCGTGAATACAGCTCCTTGACCGGCCCCGGATTTCCCCGGGTGATCTGCGGAACGGCAAGGTGGTAACGGTCCACTTCTTCTTCAAAACTTGGTGCGAGCATGAGGGTGCCTCCGGCAGTGACTAGTCTTCGATGGTGGCAATGATGGCGCCGGCCGAGACCGTCTCACCGGCCTGCGCGCTGAGCCCGACGATGATCCCGGAGCGGTGCGCCGTAAGGGGCTGCTCCATCTTCATCGCCTCAAGCACCACTACCAGATCGCCCTCCGAGACAACATCGCCGTCGGCAACCGCCACCTTGACGATGGTCCCCTGCATCGGTGAGGTGAGGGCGTCGCCGGTGGCCGCGGCAGGGCCGCCCGTGCGCGCCCGCTTCTTGGACTTGGCAGGCTTCGTCGCAGAGGCGCCGGAACCGAGCGCGCCCAGTGAGGCAGGCAGGACGACTTCGAGCCGCTTGCCCCCGACTTCAACCACCACGCGCTGCCGGGATCCGGCGTCGCCGTCGGTGTCAGCAGGTCCTTCCGGAGTCCAGGCGGGCAGGTCGTTGACGAAGTCGGTTTCGATCCACCGGGTGTGGACGCTGAATGGTCCCTCCGCGGGGGCGAAGGCCGGATCCGAAACGACGGCGAGATCGAAGGGGATGACCGTGGGAATGCCTTCCACCACCATCTCCTCAAGGGCGCGGCGGGCACGCTGCAACGCCTGGGGCCGGCTGGCGCCGGTGACGATCAGCTTGGAGAGCATCGAGTCGAAGTTGCCGCTGATGACATCTCCCTGTTCGACGCCGGAGTCGATGCGGATGCCGGGTCCTGTGGGGTTCTTCAGGACGCGGATGGTTCCGGGGGCCGGCATGAAGTTCCGGCCAGGGTCCTCGCCGGTGATCCGGAATTCAATGGAGTGGCCGCGGACCTCGGGGTCGCCGTAGCCGAGCTCTTCGCCGCGGGCCAGCCGGAACTGTTCGCGCACGAGGTCGATGCCGGTGACTTCCTCCGAGACGCAGTGCTCCACCTGAAGCCTGGTGTTGACCTCCAGGAACGAGATGGTGCCGTCCTGGCCAACCAGGAATTCGCACGTCCCCGCGCCGAGGTAGCCGGCTTCCTTGAGGATGGCCTTGGAGGACTCGTACAGGCGGCGGTTCTGCTCTTCGGTGAGGAATGGCGCAGGGGCCTCCTCGACCAGCTTCTGGTTCCGGCGCTGCAGCGAGCAGTCGCGGGTGGACACCACCACGACATTCCCATGGGCATCCGCAAGGCACTGGGTTTCCACGTGCCGGGGCGCGTCCAGGAAGCGTTCGATGAAGCATTCTCCCCGGCCGAACGCTGCGGTGGCCTCACGGACTGCGGATTCGAACAACTCGGGGATTTCCTCGCGGGTGCGGGCCACCTTGATGCCGCGGCCGCCGCCGCCGAACGCAGCCTTGATGGCCACCGGGAGACCGTACTTGTCGACGAATTCGAGGATTTCCTCGGCGGACTGCACGGGATCCGCCGTACCGGGTACCTGCGGTGCGCCGACTTTCTCGGCGATATGACGGGCCTGGACCTTGTCACCGAGGGCGGAGATGGCCTCGGAGGAGGGGCCGATCCAGGTGATGCCTGCGTCGATGACTTTGGCGGCGAACTCGGCATTTTCCGCGAGGAAGCCGTATCCCGGGTGGATGGCGTCGGCGCCCGACTGGCGGGCGGCGTCGATGATCTTGTCCATGACGAGGTACGATTCCGCTGCGGTGTTGCCACCCAGGGAGTAGGCCTCGTCGGCAAGGCGGACATGCAGTGCGTCGCGGTCAGGATCGGCGTAGACAGCCACGGAGGCAATGCCTTCGTCACGTGCTGCGCGGATGATCCGCACTGCGATTTCGCCACGGTTGGCGATCAGCACCTTTGTGAGGTTCGACTGCACGGGACTTGCGGACTGCTCCAAATTTGCTGACAAGGCGTCTCCTTCTTTCCTTCAGGGAGCCTAGCGCGATCTTGAGGGTTCCGCCGATATTACTTGCGGATTCCGCGTGTAAACGGCCAAGGCTTTGTAGGGAAGCTACAAGTTTCCCTGAATTCGGTCCTTTTACCCGGCGGGCCAAAGTTCCGTGATGCGCACGTTTGCGTGGGCCAGGAGACTGCGGAGCGTGGAGATTGACAGCCCGACGACGGCGTGCGGGTCGCCGTCCACCTTCCGGATGAACGCACCGCCCAGGCCATCGATGGTGAAGGAGCCGGCGCATTGCAGCGGCTCGCCCGTTGCGATGTACGCGTCGATTTCCTCCGGTTCCATCTCCGCGAAGTGGACTTCGGCTGAGGCCACTGCTCCCAAGGTGGCTCCGGACCCCGGCGCCGCTGTGCCGCCGTCGCCGCCGTCGCCGTCGGGCATGGTGTCCCGGCAGTCCACCAGCCAGTGCCCGGTGTGCAGTATCCCGCTGTTGCCGCTCATCCTCAGCATCCGTTCGCGGGCGACGCCGGCCGTGTAGGGCTTGCCGTGCGCCTCGCCGGCGAACTCAAAGACGGAGTCGCAGCCAAGTACCAGCGCACCTTCAGCTTCCGGCAGCGCCGCCACTGCCTCCGCCTTGGCCCGTGCCAGCAGCAGTGCGGTGTCGTGCGGATCCGTGATGCCGTACCGGGCCTGGACGGCATCCTCGTCAACATCGGAGACCAGCACCGAGTGGCGGATGCCGGCCTCGGCCAGGAGTTTGGTGCGGGCCGGGGACTGGGAAGCAAGGATGAGGCGGGTCACGGATCCAGCCTAACGGGCTGCTCACGGCTCATGGACCAGATCCGGGGACGCCTGGGCAGCAGTGCTGACCTGCCGCAGCCTGGCCCCTTCAACATCGACGTCCGGCAGCATCCGCTCCAGCCATTTCGGCAGCCACCAGGCCCTGCTGCCCAGCAGGTACATCACGGCCGGGACGATTGTCATGCGGACCACGAAGGCGTCGATCAGTACGCCGAACGCCATCGCGAAGCCCAGCGGGCGGACCATATTGAGGTGGCTGAAGATGAAGCCGGAGAACACGCTGACCATGATGATCGCGGCCGCGGTCACCACAGCGGCTGCATGGCTGAAGCCTGTCCGGACGGCGTGCTTGGCCGGCTCGCCGTGCATATGGGATTCGCGCATGCCCGAGGTGATGAACACCTGGTAGTCCATGGCGAGTCCGAAGAGCACACCGATCAGGATGATCGGCAGGAAGCTCAGCACGGCGCCAGGATTTTCCACGCCGAAGACGGTTCCGAGCCAGCCCCACTGATACACCGCGACGACGGCGCCGAAGGCTGCGGCGAGCGAGAGCAGGAACCCGCCGGTCGCCAACAGGGGCACCCAAATGGACCGGAACACCAGCAGCAGCAGGATCAGGGACAGTCCGACGACGATCGCAAGATAGGGGGTCAGTGCGTCGCCGAGCTTGCTGGAGACGTCCACGTTGCCGGCTGTCTGGCCGGTGAGGCCGATGCGAACCCCGGTCGTGTCCTTGATCCGCGGCTTCTCGGCGCGCAGTTCGGACACCACCTGGACGGTGCTGGCGCTCGCTGGCCCTTCCTTGGGAATGACCTGGAATACGGCCGTCCGGCGGTCCTGGCTGAGTGCCAGGGGCACAGCGGCCGTCACGTTCTCCGTTCCCCGCAGTATGTCGGCGACGTCGAGCTGCTTGGCCTTGGCCTCGGCTTCGCTCAGGCCCTCCGGAAAGTCCCCGACGACGATGATTGGCCCCGTCATGCCCTCGCCGAAGCTGCGCTTCGTCACGTCATAGGCCTGAAAAGCCTGTGAGGCGACCGGCTCCGAGCTCGCGTCCGGCAGGGCGAGCCGCAGCTGGCCGGCCGGAAGCGCCACAACGCCAAGGAGGACAACACCGGCCAGCAGGGCCAGCCACGGGTGATTCGTGACCAGGCCGCCCCAGCCGTGGCTGCTTCGGTATTCGTCCCTGGCACGGTCCTCGTCGCCGTGGGAAGGGCGGGCATTGTGCTTCTCCGCCTTGGCCCAGGCCCTCCTGGAGATCAGCTTCCGGCCCACGAGCGAGAGGACGGCCGGGGTCAGGGTCAGGGCGACGGCGACGGCGACGGCGACCGTGCCGGCGGCGGACAAGCCCATCACGGCCAGGAAGGGCAGGCCCGGGACCACCAGGGCCGCGAGGGCGATGATGACGGTCAGGCCGGCAAAAAGCACGGCATTGCCGGAGGTGCCCGCGGCCAGGGCCACGGACTCCTCGGCGTCCATGCCGGCGAGCAGCTGGCCGCGGTGCCGGTTCACGATGAACAGGGAATAGTCGATGCCCACGGCGAGGCCGAGCATGAGGGCCAGCATCGGAGAAATGGAGCTCATGGTCACGGCACCGCTGAGCGCCATGGTGACTCCCACACCCACCCCGACCCCGACGATGGCCATCAGCAGCGGAAGCCCGGCGGCGACCAGGGTGCCGAGCATGAGAATCAGGACCAGGGCCGCGACCGCGATGCCGATGATCTCCGCGGTACCAAAGAGCTCCGAGATGTCCTCACTGATTTCCTTGCTCGGCAGTGCCGTGACGTTCGCGGAGGAGACCCCTTTGACGATGTCCTGTACTTCCTGGCGGACCTCGGGCGTGAGGCCGTTGATTGAGGTCTTGAACTGGACCTGCGCAATGGCGGCCTTGCCATCCTCGGAAACGAAGCGGAGACCGGCAGCCGCGCCGGCCTGACGCTTGCCGAGTTCAAGCGTGGCCTTGGCGGCCGCAAGCTCCTGCGCGCCGGCGTCGAGCTTTTGCTCTCCTGCCGCGAGGGCAGCTTTCCGCTGTCCGAGCTGGGCTTCGATGACTGCTGGCGGGACCCCGGAGGCCGTGAGCTGCTGCTCGGCGGCTGCCAGTTGCGCAGCGCCGGCCTGGAGTTCGGCGCGCGAGGCTGCCAGCTGCGCCTCGTTCGCCGCGATCTTCTGCTCGCCGTCGGTGATGTCCTTGCCGGCCTTGTCCAGCTGGGCCTGGGTGGTGAACGGATCTACAGTCCCCTGGACGTCAGGAAGGGTTTTGAGCCTGACCAGGGCTGCGGACACAGCGTCCTGGCCTGCCTGGCTGAACTTGGCGTCATTGGCCTCGAAGACGATGCTGGCAGACCCGCCCGAGGACGAGGGAAGCTCCTTCTTGAGCTTGTCCGCCATCTGCTGGGTCTCGGTACCCGGGATCTGGAAGTTGTTCGACAGGGTGCCGTGGAAGGCTGCGGCTGAGGCGCCTGCGGCGACGACCACTGCGAGCCACGCGGAGATGACCAGCCAGCGGTGGCGGTACGAGAACTTGCCCAGGCGGTAGAGCAGTAGAGCCATGTCAGTGCCGATCTTCGAGGAGGGGAGCGGGGTCGGAGCGGGCGGGGGCATCAAAGCCCGAGCCGAGGTGGCCAATGGCGTCGATCAACTGCTGGCGGAGCACGGAGAGGGAGGCCGGCGAAAGGTCGGCGCCGCACCGGGCGAACCACACGTCCATGGCCGCTTTCCCGCAGGCGATCACCGAACCCGCCAGGGCGCGCAGGTACAGTTCATCGATGCCGGCGGTGGCAGTTCCTGTGACTCGTTCCTTGGCCGCGAGGATGATCTGCTCGGTGCAGTGGTCCCACGCTTCCAGTTCGGAGCGGGTCAGCTGCGGGTTCTGCTCAATGAGGGTGAACAGCTCCGCCAGCGGGGCAACCGTCATGGGGTCGGCCAGTTCCATCAGCGCAGCCCGGGCGGATTCGAGGATGGGTTCACCGGCCGGGCGCAGCCGGAACTGCTGCAGTGCGTTCTCCAGGAAGCCGTAGGTCATCGACGCCAGCGCAGCCTCGATGCTGCCGAAGTAGTTGAAGAACGTGCGCCGGGAGATTCCGGCGGCGTCGGCTATGTCCTCCACCGTGAAATTGCCGGCACCCCTGCCGCGAAGCAGCGCAAGTGCCGCATCGGTAATGGCCTGGCGGGTGGCGGCCTTGTTTTTTTCACGGCGCGACGGCGGTGCGGGCAACGTGCCGGCAGTCGCGGCGCCGGAGGTGGGTGAAGGCATGAAAATACACTACGTGCAACTTTGCACAAGGCGCAAGTATTTTCGGTTTTGCTTGGGCGGGGAATTATTCACAGGAAGATGAAAGGTTCCCGACAGCTCCTCCAGAACCTGGCGTTGGAGACTTGGAATGTCTCGAAAGGGACCGATCACCACGAACAGCCGTCACCACGCGGCAGATCCAGGAGACAAAACATGTCACGCACGAAGAGAATCACGCTTGGCCTTTCGGCGGCGGCCCTAGCCCTTGGTGCCGGGATCGGAGTCGCCGGCATGGCCTCCGCAACCACCACCCCGTCGCCTAGCCCGAGTGCGAGTTCCAGCGCGACGACGGACGGCGACAACAGCATGCCTCCCAGCGGCGGGATGGGGATGCACGGCGACCGGGGCCATGGTGGCTTTGGCGGCGTGGACGCCGCCGCACTGGCCAGCAAGCTGGGCGTTGACCAGAGCAAGGTAACGGATGCGCTGAAGGCGTTCCGTGATGCCAACAAGCCCACCACACCGCCGGCGGAGGGCACGCGGCCGGATCCGGCGGCCATGCAGGCGGAACTTGCCAAGTCGCTGGCGGCGTCGCTGGGTATCGACGAAGCCGAGGTCACCGCGGCGCTGGATGAGCTGCGCACCGCTGAACAAGCGGAGCGGGCCGCGGCCCTGAAGACCAGGCTGGACAAGGCCGTCACCGACGGCAAGCTGACCCAGGCCGAAGCGGATGCCGTGACCAAGGCCGTCCAGGCCGGCGTGATCGGTGGCGGCGGCCGCTAGTCCGGAACTGGCGGCGGCGGCCAACGCCTAAGCCGACAAAGGAGTCCCCGGGGAGATTCCCGGGGACTTCCTGCGTTGGGCCGTCAGCCTGGCGGCGCCTACGCCGTGGCGTCCGCCAGTTCGCGGCCGGCTGCCGCATCGTCATCCACGAACGGTGTCCCGTTGCGCGGCGCGTTGTAGAGCTCCTCGTCCAGGATGCCCTGGCGTTTGGCCACGATCGTGGGGACCAGCGCCTGGCCTGCGACGTTGACCGCGGTGCGGCCCATGTCCAGGATGGGATCGATCGCCAGGAGAAGTCCGACGCCGGCCAGCGGCAGCCCCAGCGTGGACAGGGTGAGCGTAAGCATCACGACAGCGCCGGTGGTGCCCGCGGTGGCGGCGGAACCCAGGACGGAGACCAGGGCGATGAGCACGTACTGCGTGAAGTCGAGCTGGACGCCGAAGAACTGGGCCACGAAGATCGCCGAGACGGCGGGGTAGACCGCGGCGCAGCCGTCCATCTTGGTGGTGGCACCCAGTGGTATGGCAAAGGAGGCATAGGCGCGGGGGACGCCCAGGCTGCGCTCGGTGACCCGCTGGGTCAGGGGGAGGGTTCCCACCGAGGAGCGGGAGACGAAGGCCAGCTGAACGGCCGGCCACACGCCGGAGAAGTACTGCTTCACGGACAGTCCGTGGCTACGGACCAGCACGGGGTAGACGACGAACAGGACCAGGGCCAGGCCAACGTAGATGGCAAACGTGAACTTGCCCAGCGAGCCGATGGTGTCCCAGCCGTAGACGGCCACTGCATTGCCGATGAGGCCGACTGTGCCCAGCGGTGCGATCCGGATGATCCACCACAGGACCTTCTGGATGACGGCGAGGGCTGAGGCATTGAGGTTCAGGAACGGCTCGGCTGCCTTGCCCACCTTGAGGGCGGCAACGCCGACGGCGATGGCGATCACCAGGATCTGGAGCACGTTGAAGCTCACGGATGTGGTGGCTGCGCCGTCGGCCACGGTGGTGCTGGCGCCCAGGCCCAGGAAGTTCTTGGGGAAGAGTCCGATAAGGAAGGACCACCAGTCACCGGACTTGCCGGCGTACTTGGCTTGCTCGGTGATGCCCGTATTGGCGCCGGGCTGCAGGAGGGCGCCCAGTCCTATGCCGATCAGTACGGCGATCAGCGACGTGATGGCGAACCAGAGCAGTGTGTTCCAGGCCAGTTTGGCCGCGTTGGACACCTGGCGCAGGTTGGAGATGGAACTGACCACGGCGGTGAAGATCAGCGGCACCACGGCGGTCTGCAGCAGCGAGACGTAGCTCGAGCCGATGGTCTGGAGGGTGGCGCCAAGGCCGTTGGGGCTGGCCTTGGTGCTGCCGGTGTACTTGGCCAGCAGGCCAAGGGCCAGGCCGACGATGAGTGCGGCGATGATCTGGAAGCCGAAGGAGCCGGCCCAGTTGGGCAGCTGGAAGCCGGTCTTGGAATCTGGGGTGCGGGTTTGAGTGCTCACCCGAACACGCTAGGGGCAGCGCGTATACCATCGCGAACAGACATTGAGAAATATTACGTACTCATTTTCGGCGCCGACTCTGGATTCCCCGAAAAATCAGCGTGAGACCAGCCAATTATGAAGTTATTCCCCAACCCGGTGTGGCAAACGTCTCGTCATTACGGCAGAGGGTGTCTGCCCTCCCTGGCGGACACTCGAACCTACGACAGCAATGCCCGCCGGAGGGTATCGAGCCCCACGGAGCCGATATTAAGCGCGTTCGTGTGGAAGGCCTTGAGGTCAAAGCCCGGGCGGGTTTGGAGTTCGGCCCGGATCTGTTCCCAGAGGCGCTGGCCCACCTTGTACGAGGGGGCCTGTCCCGGCCATCCGAGGTAGCGGATGAACTCAAAGTTGAGCTGGCCCTCGCTGATGGGCAGGTTCTCCTTGAGGAATCCGAAGCCCTTGTCCGGGGTCCAGGTGCCGGACCCCCAGCGCTCCGGCACCTCAAATTCCAGGTGGACGCCGATGTCGAACACCACCCGGGCGGCGCGCATCCGCTGCATATCCAGCATTCCCATGTGGTCGCCCGGATTGCTGAGGTAGCCGAGTTCCTGCATGAGCTTCTCGGCGTACAGGGCCCAGCCCTCGCCGTGGCCCGAGGTCCAGCAGACGTTCCGCCGCCACTTGTTCAGCAGCTCGCGGCGGTACGTGGCGGTGGCTACCTGGAGGTGGTGGCCGGGGACTCCCTCGTGGTAGACAGTGGTGGTTTCGGCCCACGTGGTGAAGGTGTCCTCACCTGCGGGGACCGACCACCACATCCGGCCCGGCCGGCTGAAATCGTCGGAAGGGCCCGTGTAGTAGATGCCTCCCTCGTCGGTGGGGGCGATCAGGCACTCCAGCTTCCTCATCACGTCCGGGATCTCGAAGTGCACCCCTGCCAGTTCAGCGACGGCCCGGTCTGAGAGTTCCTGCATCCAGGTCTGGAGGGCGCGGGTGCCCTTGAGCTGCCGTGCGGGATCGTTGTTGAGGATCTCCTTGGCTTCGGCAACGGTGGCACCGGCCTTGATGGTGCCGGCCACGTGTACCTGTTCGGCAATCAGGCGGTCGAGTTCCTGCACGCCCCATGCGTAGGTTTCTTCCAGGTCAACGGTGGCGCCGAGGAAGGACCGGGAGGCGAGCGCGTAGCGTTCCCTGCCCACGGCGTCTTTCTGCGGGGCGGCGGGCAGAACCTCGGTCCGGAGGAAACCGGCCAGCTCGGTGTAGGCGCCCCGGGCGGCGGCAGCGCCGGCGTCGAGCCTTTCCTGGAGGGCCCTGTCAAGGGGGCCGGTGGCGGTCTTCGCTCCGGACGCCAGCTTGGCGAAGAAGCCGTCAGCGGCAGCGTACTTGGTGGCCTGGTCAATGACGACGGACACCTGGCGTGCCGCCGAAACCCGTCCCGCATCCCGGGCGCGCCGCAGCGAATCAACATAGCCGCCGATGGCTCCGGGAACATTGGAGGCACGGCCCGCGATGTGTTCCCAGTGTTCTTCGGTGCCGGTGGGCATGAGGTCGAAAATGGCGCGGATGTCCTGCGCCGGCGACGCAATGTTGTTCAGCTCTGCTTCATCCCAGCCGGACTCGTGGATTTCCAGCTGGAGGCCCAGCCGCTCGCGCATCGCGTCGAGCGTGACCGCGTCGACGTCGTCCTGGGGTTCCAGGCCGTCGAGGGCGGCCAGGGCCGCCCTGGCCGCGTCCGCGAATTCCCCGATTCCCGCGGGGGAGTAGTCCGGGTATTCGGTTTCGTGTCCCGGCAGGCCAAGGGTGGTGGCAAAGGCCGGATTCAACCGGATGAGGGTGTCTGTATAGCCATCCGCCACAGCGTCGATGGCAGAGTGCGGACGGGCAGCAGGTGATGTTTGGGTGGTCACCAGAAGAGACTAACCGTCTTGCTGTGCTTTTTGTGGCGGACTCGTGGGAAGGCTGGTGCGGGTCCGCTAGCCGCCGCTCCGCTTCCATGCGCCGGGACCCGGGGTGGGTGCCAGTCTCAGCTGCTGGCGGCGCACCCAGTCGCGGACGGTCGGCTTCCGGACATCCGCAGTTTCCGCGCCCCGAAGGGAAAGCACGACGGCGGTCAGGGCCGCAAGCTCCTCGGCCGACGGCTGCCCTTTGACAACGGAAAAAAGCGGTGCGGCGGCCGGTTCCGCGTCGCTGGTCGGCTCGCTCACAGGGGGATGTTCCCGTGCTTCTTGGTGGGCAGGCTGGCCCGCTTGTCGCGGAGCGCCCTGAGGCCCTTGATGATCAGGGGCCGGGTTTCCGACGGCGCGATGACGGCGTCAACATAACCCAGTTGGGCGGCCTGGTAGGGGTTCAGCAGTTCCTCTTCGTACTGCCGGATGACCTCGGCCCGCCGCGCCTCCACATCGCCCCCGGCCTCGGCCACGGCGGCAAGGTCACGCCGGTAGAGGATGTTGACAGCGCCCTGGGCGCCCATCACGCCGATCTGGGCTGTCGGCCAGGCGAGGTTCAGGTCTGCGCCGAGTTTCTTGGAGCCCATCACGATGTATGCGCCGCCGTAGGCCTTCCGGGTGATGACAGTCAGCTTGGGAACTGTCGCCTCGGCATAGGCGTACAACAGCTTGGCGCCCCGGCGGATGATGCCCTGGAACTCCTGGTCCTTGCCGGGCAGGAACCCGGGAACGTCGACCAGGGTGATGATGGGGATATTGAACGCATCGCAGTGCCGGACAAAACGGGCGGCCTTCTCCGACGCGGCAATGTCCAGTGTGCCCGCGAACTGCAGCGGCTGGTTGGCCACGATCCCCACCGTGTGGCCTTCAACCCTGCCGTAGCCGATCATCACGTTGGGGGCGTAGAGCGCCTGCATCTCCAGGAAGTGGCCGTCGTCCACGATCTGCCCGATGACGGTGCGCATGTCGTACGGCTGGTTGGCGGAGTCCGGGATGAGGGTGTCCAGCGCCAGGTCGTCGTCGTCGATGTCCAGCTCCTGCTGGTGTTCCAGCACCGGAGCCTCGGAAAGGTTGTTTGACGGCAGGAAGTCCAGCAGTTCACGGACAAATTCAATGGCATCGGACTCGTCGGAGGCAAGGTAGGTTGAGGTGCCGGTGGTGGCGTTGTGCTGGCGGGCTCCGCCCAGGGTCTCCATGTCCACGTCTTCGCCCGTGACGGTCTTGATCACATCGGGGCCCGTGATGAACATGTGTGAGGTCTTGTCCACCATCACCACGTAGTCCGTCAATGCGGGGGAGTAGGCGGCGCCGCCCGCGGACGGACCCATGATCAGCGAGATCTGCGGCACCACTCCGGAGGCGTGGACATTGTTCCGGAAGATATCGGCGAACATCGCCAGCGAGGCAACGCCTTCCTGGATGCGGGCGCCCCCGCCGTCGAGGATCCCCACGACCGGACAGCCGGTACGGAGGGCGAACTCCTGGACCTTGACGATCTTCTCGCCGTTGACCTGGCTCAGGGACCCGCCGAAGACAGAGAAGTCCTGGCTGTAGACAGCCACCGGGCGCCCGTCCACGGTGCCGTAGCCGGAGACGAGGCCATCACCGACCGGCTTCTTCTTGTCCATGCCGAAGGCTGTGGAACGGTGGACGGCAAGGGCATCGAATTCCACAAAGGAGTCTTCGTCGAGCAGGAGGTCAACACGCTCGCGGGCTGTGTTCTTGCCCCGGGCATGCTGCTTCTCGATCGCTTCGGGGCCGGAGGGCTGTGCTGCACGGGCCTGGCGGTCGCGGAAATCGGCTATCTTTCCCGCTGTCGTTGTCAGATCGTGGCTCATCAAGTGTCTCCGGCTCTGTAGCAGATTGGCGCTTTAACAATGTGGGGCTCGTCCAACGTGTGCTCTGTTCGTGGCTGGTCGGCCCGCGCAGACTTAAGTAGCTTCCACACAAAGAACGAACCCTGCTGGCTAGTCTAATGACGCTCTTGACCGGGACGGCTGTAGAAAACCTACAATTTTCGGCGTTTCTACAACGGACACCGATAAGTTACTCGCCAGTAACATAACTCCGCTACAGTGGTCCTATGACTTCGAGCAATGATGCTTCGGGCGCCGCCGCAGCGCCATACCAGGCCGCCGGTTCCCTTCAGGGCCGCACCATTCTGATGTCCGGCGGAAGCCGCGGCATCGGCCTGGCCATCGCCAAGCGCGCCGCACGTGACGGCGCCAACATCGTCCTGATGGCCAAGACCGGCCAACCCCATGCGAAGCTGGCCGGCACCGTCTTCAGCGCCGCCGAAGAGCTGGAAGCCGTGGGCGGGCAGGCGCTGCCGCTGGTGGGCGATGTCCGCAACGACGATGACGTGGCCGGTGCTGTTGCCGCCGCAACCGAGCGTTTTGGCGGGATCGACGTCGTGATCAACAACGCGTCCGCCATCGACCTGTCCAAGACGGACGAGGTGGACATGAAACGCTACGACCTCATGCAGGACATCAACGTCCGCGGCACGTTCCTGCTGTCCAAGCTCGCGCTGCCGGCGCTGCGCAGGTCGGCAAACGGCCACATCCTGACGCTGTCTCCGCCCCTGAACCTGGACCCAAAGTGGGCAGGCAGGCACCTCGCCTACACCATGTCGAAGTATGGCATGAGCCTGGTCACCCTTGGCCTGGCCGAGGAGCTCAGGGCCGATGGCGTCAGCGTGAACTCGCTTTGGCCGTGCACCCTGATCGATACGGCCGCGATCCGCAACATGCCCGGCGGCCAGGCCATGGTGCGGGCCGCCCGCGGACCGCAGATCATGGCGGACGCCGCCCATGCTGTGCTCACGGGGAGCCACCTGCCGGGCAGCCTTTCCGCCGGCGGTTCGCCCACCGGCAACTTCCACCCCACCGGCAACTTCTACACAGACGAGCAGGTGCTCGCCGCCGCGGGTGTCACGGACTTCCGTCCCTACAGCCTGGGTGCTGCCGAGGACCAACTGGTCCCCGACATCTTTCTCTAGTTTCCCTGAACCTTCTGCCGAACCTTCCACCAAACCGTCCTGCGCCTTCCTTTGTGGAAGTGTGCGCACGGGGTCAGCGGACTCACAGGTGCAAGTCGATAGGATTCAACTATGGATGACGCACACGCCCAGGGCACCCCGCTGAACCGCGGAGCCCTGGCGGACCAGGATTTCCTCACCGCCACCGGAATCTCCAGGCTTGTTGTCGTGGACTCGACCGGCTCCACCAATGCGGACCTCCTCCGGGCCGTGGCAGTGGAACCTGCTTTGTGGCCCGATCTGTCCGTACTGACGGCGGAATACCAGACGGCCGCCCGTGGACGCCTGGATCGGCGGTGGGAGTCGCCTCCCCTCAGTTCCGTCTCCGTCTCGGTTGTACTGCGGCCCGCGAACGCCGAGGGCAGGCCACTTCCCACCCAGAGCTACTCCTGGCTCTCCCTGCTGGCTGCGCTCGCGCTGCGCGAAACGCTGTTGGAGACGGCGGGCATCCCGGCCGAGCTCAAATGGCCCAACGACGTCCTGGTCCGGGGCCGGAAGATCGCCGGGATCCTCGCCCAGCTGGGGCCCATGGGTGACGGGCCTGCGCCCTCGGTGATCCTTGGGACCGGGCTGAATGTGACCCTGAATTCGGATGAACTTCCGGTTCCGACAGCCACGTCCGTGGCACTCGAAAAGCCTCTCACCGTGGACCGCACCCTGCTGCTCAAGAGCTACCTCTCACACTTTGCAGTGCTCTACCGCAGTTTCTGCAACGCCGACGGCGATCCCACCGCCGGGCTGGCGGGCGGTCCCTCGCTGCACAAACGGGTGGAGGCGGTGATGGTGACGCTGGGCATGCCCGTGCGGGCCCAGCTGCCCGGCGACCACGAGATCATCGGGCACGCATCCAGACTCGATGATTACGGCTCGCTCCTGGTGGTGGACAGCGATGCCCGCGAACATGTGGTGACGGCTGGCGATGTTGTCCATCTGCGCCCCTGGACCCCGCCCGGCCAGGGCGGCGAAGGCGGTTATGCGTAAAGACCTCGTTCCGGGCGAACAGGTCATTGTGACCACCCGCCCGCAGCCGAGGAAGCTGGCCGGCGCCGCAGCGGCCTTCATCGCGGCACCGGCCGCGGCGGCCTTCGCCAGTGCCTGGATCATCAGCGGCGGGGCCACGCGGCTGATACCTCCGGTGTCCTCGGCCTGGTCGCCATGGCCGGTCACGGGGTGCGTCCTCGGCGCTGCGTGGATATGGTTGGCATACTGTCTGCCGCGGCTGCTTCGATGGCAGGGCACACGCTATACGCTCACCAGCCGCAGGATAGTTGCCCGTTACGGAATGTTGAGGCGGCGCGATCAGCAGGTAAACCTGGCGGCTGTGCGCGGGCTCACGGTCCACCAGTCGGTCCTGCAGCGCATATTGCGTTCAGGGAATATATCCTTGGAGACCGGATACCAGGCCGTCGTCACGATCCAGGACGTTCCGGAAGCCGCGCGTTTCCGGGACTTTGTCCTGGACGCGATCGGCGAACTTCCTGAACACGGGGACGAAGAGACGGACGACATGTCGGACCACACAGACGAAGCTTTGCGGTGGGAGTCGAGGGAAGGTGGACGAGATGAATGATGAGGAGCAGCAGGAGCACACCCCTGCTCCGGGCGCCGCTGAATCTGCCAGCCCGACGCCTGCGCATCCCGTAGCCGGCACGCTTTCCCCGGAACGGCTGGCCGCCAAGGCCCTCGAGGCGAGGCTGCTGGGCGGTGAGCGGAAGCTGCGCCGCCGTGAAGTTGCCGCGGGGGCCGGCCTGTCCCTCCTGTCGGCGCGCAAGCTCTGGCGGGCCCTGGGATTCCCGAATTTCGGCGACGAGGACGTGGCCTTCACCGAACGTGACCAGGCCGCGCTCTCCACTGTGGTTGACCTGGTCCGGTCCGGAGTGCTGACTGAAGAGGCTGCGATTTCAGTGACCCGGGCGATCGGCCAGATGACGGACCGCATGGTGGTCTGGCAGATCGAGGCCCTGGTTGAGGATATGGTCCACGAGCAGGGCGTCATCGATGCCGTGGCCCGCAAAAGGCTTGTCAACGAACTTCCGGCCCTGGTGGACGCGCTGGAGGACATGCTCGTGTACTCATGGCGGCGCCAGCTCAACGCGGGCGTCCAGCGGCTGGCCCTCCGGGCTGAAGCGGGGCTCCAGGCCAGCGAAGAGGGCCGGGAGGGCGACGAGGACGACGCACCCCTGCCCCTGGCACGTGCCGTGGGCTTCGCCGACCTGGTCTCCTATACCAGCCTGTCCCGGAGGATGAACGAAAAGACGCTCGCCCGGCTGGTCCAGCGCTTCGAGAACAAGTGCGCCGAGATTATCTCCGTGGGCGGCGGCCGGCTGGTCAAGACCGTGGGCGACGAAGTGCTCTACATCGCCGAGACGCCAGCCGCGGGTGCCGAAATTTCCCTGGCCCTGGCCCAGGCGTTCACCGAGGATGAGATCCTGCCGGAGGCCCGGGTGGCCATGGTTTGGGGCAGGATCCTGTCCCGGCTCGGAGACATATACGGGCCAACAGTCAACCTGGCAGCGCGGCTCACCACTCTCGCTGACCCGGGAACAGTGCTGGTGGATTCCATGACAGCTTCGGCACTGGACCAGGATGAACGGTTTGTGCTGCTTCCCCGGCCCGCCGAAAACGTCCGCGGGTTTGGTGAGATCCACCCGGTCCTGCTGTCGCGGGGGAGCGGCAAGGGCCTGATCCTCGACTGAAGCGGGCGTCCGTCCGATTGGGCGGTCCTTCGCCTGGGAGGTTTATCCATTTGTTGGTTGACCGCGCTATAGTCGACCTGGCGGCCATGGTGTTGCCCGGGGGTGGGGAGTGCTCCCCATCGCGGGAGCCAGCCGGGTCTGGGTAAGCTGTCGCCGGAAGAAGTACCGTCCTACAGGTTGTGTTTCTTCAGGCAGAGGCACCCGTGCGGCTGCCGCGACATACAGGATTATTCCGGCGTCTCTATGGGGGAGTGGCGGAATTTCACGGCCCTTGGCGTGCGCCGGGGGTGAAGTAGCTGCCGTCCGGCAGCGGTGATTTCAGGGGAATAGTAACGCTGTGACAACTCTGCTGGGGAAGCTTGGGCTGAAGAAGCGACACAACAAACTCATCACAGGTACCGCCTTCGGGGCCGCTGCCGTCGTGCTGGTGACCGGCGCGGTTCTGTACCCCGGGTTCAAGACGACTGAAGTGGACCTGAACGACGGCGGCGTGTGGGTTGTCAGTAAGTCAAAGAATGCCGTGGGGCGCCTGAACTATCCGTCGCGGGTTCTGGACGGCGCCGTAACCCCGGCCAGTACGACGTTCGATATTCTCCAGAACGCCGGCAACGTGTTTGTGGATGACGAGACTGGTTCGACGCTGAACCAGGTTTCTCCCGCAAACATGCGCCTCGGCGGGGATAAGCAGCTGCCGGGTGCCGCCGATGTGAGTTTCGGTTCCCAGGTCATTTCGGTGACCGACCCGGCGTCCGGAAAGGTCTGGGCAGTGTCGCCGTCCACCGTGAACGGTTTCGACCAGGAAGCCAGCGAACCGGTGATGGTGGGCTCGGAAGGCCTGGTCTCAGCAGTCGGAGCCGACAACCGGATTTATTCAGCTGATCCGAAGTCCGGTGCTGTGACCGTCACGGCCGTGGATGCGAATGGCGGGGTGACGTCGTCGGAGTCCAGTACCTGGGGAGAGCTCAAGGGCGCCGGGGACCTGCAGCTGGCGGTCGTCGGGGACAAGCCAGTGGTCCTTGACGCAGCAAACGGAAGGCTCTTCCTCCCGGGTGGCCGGCGCCTGCAGCTTGATAACGCAGGGGACGCCAAACTGCAGCAAAGCGGCCCGGCCGGCGATTTCGTGGCGATCTCGACGAAGAAGGCTCTCCTGGAGCAGCCGCTGGACGGTTCCACCGCGCGGACGGTGACGTTCGGCGGCGAAGGCATACCTGCCGCCCCCGTGCAGCTGGGCGGCTGCGTACATGCCGCCTGGTCCGGCGCCAACAAGTACGTGCGCGACTGCGCCAATGACGCCGATGACAAGAACGTGGACGTCCCGAAGGCGAGCGCCTCGCCGTCGTATGTGTTCCGGGTCAACCGGGACCTGGTGGTCCTGAACGACGTGAATTCCGGGAACGTGTGGCTGGTGAACCAGAACATGCAGCTCGTGAACAACTGGGATGACGTGGTCCCGCCGAAAAACCAGTCCGATGAACAGGACCAGGAATCGGCGGACAACAACACCATCAACGTGCTCCCGGACCGCACGAAGCCCAACCGGCCGCCCGAAACCAAACCGGATGCCGTGGGCGTGCGCCCGGGACGGACCACCGTCCTGAGTGTGCTGGACAACGACTCCGATCCCGATGGCGACGTCCTGACAGCCGCCGTCGGAAACGCCGGCCCCAAGGCGGGCAGCCTTGAGAGCATTTACGGGGGGACGGCCTTCCAGATCACCGTTCCGGCGGATGCGAAGCCGGGCAAGGAGACCTTCGGTTACAACGCCGCCGACGGCCGGGGACTGTCCGCCGGCGGGCAGGTCACCCTCAGCGTGGTGGACCCGGACGAAAACCGTCCTCCGCAGTTCAAACGGGGCGGCGATGCCACCACCATGCTGGTTGAGCAGGGCAAGACCGTCAGCCAGAACATCCTCACGGACTGGATGGATCCGGACGGCGATGATCTGGTCCTGATGGATGCCAAGGCGGACAACCAGCAGGACCAGGTGAAAATCCGGCGCGACGGACTGCTGACGTTCCAGGACTCCGGGGCGACCGCGGGCAAGAAGAACGTCACCGTCACGATCTGGGACGGCCGCGCCACGGTCACCGGCAAAGTGGTGGTGAACGTCCAGCCGCCCGGTGCCCTCGCACCCGTCGTCAACGCCGACCACGTGACAGCCGTGGCGGGCCAGGACCTGGTGATCGCGCCCCTGAAGAACGACGTCGACCCCAACGGCGGCGCCCTGCGCCTCGCCCAGGTGGAAGCCAGCGGGCCGGCCGAGCTGGGTCCGGTCACCGACGGCGGAACCTTTACGTTCCGCAGCACCACCCCCGGCCCCGTGTACCTGACCTACATCGCGAGCAATGGTCCGCAAAGCAGCCAGGGACTCATCCGTGTCGATGTGGAGTCCGGCAACGACGGCGGCGACCCCGTTGCCGTGCACGACGTCGCCCTGATGCCGGTGGGCGGCAGCGTGCTCCTGGACCCGCTGGCGAACGACTCCGACCCGTCCGGCGGCGTGCTGGTCCTGCAGTCGGTAAAGCTCCCGGACAACACCACGGCGTCGGTCAGCGTCATCGACCACAGTGTGCTGCGGATTACCGACGTCCTGGGCACCAAGGATCCCTTCCTTTTCGAATACACCATGTCCAACGGCAAGAAGTCGGCCACCGGCAGCGTCTCTGTGGTCCCGGTCCCGGCGCCCGCCGTCGTCGAAGCACCCCAGCCCAAACCCGACGAAGTGAACGTCCGGGTCAACGACGTCGTGACCGTTCCGGTGCTGGACAACGACACGCACCCGCAGGGCGAGAAACTGACAGTCGACCCCGTCCTGCCGCAGGCGGTGGACGAAGCCGACGGCAAAAGCTTTGTATCAGAGAACACCCTCCGGTTCATCGCCGGGGCGCAGCCCAAGACGGTCAGGGCCATCTATAACGCCGTGGACCCCCAGGGGCAGAAAAGCGCCGCCGCGGTGACCATCCACATCCTGCCGCTCGAAGGAGCGGAGAACTCCCGGCCCCAGCCACGGAACCTGACCGCCCGCGTGGTGGCGGCCGGAACCGTGCGTATCCCGGTCCCGCTGGACGGAATCGATCCCGACGGCGATTCGGTGCAGCTGACCGGCATCGACAGCACACCCGCCATGGGAACGGCCACAGTGGGCAGCAACTTTATTGACTTCACCGCGGCCGGGGACGGCGCCGGGACCGACTCCTTCCGCTACAAGGTGGTGGACCGCCAGGGCGCCGTGAACAGCGGAACCGTCACGGTAGGCATCGCCCCGCGCAGCGACACCAACCAGAAGCCCACGCCGGTGGATGACGAGGTCAAAGTCCGTCCGGGCCGGCAGATCGCTGTCGATGCCACCGGCAATGACACGGATCCGGACGGCGATCTCATCAGGATCCTCACCGACGGCATCGAAGCGGATCCCGCCCTGCAGGCCACGGTCAGCAAGGCGAGCGGGCGCATCATCCTGCTGGCCCCCGGTGCGGCCGGGACGGTCAATGTCCGGTACACCATCGCCGACGACCGTGACGCTTCGGCCCAGGCCACCATCCGCATGGTGGTGGACAACGACGTTCCGTTGCAGGCTCCCATTGCCCGTGACGACAGGGTGACCTCTGCCCAGACCCTCGGCAAAACTGCCGTGGATGTTCCGGTTTTGAAGAACGATGTAGACCCCGACGGCGTTGGCGAGAACCTTAAGATCAGCACCGAGGCCACCACCGCCCGTCCCGGCGCCGACGGAAACATGATGGTGGACCTGACCGAGCAGCCACAGCTGATTCCGTACACCGTGGAAGACGTGGACGGCCAGAAGTCCACTGCCATCATCTGGGTACCGGGCATCGGGCAGCAGGTGCCCACCCTGGCCAAGGATGAGGTTATTGAAGTCATTGCCGGACAGTCGGTAACGGTGAACCTCAACGAGTGGGTGAAGGTCCGCGAAGGGCGCTCACCCCGCCTGACCCAGACGGACCGGATCAGGCTCATCGGTTCGGATGGCAGCGACCCCGTTTCCGGGGGCGGCACCGCCCTGAAATACACCGCGGGTGCCGACTACGCGGGTCCCGGTTCATTGAGTTTTGAAGTGACCGACGGCAGCGGCCCGGATGATCCGGCAGGCCTGAAATCGACCCTGAGCATCCGTACCAAGGTCCTGCCCGACCCGAACCGCAACAACCCCCCGACGCTGCTGGGCGCAAACGTTGACGTGCCCAAGGGCGATACGGCCAGCACGGATCTGGGCAAACTGACGGCGGACCCGGACCGCGACGACCTCGAGCAGATGAAATACGAGCTGGTGGGTGGCGTTCCGGCCGGATTCAGCGCCGGCATCGATGGCAAGTCGTTGAAAGTTTCCGCTGCCGATGGCATTGGCTCAGGGACCACAGGGGCAGTCCAGGTCAAGGCCAAGGACTCCCGCGGCCTGGAAGCAACAGCCACCTATCAGCTGGCGGTCACGGCTTCCAGCCGGCCAAAGGCCGTGGCGAATGACGACCTGGAACCCAACGCCGCGGCCGGGAAACCGGTCACGGTCAAGGTCCTGGCCAATGACTCCAATCCGTTCCCGGAGTCGGCACTGAAGATCCTGTCCGCGTCCACCGAAACGGGCCAGGGGAGTGCCGTGGTTTCGGGTGATTCCGTCACGGTGACGCCTGCTGCGGGGTTCACCGGAACCATGGTCGTGGCCTACACCGTGGCGGACAAGACCGGAGACGACTCCCGCAACGCGACGGCCCGGATCCGTCTGACCGTGAAAGACAAGCCGGTGGCACCCACGACCCCTCAGGCGCAGAGCGTGGGGGACGGGACGGCGCTGCTGACCTGGTCCGCCCCCGCAGACCGGGGCTCACCGATCACCAAGTACACGGTGTACGGTGAGGCCGGCTTCCGGCAGGACTGCCCGGCCAACACCTGCACCCTGAATGGCCTGACCAACAACAGCAAATACCACTTCCAGGTCACGGCCACCAACGCAATAGACGAGTCGGACAAGTCTCCCGCATCTGCCGAAGTCCGGCCTGACGTCAAGCCTGACACGCCGCTGCCACCGACCCTCAAGTTCGGCGACAGGCAGCTGGCAGTGAACTGGGTGGCTCCCGCCAGCAAGGGATCGCCGGTCAAATCCTACGATCTTGAAATCTCGCCCGCGCCGCCCGGCCAGAATGCCCAGGTCCAGAACCTCACCTCGGTCAGCTATGTCTGGAAAGGGCTCCAGAACGGGGTGGCCTACAAGGTCCGCGTGCTCGCCAGGAACGATGCCCGGGACCCGTCCGAATGGAGTGCGTATTCGGCGGCCGAGGTACCCGCCGGGGTCCCCGCGACCCCCGCGGCGCCGACAGCCTCCCAGGCTGCTCCGCTCGGATCCCAAACCCAGCTGAAGGTCACCTGGACGGCGCCGAACAACAACGGTGACGCGGTCTCCTCGTACACACTCAACACGCTGCAGGGCGGCGCGGTGGTGGCCAGCCAGCAGGTGGCTGCGGGAACCTCGCAGAATGTCACGGTGAACAACTCGGAGACCGACTATACGTTCACCGTCTCCGCGACCAACAAGGCGGGAACCAGCGGGACCAGCAGTCCCTCGGCAGCCATCCGGGCCGCCGGAAAGCCGGGGCAGGTCAGCAGCGGAACAGTGGCCGAAACCGGCACCAGCGGACAACTGGCGGTGACGTTCACTCCGCTCACCGAAGCCCAGCGCAACGGCTCTACGTCCAACGAGATCCGCTACTCCTACCGGGCATCCAGCGGCCAGACCGGCGCGATTGGTGCCCCGGGCGGCAACATCAACGGACTCCCCAACGGCACCGACGTGACCATCACCATCATTGCCACGTCCACCAAGAACAACGTATCCGGCGACGCCAAGGCCATCGGATCGGGCAACCCCTACGGACCGCCGAACGCTCCGGTGCTCTCCGGCGGAACGTCGGGCAAGGGTGATTCGGGTGTGCACTGGACGTGGAACAATCCCGCGAACAACGGCCGGGCCATCCAGCGCTTCGAGGTGAGCTACGACGGCGGAGGCTGGACGAGCGTGGGACTCGCCAACCGGTACGACCGGGATACCGGCGGCTGGGACAGGACGAAGAACCTTAAGGTCCGGGCCTGCTCCGTGGCCTGCGGTCCGTACGATTCCGCCAACTCCACGTCCGGAAGCGACCCCGCCCCGCCCGTCACCAAGGTCCGCGTGAAGCAAGCAGACAACAACAGCTGCCCGGGCAAGCCCGGCGTGCCGGACCGCTACAACAGCGCGGGTCCAAGCTGTGGCGGCAGCGATGCCAACTGGGTCTCCTATTCAGACGGGTGGATCGCAAGCTCCTGCTGGATGAACATCTACGGCTCCAGCGAAACATCCAACCCGCCCAGCTACTACAAGTGGTACCTGATGAACGGCGGCCCGTGGTCCGGCTGGTACGTCAAGCTGGCAACCATCGACATTTCAGGTCCTGACGTCGGCAGATGCTGACCGGCCGCGGCAGGACACGGCCCGCGCGCACCATGCTTTTTTCACCAAAAACAGAAAAGGACCCAACTCCATGACCATGACCACCGAGCAGGCCGAATGGTTTGCAGGCACCTTCGACAAGCTGGTTGCCAACGTGGGGCAGGCGGTGCTCGGCAAGGAACACGTCATCCGGCTGACGTTCACCGCGATGCTCGCCGAAGGCCATGTGCTGTTCGAGGACGCGCCGGGAACGGGCAAGACGTCCCTGGCACGCGCCCTTGCCGCCACCGTCCAGGGGTCCAACAACCGCATCCAGTTCACGCCCGACCTGCTCCCGTCCGACGTCACCGGTGTGACCATCTACGACCAGAAGACGCAGAAGTTCGAGTTCCACAAAGGGCCCATCTTCAACAACATCGTCCTGGCGGACGAGATCAACCGGGCCTCACCCAAGACGCAGTCGGCCCTGCTCGAGGTCATGGAGGAATCCCGCGTGACAGTGGACGGCGTCACCTATGCGGCAGGCCGGCCGTTCATGGTGATGGCCACGCAGAACCCCATAGAACAGGCCGGAACCTACCGGCTTCCGGAGGCGCAGCTTGACCGGTTCCTGATCAAGACGTCCATCGGCTACCCGGACCATGCCTCAACGGTCCGGCTCCTGGGCGGGGCCAACCTGAAGGACCGGTCCCTGGGAATCTCTGCGGTCATTACCACCCAGGCCGTCGCAGACATGGCAGACCTGGCGGCAACGGTGCACGTCGACACAGCGGTTCTCGAATACATTTCCAGGCTCTGCGAGGAAACGCGAAGCGCTGCTGAAACCCGGCTGGGGGTCTCCGTACGCGGGGCTCTGGCGATGGTCCGGGCCGCCAAGGTCTGGGCAGCCGGCCAGGGAAGGAACTTCGTCCTGCCGGACGACGTCAAGGAGCTCGCCCCCGTGGTGTGGACCCACCGCTTCGTGATGGATCCGGAAGCCGAATTTTCCGGCGCGACGGCAGAGGCCGTCCTCGCCCGGGTTCTGTCGGACGTTGCAGCGCCGCAGCAGCGCGCCAACGCCTGACACCCGGGACTGACGACGACCACCTCCACCGCGAACGAAGGCACCCATATGTCCACCGGCACTCCGCTGACCCGGCTTGCTGCCCGGCTCCGCCGGCCCTTCCTCCGGGACAGCCTTCCCGGCAGGCTCCGGCCCTCCGCTTTCTGGGCCGAAGCGACCAGCGCCGCCGGGCTGGCCCTTGCCCCCGCCTGGCAGAAAACCCGCGGCCTCTGGCTGCGGTATGCCTGGCCGGTCCTCTCTGTCGTGAGCGTCCTGGGCTGGTCAGTCCTGGCCGCCGCCATCCTGCTGTGGGCCGCCGGGCAGGCCTACGGCTGGCAGGAGGCGAAGGCTGCGGCAATGGCGGCCTTCGTGCTCTTCCTCATCGCCATCGGCTTCATCCTGGGCCGCTCCTCCTACGGCGTGGTCCTGGACCTCGCCCGGACCAGGGTGGCGGTAGGGGACAGCGCCGTGGGAAGCATCGCCGTCTCCAACGCATCTGCCCGGCCGCTGCTGCCGGCCGCCCTGGAACTTCCGGTGGGCGCCGCCACCGCCATCTTCCACCTGCCCCGGATGAAGCCGGGGCAGGTCCACGAGGACCTCTTCACCATTCCGACCTCGCGCCGAGCCGTCATCGTGGTGGGACCGGTCCGCTCCGTCCGGGCAGATCCCTTGCATCTGCTCCGGCGCCAGGTCTTGTGGACCGGGCCGGAAGATCTGTATGTTCATCCGCGGACCGTGGCCCTGGCCGGATCCGCCGCGGGCTTCATCCGCGACCTCGAAGGCATGCCCACCACGGACCTCTCCAGCGCCGACGTGTCGTTCCATGCCCTGCGCGACTACGTGCCGGGGGATGACCGCCGGCACATCCACTGGAAGACGACCGCGCGGACCAACAAACTCATGGTCCGCCAGTTCGAGGAAACCCGCCGCGCCCACCTGGCGATTTCGCTATCGATCAATACCGACGAATACGCCTCGGAGCAGGAATTCGAGATGGCTGTTTCCGCAGCCGCCTCGATCGGACGCCAGGCCATCCGCGACCAGCGCGAGCTGGACGTCCTCACCCAAAAGGGTCCGCTGCGCTGCCAAACCGGCCGCACCATGCTGGATGACATGACCAGGATTGTGGGGGCACCGATGCGCCGGACCGCCGTCGACCTTGCCCGGACTCTCACAGACACCGTCCCCAACGCCTCAGTGGTCTTCCTTGTGGCCGGAAGCAACGTGGCCCCCACCCAGCTTCGCTCGGCCTCGGCATCGGTGCCGATGGGGGTACGCTGCCTGGCCATCAGGCTCCAGCTGGGCGCGGCACCGGCCCGGGCCGCCATCGGAGACCTGACCGTCCTGACGCTTGGCGATCTTTCCGATCTGGCCGTCGTCCTGAGAAAGGCGGCGGCATGAGCTCCGGACCTGATCTGCGCCCGCGCACACCGCACCCACGGGGGCCGTGGCCGCGCGAGGAATCCGCGTTCGCGGACGGCCAGCCGATCTGGCATTTTGTGCTCGACGCCGGTGCCCTCACTGTCCTGCTGGGCCTGGGTGCCCTGGGCTTCAGCCTCAGTTTTGGCGGCGCCCCCTACTACCTGGTTGCCGGGTTCGGCGGCATCTTCCTGGGGCTTGCCGTCGCCGTGTGCAATGCCCATCTGCGGCTGGGGCTGCTGATCACCACGGCAATCGCCCTGGCGGCCTACCTGGTGTTCGGGACAGTACTGGCCGTACCTGATTCGGCCATCGCCGGATTCCTTCCCAGCCTGGACTCGCTGCGGACGTTACTTCTCGGGGTGGTGTTCGCCTGGAAAGACATGCTCACCGTCGGCGTGCCTGTGGGAACTGCCGGCGGCGTACTGATTGTCCCGTACCTGAGTTCGCTGCTCGCCTCCCTCATCGCCGGGATCCTCATCTGGCGCCTGAAGGGACCCTACTGGCCGCTGCTCCCGGTGCTGGCTCTGTTTGTCACCGGCATCGCCTTCAGCACCAGCGCCGCCTTCCTCACGGTTGAGCGAGGCACCGCCCTCACTGTTGTGGCCATCGCCTGGGCCACCTTCCGGCGGGATGCCCTGCGGCGCAGGGACACGAGGAAGGTGTCGGTCAACAGTCCCCAGTCGGACACCGCCACCGCGAGGCGTGCCAGGCTCAGCCGGCTCGGCACGGCAGCCGCCGTCATCGGGGCAAGTGTGGCCATCACGTCAGTGGCGGCCCCCCTCGTCACAGCCGCTGACGACAGGCAGGTCCTTCGCAACGTCGTCGTCCCGCCCTTCGACCCCAAAGACTACATCACGCCGCTGGCGAGCTTCCGGACGTTCGTCAAGGACAAAAAAGACGACACCCTCTTTGTGGTCAAGGGACTGCCGCGGGACGGCCGCGTCCGGCTGGGGGCGCTGGACGCCTTCAACGGCACAAATTACAACATGGACCCCAACGGCTCCGGCAACTTCAGCAAGGTGGGGGACACAAAGTCCATCAACACCCTCGCCGACACCTCCGGCATTGTGCCCGCCAACGACTATTCGATGGACATCACCATCGAGGACTACCAGGGCTACTTCGTCCCGGGGGGCCGGAAGACCACCGGTATCAGCTTTGACCAGAGTGCGGCTGCAGCAGCGTCCGGACTCTACTTCAACTCGGGTACGGATACCGCCGTCACCACCAAGGGACTGTCCAAGGGCGATTCCTACAGCGTGCAGGTCTCCGATCCGGTCAAGCTGGAGCACGGGCAGCTGACACAGTACGACTTCGCGAAAATCACGCTTCCCGATCCGTTGGACGTTCCCCCTGTGGTTGACTCCCAGGCCAACGACCTCTCGGCCGATGCCCCCACCGCCATCGACCGGGTCCGGCAGATCGAGGCCCACTTCCAGAAGACGGGGGCATTCAGCAACGGGCTGATCACGGAAGGCCAGCTGCCCAGTGTCTCCGGGCATGGCTCCGCCCGGATCAAAAGCCTGCTGACCGCCAAGCAGATGCTCGGCGACGACGAGCAGTACGCCGTGGCCATGTCCCTGATGCTCCGCCACCTGGGCATCCCCTCCCGGGTGGTGATGGGGTTCTACCCGGAGCCCACCAGCCCGGAAAATGGCGCAGGCGAAGTCAAGATCACCGGCAAGGATGTCCACGCCTGGGTGGAAGTTGCCTTCGAGCGGGTGGGCTGGGTCAGTTTTGATCCCACTCCGCCCAAGGACAACATCCCCATCCCGCCGGACCCCGAAAACAAGTCCAAGCCGAAGCCCCAGGTTCTCCAGCCGCCGCCCCCGCCCCAGGAGCCCGCGGACCTGCCGCCGGACTCCTCCCCGGACGCCCTGGATGCCGACCAGAAGAAAAACAATCCCTGGCTCTTCTGGGGTGCGCTGCTCGGCGCCTTGGGAGTGGCCCTCATACCACTGTCAATCCTGGCCTTGCCGCTCCTGCTCATTGTCCTGCTCAAATCCCGACGCCGGAAGGCCCGGTTCACTGTCGGGCACCCGGCCCAGCGCGTGGGAGGCGGCTGGAATGAAGTGGTCAGCCTCGCAACGGACATGGGAGCCGGAATCAACGCCCGGTCCACCCGGCGTGAAAGCGCGGCGGTCGTTGCCGACGCGTTCCCCCGGTCCGGACCTGCCACCACGCTGCTTGCCCACCGGGCGGATGCCTCCATCTTCGGCGCCGGCCAGCCCACCGAGGAAGAGGTTGAGGAGTACTGGACCATCGTGGACGGCTCGTTGAAGGAAATGACGGCAACTGCCGGATTCTGGCGCAGGCAGCAGGCACGGTTCTCGCCCCGGTCCCTGCTTGCTGACGGCAGCAGCGCCCTCAAGCTCCGGGGCATGCGGCGCCCCGGCGCTGAGCCCGGCCCATCGGCCGTTCCCCGGAAGCCTGGCCGGAACGACCAGGCCGAACCATGACCGACGACGCCGAGCGCTGCCAGCACTGCCAGCAACAGATCCCCGGCGGGGCCACGTTTTGCCCGGCCTGCAGTGCCCCGCTGCCCAACAGGGCCGCCCGCAACGTCCGCAACATTGACCGTGCCCAGAGGGAGCTGATGGGCGGCGGGGCTGAGCAGGCCGGCCGGATTCCCGGTACTATCCCGGTAGTACAACCGGCTCCGGCGGCACAGGGGGGCCGGCATGGCCGTCAGGCGGGCCACGGTGGGGGAGGAACAGGAATGGCAGTGAACCTTGAGCTGGTTCCGGCCTCTGCGGGGAAGCGCGCGGGCGCCGCCGTCCTTGACTGGCTGGCACCCGTGGCAGTCCTTGTGGTGGGCTTCACCCTCGGTTTCGCCGGCGTCACACGAACCCAAAGCGGAGGCCTCATTACCTACGGCACCGGCTCGCTGGTCCTGTTCGGCGGCAGCGGTGCGGGCCTGACCGTCGTGTATGTGCTGGTCCTGCTGGGAATGGAAGGCCGGTCCGGGAACACCATCGGTAACCGGCTGATGGGCATCCGAAGCGCCGATAACGACGGCTACGCTCCAGGTGCAGGCGCCGTGTTCCTCCGCGGCCTCATCACCGGCGCGGGAATCCTCGTGGCGATAGTGGCCGCCGTTGTCATGGTCATTTTCAAGTGGTTCGACGCGGCTTTCCCGGTCTTGGGGCCGTTGACGTTCCTCGCCGCTGTGTGGGCGGTCCTGGTGGTGGTCTCCAACACGTGGGACAAGAACGGGGGCCTGCGCGGCTGGCACGATACAGCTGGCAAAACCGTGGTGTTCGACGTCAAGGCCGGGCGCAACCCCATCACCTCCGGCGGCATCCGGGGCCCGTACAGTTTTGCGCCGCCGGACCTGCCGCCGGTCCGGCAGGTCGCCTCGCCCATGGCCGGGGGCGCCCAGGCACCGCAGGTCATTAACGCCCAGGCACCGATGCAACCGGTCGCGCCGCTGAACCAGAACAGGCCGCTGAACCATCCTGACGACGACAACGACCGTACACAGATGCGTGCAGGGGTCAGCGGGCCCGTTCCGGTCGCAGTCCTGCGGATCAAGCTCGACGACGGCCGGGACTTTCAGCTCGACCGCAACGTCCTGGTGGGGCGGAACCCGGTGGGCCGGGCCGGTGAGCAGCAGGCGCAGCTGCTGGCTGTGGACGACCCCGGCCGAACCATCTCCAAGACCCACCTCCACCTTTTGGCCGACGGCGCGGGGATCTGGGTGACAGACAGGAACTCCACCAACGGAAGCGCCGTCACCACCCCCGACGGCCTCCGCACGCCGCTCCCGCCGGGCGTGCCCGCCTTTGTCAACCCGGGATCCACTGTTCATTTTGGTGACCGCTCCTTCCACCTAGGACAGGCATGAACTCCCAGCCCGCCAGTATTTCCCCTCCCGCAGGCCACGAAACCGGGCTGAGCCTGAGCTACGGCTACGGGACGGACCGGGGCCTGCGCCGCGAACTCAACGAGGACTCCTTCATAGCCTCCGACCCCGTCTTTGCCGTGGCCGACGGCATGGGGGGCCATGAGGCCGGCGAAATTGCCAGCGGCATGTGCGTCCGTGCCTTGGCTGCAATGCCACAGCTGGCCACCGGCGAGCGGAGTATCACAGCCCCGGTCCTGCAGCAATACCTGGTCCGTGCCGACCGCTCCATCCGTCAAGCCACCGGGGGCCGGGCCGGGACCACACTGACGGGAGCCGTGGTGGTTGAACAGATGGGCATGCCGTACTGGCTGGTCATGAACATCGGTGACTCCAGGACGTACCGGTTGAGCCAGGGAGAGTTCGCCCAGGTCACCGTGGACCACTCCGAGGTCCAGGAACTCGTGGACGCCGGTGAAATTACGCCGGAAGAGGCGACGGTCCATCCACGGCGCCACGTCGTCACCAGGGCGCTGGGTACCGGCGACGAGACAGAAGCCGACTACTGGCTGCTGCCTGTCGAGGAGGGTGACCGCATCCTGGTCTGTTCCGACGGACTCAACGCTGAACTGACGGACGAAGACATGTTCCACATCCTCAGCACGGTGGGCCAACCCCAGGACGCCGTCGACGCCCTGATCCAGGCCGCGCTGCGTAACGGCGGCAGGGACAACGTCACGGTGATTGTGGTGGACGCCAGAAATGTGATGAATGACGGCGGCGTCGCCACCACCGCCCCGCGCACCGCCGCTGACGCCGAGGACGAGGTCACGCTGCCCCGGGCACACGCAGCGGATGTGCCCGCGCCATCTGTGCCCGCGCCATCTGTGCCGGCGCCATCGGCGGAGGACGAGGAAAGCGGGGCGCCCACAGATGGCGGCCGGTAGTTACGTCTCCGGAACCTGGCTCGGGATCGTCAGGTCCCGGACAGCCGTCCTCCTGGGGCCCGATACACCACCCGCCCTGGTCCAGTCTCTGTGGGAAATGCTGGAGAACGGGCCGGAAGCACACGAGGTGCTTTCCGCGGTGACGAGCAGCTCTGGCGTTTCGCTCGCGCAGATACCGTGGTTCGGGATAGTGGACTTCCGGGATCCGCTCCGGGTCTTCCTGCGCGGCGACCTGGATCTGACGGTCCAGCTCCCGGGCGGATCCGTGGACCTGAACGGACGCGGCGTGACCACCTGGACGGAGCGCCAATTTACGGATCCTGAGTGGTACCGCCTCACTGTCCCGGGAGGCAGCGCGGTTTTCCCTGGACTGCCACTCGGTGAAGGCGTGGTCCTGCTGCAGTCCCTGACCGTGGCCCTGGCTGGCATTGACGTCGGGCCAGCGCCGGTGGGTCTGCCGGAAAGGGCTGCGGCGCACGAACACGGTGCCCCGGCCGAGACCGTCATCGGTGTGCCCGACGACGACTCGGACTACCCAACCCGGATGCCGGAAGCCTGGCAGGACGAGGAACCCTCACCCCAGCTGGATCAGCTGCCAGCGCACGAACTGACCGGAACTTACGACCACCTCTGGGAGCGCACGGTGGTCCGCAGCATCGAGGACGCAGCGGTCCGGGAGGATCCGGACGGGCCCGACGGCGACGCGCCGGTCCCGCCGCCGGCGGCCGTAGACGCTGCCGGAGGCCCGGCAGCCGAGCAACTCCCGGCCGCGGAACCGGCAGCCGAGCAACTCCCGGCCGTGGAACCGGCAGCGGAGCAACTCCCGGCCGCGGAACTCATCGATTCGGTCCCCTGGCGGACGGAGAGAAGCAGCACCCAGGCGTCGCCGTCGCCGTCGTTCGTTCTTCCTGCCCCCGGGCCAACGTCAAGCCACACCGGCCGGCCCCCGGCCGGATCGCCGGCAAGCGCAGAGTCGGCAAGCGCAGAGCAGGCAAGCCTACAGCCGCCCAGCCCAGAGCCGTCCAGCCCGGAGCCGTCCAGCCCGGAGCCGCCCAGCGCTGGGCCGGCAAACGCAGGGCAGGCCGGTTTCGAGGGAGACCATGACGGCCACACTGTCATGAAGACCGGCCTCGCGGTGACGGCAGCTCCGCCCGCACAGGCCGCTGTGCCGGCGGGGGATGCCGCCGCAGGCCCCCGGGTGCTGGCGCGTGTTTGTGGACTGGGCCACGCCAACCCGCCCACCCATGCCCAGTGCGCCGCGTGCGGACTGCCGCTGCCATCCGACGCCGTCCAGGTGCCGCGGCCCCGGCTGGGCCGGATGCGGGTCTCCACCGGCGAACTCGTGGACCTTGACCAGTCGCTGGTCATCGGACGGCAGCCGTCAGTGTCCCGCGTCCAGGGCGGCGTGATGCCCCGGCTCGTCCAGGTGGCCAGCCCCGGCGGCGACATTTCCCGGTCGCACGTGGAGGTCCGGCTTGAGGGCTGGCATGTGATGCTGTGTGACCTCAAAGCGACCAACGGCACGGTCCTGGTTCGTCCGGGCCAGCCGCCCCGGCGCCTGGCCCAGAACGAAATGGCCATCCTGCTCGACGGCGACATCGCAGAACTGGGTGACGGCATCTCACTGCGCTTTGAGGAGATTCTTTGAGTTCCAAACGGCCGGCCGCGCCGCCGCCCCACATCCCGGGCTTCACCTATATCAGCCTGCTGGGTTCCGGCGGGTTCTCCGACGTTTACCTCTACGAGCAGGACCGGCCCCGCCGGAAGGTGGCCGTCAAGGTCCTGCTCTCCGACCTGAAGACTGAAGGCTCCCGCCGAAGGTTCGAGTCAGAGGCCAACCTGATGGCCCAGCTGTCCTCCCACCCCTACATCGTGACCATCTTCGAGGCGGAGGTGACCGAGGCCGGACAGTCCTACCTGGCCATGGAGTATTGCTCCAGGCCCAGCCTGGACATCCGGTACCGGCGGCAGCGTTTCAGCGTGGATGAGGTCCTGGCGGTGGGTATCCAGGTGGCCTCCGCTGTCGAGACCGCCCACCGGGCCGGTATTGCCCACCGGGACATCAAGCCGGCCAACATCCTGGTCACCGACTACAACCGTCCGGCGCTGACGGACTTCGGCATTTCCGGAACCCTGGGGACCGACGCCGATGAGGATGCCGGGATGTCCATCCCCTGGTCTCCGCCGGAACAGTTCACTGGCGGCGCCGTCGACGGCGTGCTGGTGGACGTCTGGGCGCTCGGGGCCACGCTCTACACACTGCTCGCCGGCCGGTCCCCCTTTGTGATGCCCGGCGCCGACAATTCCCAGCGCGAGCTCATCGCCCGCATTGGCACCATGGCGCTGCCGCGGCTCGGCCGCGCGGATGTTCCGGCTTCGCTCGAACTTGCGCTCTCCACCGCGATGGCAAAGTCCGCGGTGTCCAGGTATTCCTCTGCCCATGCTTTCGCGCTGGCTCTGCAGCGGATCCAGGCAGAGCTCAACCTGTCCGTTACTCCGTTTGAGGTACTTGAGGAACCGCGCCTGGAGGAGAGCCACCCCGACGACGGCTTCGAAGAGACCCGCGTGCGGAACATTGCCGCCATTGACCCGGAGCGGACCGGCAGCGCCCCGACCTTCCCCGCGCGGACCAGGCCCCAGCTGCCGGGCCACCTCTTCACGGGCGAGCGGCCGGGTGCTTCCGGGTCAAACACCTCGGGGGAGTGGGCGCAGGCCACCATGCTCCGGGGCAGCGCACTGACGGCTGAATCACCGGCTGCGGGGCCACCAAATGCTGAGTACGGCACCGCCACGGTTGCCCCTGCCCGGGTCAACCCTGTTCCCGTCGCTCCAGCCCAGGTGGTGCGCACGACCGGTTCTGCGGAACCGGAGCTGGACGCCACCATCAGCCGGCCGGCGCGCGGCGAGGTGCCTGAAGAAACGGCGGAAGCGCCCGGCGACCACGGCAGACGGAACCTGTGGCTCGCCGTCTCCGGCGCCACCCTGCTGGTACTCGCCATCATTGTGGGAATCGTATTGGCAACGTCAGTGCCGCCGCCGAAGGTGGTCGCCACGGACCAGGTCAGCAAGGCCCCTGCGGATGCCCTGGACAACGGGACGGTGCCTGACGTCGCCGGACTGGCGGGCAAGCTGGACGGAAACGGCAAGGCGACCTTCACCTGGACCAACCCGCAACCGAAGGCCGGCGACGCCTACAAGTGGCGCGTCTACACCGTGGGCGGAAGCGGTGCATACCAGTCCACGCCCAATACCACGGCCCAAGTGGCCGTGAACCCGACCGAACCCACCTGTATCCAGGTGATGATCGTCCGGAGCGACGGCTCGTCCTCGCCCCTGGAAAACGGCTCGATCGGCTGCATCCGCAACTGATGCCGGCACGGCACGCACAAACAAAACGCACGGGGAAACTGCCCTACGAGGAGGCACGGAAAATGGGGGATCTGGCAATAGATTTCTGTGGTGAATGGTACGAACCGCTGGATGAGGATGTGTTCAACATCGGCCGCGAAGGCGACCTTGAAGTGGACGACAACCCTTACCTGCACCGGCAGTTCCTGCAGGTGGCCCGCTACGACGGGATCTGGTGGCTCAGCAACGTGGGGAGCATGCTCTCGGCCACCGTGGCGGACGGATCGGGCGGCATGCAGGCCTGGCTCTCGCCCGGCGCGCGCATACCCCTGGTGTTCAGCCATACCAACGTCATCTTCACCGCCGGTCCCACCACATATGAGTTCGCGGTGCACCTTAAGACGCCGTCCTTCCGCCATGAGGCGCGCGCCGACGACAGCAACGGGGACACCACCATCGGCCCGGTGGTTTTCACCGACTCCCAGAAAGCCCTGATCGTGGCGCTCGCAGAACCCATGCTCCGGCGCGACGGGACCGGCTTCAGCGCCATCCCGTCCTCGGCGGCGGCAGCCAAGACCCTCGGCTGGGCTCTGACGCGCTTCAACCGGAAACTGGACAACGTCTGCGACAAACTGGACCGCGTCGGCGTTGCGGGATTGCGCGGCGGCGGCGGAAAGCTGGCCACCAACCGCCGCGCCAGGCTGGTGGAACATGCCGTCACGTCCCACCTGGTCACCGCCGACGACCTGCACCTGCTCGAAAAGATGAGGGGCGTGGACGAAGGATGAGGATCCGGCTGACACTCCGGCGGGACCCGGCAGAAACCAAGGACCTTGCGGTCACCGTGGACGGACTGGCGACCGTGGCGGACATCGCCACCCAACTCTGGGCCGCGGACCCGGACCGCAAGGGAACTCCGGCGCCGGAAAACCTCTCCCTGCGCATCGACGAAGCCTACGTGGCCGGCGGAATGCGGGGAAACGTCCTGACCCGCACGGACAATCTGCTGGAATCGGGGCTGCGCCCCGGCTCAGTGGTGTCCCTGACCCAGGTCAGTGACCACTTCAACGTCCCGGGAGCCAGCCGCGGCCCGGCCGCTGCCACCTTGCGGATTCTTACCGGGCCCGACGTCGGCCAGGAGTTCTCGCTTCCCTCCGGCACCAGCTACATCGGCCGGGGCCGGGACGTCGATATCCGCCTCTCCGACCCGATGACGTCGAAGCGACATGCCCGCATCACCGTGGGCGAAAGCGTGGAGATCGTGGACACCAACTCGGCCAACGGCCTTCTGATGGACGGACTCCCCGTCACCCGGGCCACACTGAACTCCTCGGACACGGTGACCCTTGGCGACACCACCGTCACGGTGGTTCCGCTGGGGCGGAACCAGGCGGCAGCACCGTCGTCGCCCCTTGTCGATTTCAACCGGTCACCGCGCGTGGTGCCCCGCTTTGATGCGCCCAAACGCGTGCTGCCTGCCGGACCCAAACGGCCGGACCACCAGCCGTTTCCGTACATCATGCTGATGGCGCCGCTGCTGATGGGCGGCATCCTGTTCGCGGTGACCGGGAACCTGCTGTCGGTGGTGTTCATGATGATGATGCCGCTTTTCGTTGTGGGCCACTATGTGGACCACAAAATGCAGAACAGGCGCCAGCAGAAGGAACAACTCAGGATATTCCGGGAATCCATGGCCGCGTTCCGGCAGGAAATGAACGAACTGCAGCAGGTGGAACGCGCCGTCCGCCTCCAGGAGGCGCCGTCAGTCAGCGACACCGTAGATTCCATCTACAAACTGGGGCCGCTGCTGTGGACCCACCGCCCCGAACACACAGGATTCCTGGGCCTGCGGTTCGGACTGGGCACCGCGCCGTCCCGCATCATGCTCGAGGAACCGGCCAGCAACGACACTGAAGTGGAATACACACGCGAGATCCAGGACTGCATGCAGCAGTTCACGGTCATTGCGGGCGTGCCGGTGGTCTCCCAGCTGCGCACGGCCGGATCTTTTGGTGTGGCGGGTGCGCGTGGACTCGTTGACGACGTAGCCAGGGGCGTGGTCCTGCAGTTCGTGGGACTCCACTCCCCGGCGGAGGCCGTCGTCACGGCCATCACCTCCGCACAGTCCCGGGAACGGTGGAACTGGCTGCAATGGCTGCCCCACGTCGGGTCCGGCCACAGCCCGCTCAGCGGGGACCACCTGGCCGCCGGATCCGCTGGCGGCTCGTCGCTGCTGGCCCGGCTGGAGGACCTGCTTGACGCCAGGGAAGGCGCGGCCGGCCGGCGCGGACCGGACCTCAGGCCCGGCATCGACCCGGCCAGGGATGAACTCCCCGGACCGGTGGTTCCGGCCGTGCTGGTCATCGTGGAGGACGACGCGCCTGTTGACCGCGGCAGGCTGACCCGGCTCGCCGAGCGCGGCCCGGATTCAGGCGTGCACGTGATGTGGGTGGCCACCGACATCCAGGCGCTACCGGCCGCGTGCCGCGACTTCATGGTGGTCGACGGCGATCACGGCACCACCACCGGCAACGTCCGGCTGGGACGCCACAGCTATCCGGTGAGCTGCGAAAGCCTGGATGCGGAACTGGCGGCCCAGCTGGCCAGGATGCTCGCGCCCGTCGTGGACGTCGGCAAGCCCGTGCGAGACGATTCGGACCTGCCCCGCGCCGTGTCCTATGCCACCCTCATCGGCAAGGACTTCCTGGACAAGCCGCAGGCCGTCGCGGAGCGCTGGACCGAGAACAACTCGGTACACGCCACGGCGGTGGCCAACCGCAAGGACAACGGGACGCTCCGGGCGCTGGTGGGATCCAAGGGCATCGAACCCCTCTACCTCGACCTGAAGAACGAGGGCCCGCACGCCCTGGTGGGCGGCACCACCGGCGCCGGTAAATCCGAGTTCCTGCAGTCCTGGGTCATGGGGATGGCCGCGGCCTACAGCCCGGACCGGGTGAGCTTCCTGTTTGTGGACTACAAGGGCGGAGCTGCGTTTGCCGACTGCCTCCACCTGCCGCACACCGTGGGCCTGGTCACCGACCTCTCCCAGCACCTGGTGCGCCGCGCCCTGACTTCGCTCCGCGCGGAACTGCGCCACCGTGAGCACCTGCTGAACCGGAAGAAAGCCAAGGACCTGCTGGCACTTCAGCGTGAAGCCGATCCGGACGCTCCGCCGTACCTGATCATCATCGTGGACGAGTTCGCAGCGCTCGCAACAGAAGTGCCCGAATTCGTCGACGGCGTGGTGGACGTCGCCGCCCGGGGACGGTCCCTGGGACTCCACCTGATCCTCGCCACCCAGCGCCCCAACGGCGTGATCAAGGACAGCCTCCGCGCCAACACCAACCTCCGGGTAGCCCTGCGCATGGCGGACGAAGATGATGCCACCGACATCCTCGGCGTACCGGACGCGGCGTATTTTGATCCGGCCATCCCAGGCCGCGGCGCCGCAAAGACAGGTCCGGGCAGGATCCAGGGATTCCAAACCGGCTATGCCGGCGGATGGACCACGGAAAGACCGCAGCGGCCGCAGGTTGACATCGTGGAAATGGCCTTCGGATCCGGGCCCGCCTGGGACGCGCCCGCCCCGGAAAAGCCGGAGAAGGAGGAACCGGCCGGCCCCAACGACATTGCCAGGATGACCACCAACATCGTCAGGGCGGCCGAGTCCCTGGGGATCCGGCCGCCGCGGAAACCCTGGCTGGACGAGCTCGCCAAGACCTACGATCTCTCGAAGCTGCCCAATCCACGGACGGACGAACGGCTGCTCCTGGGCGTCGCGGACGATCCGGCCCGCCAGGACCAGCCCACAGTGTTCTACGAACCGGACAAAGACGGCAACATGGCCATCTATGGGACCGGCGGATCCGGGAAATCGGCGGCGCTGCGAGGAATTGCGATCGCAGCAGCCGTGACGCCGCGCGGGGGCCCGGTGCAGGTCTATGGCATCGACTGCGGATCGTCCGGATTGAAGATGCTCGAAGAGCTGCCGCACGTCGGCGGAATCATCAACGGGGACGATGTGGAACGCGTGGGGCGTCTCCTGCGCCTGTTGCGCGACATCGCCGACGAACGCTCCGCCAGGTACGCCGAGGTCCGGGCCTCCACCATCGTGGATTACCGGGCGCTCGCGGGCCGGCCTGACGAAAAGCGGATCTTTGTGCTGGTGGATGGCATGTCCTCGTTCCGGGAGACCTACGAATACAGCCGCCTGTCCGCGCTCTGGGACATCTTCCTGCAGCTGGCAACCGACGGCCGTCCCCTTGGCATCCACCTTGTGGTGACGGGCGACAGGCCCAATGCCGTGCCGGCGTCGCTGCTGGCGTCCATCCAGCGCCGCCTGGTGCTGCGCCTCTCGTCCGAAGACGACTACATGTCCCTGGACGTCCCCAGGGACGTCCTCGGCAGCAACTCACCTCCGGGCCGCGGCTTACTGGCCGGCCTCGAAGTCCAGCTGGCCGTGCTCGGCGGCAACTCCAACCTGGCGCTGCAGGCGCGCGAAGTCCACAAGCTCAGCGAAGCGATGCTGCGCCAGGGGCTTGACAGGGCGCCCGGGATCGAACGGCTGCCCGAACTTGTGGAGCTCGATGTGCTTCCGGCCGGCAGCCCGGACCTGCCGGTGATCGGCGTCGACGACGAAACGCTCAGGCCCGCCGAGATCCTGGCCAAGGGCCCGCTGCTCCTCGCCGGTCCGCCGGGTGCGGGGCGGACCGTGGCGCTGGTAACGCTGGCCTACGCGCTCCGCAGGTCCAACCCGCAGACGGAACTGATCTACCTCGGCTCGCGTCGGTCTGCCGTCGCCTCGCTGCCCATCTGGAACCGCTCGGTGGTGGGAGCCGATGACCTGTCCGATGTCGTCGAGGACCTGGTGGAGCACTCCTCAGGAAATCCCGGCACGCTGGCCATCTTCATTGAAGGCCTGACCGAGTTCACGGACACGGTGGCGGAATCCGGGGTAGGACAGCTGGTGGCCGCCTCGATCAAGGCTGACCAATGGGTCATCGGCGAATCCGAAACGTCCACCTGGTCCTCCGCCTGGTCCTTGTCCCAGCCCTTCAAATCCGGGCGGCGCGGCCTGCTGATCAACCCCGGAGACATCGAAGGGGACAGCCTGCTTAACACCCCGCTGGGGAGGGTCAGTCCTGAATTCATCCCGGGCCGCGGCTACATCGTGGGGCGTGGCAAAGCGCGAAAACTGCAGATCGCGCTGCCGCCGGAAAACAGGGACTGAGCGCGTGGCGTACGCGGTTGAGGGGCTGCCGGGAATCTGGTGATTTTCGCCGTTCGGCGTGTTGTGGCACGCCGGCCGGAACACCTGTAGCAGACTACCGGGGACACTAGTCCGGTGCGGAGGGGGCCGCGCGCTCTCGAAAAGGTATCCATGACCCGATCCCCGTACGTGCTCCGCGCCATGTCGGCGACGGCTGCAGTTGCGGTCCTGGCCCTCGCGGTCGGCCTTCCCGGAGTAGCGCCTGCGAACGCTGAAACTTCCCCTCCTTCGCCGACCTGCGGACTGATCTGCCTGCCGCTCCCGTCCCAACCCCAGCCCGGGACTCCGGGCAGTCCCGCCCCGGACCCCACCTCGCAGGTGCCTTCCGCTCCGGTGAAACCGCCGCCGCCCCCCGCACCGGCCCAGCCCGCCGCTCCGGCCCCTGACCCCGTACCCACGCTCGCTCCTGAACCAGAGGAAACCCTCACGGCGACGCCTTCCGCGGCTGCCACCACCGGAACGCCGGGCTCCACCCCGTCCTCTGCAGGCCCGTCAGCGGAATCGAACTGGAACAAGGCAATCACCAAATCCGCTCAGGCCACCCAGGCCGCCGCAATCTCGGCCGGAGACGGCCCTGGCTTCGGTAATTCCGGGCTTCTCACCATCATGGCGGGAGTGCTGCTGGTTGGCCTCGGTGGCCTGGCCTTCGCATGGTGGAGCCGGAACCGCCACTCCGCCCACTGAATGGAGCCACCAGCTGCCGCCCGAACGCACGGTGCAGTTGCTGTGGGCGCGGGCCCTTTTATGAGGCCCGCTGATCAGGGCCGTGAATCCTGGACCCTAAATCCTGGTGCCGTGAAATTACGTGATTTGCTGCCTCCCGGCGTGTTGTAGCAGACTTGCCGGGAACACCAGTTCACAGCGGAGGGGGCCGCGCGCCGTCGAAAAGGTTGCCATGTACCTGCCCCCGTCCGTGTTCCGCGCCATTTCGGTGACGGCCGGAGCCGGGGTCCTGGCCATCTCCATCGGCCTTTCCGCGGCAGGAAGCGTGCATGCGGAATCGCCCACGCCGGAGCCCACATCCACGTGCGGAGTGACCTGCGAACCCACGCCTTCGCCGGCGGCCACTGATCAGGCGCTCCCCGACGTCCAGCGAAAACCCGAGCCGAAACCCCCGCCGGCGCCGTCCAGCCCCGGCCTCCCCACCCCTGCAC
>DATCNU010000186.1:0-26101 GCA_036565085.1 Arthrobacter sp.
GTGCGTCTACGGCCCCGACAGCACCGGCTGGGACGACGTCGACGAGCTCGAACTCGCGACCCTGTCCTGGGTCCACTGGTTCAACGAAGACCGGCTGCACGGGCACTGCAAGGACGTGCCGCCGGCGGAGTACGAAGCAGCGTTCTACGCTGCCCAAGAGTCCAACCCCGCCGGGGTTGGAATCCAATAAGAAGAGCCTCCATCAGACCCAGGGCGATTCAGATCATCGCGGACGCGACTCAACGTGTTGCGACGGTGCTGTTTTCGCCAACTGCACACACAACTGCACACAGCCCCCAACAGGCAGAACCCCCTGGACCGGCGAAACCGCAGGTCACAGGGGGTTTGAGCGAGCTCCCCCACCTGGACTCGAACCAGGAACCCTTCGATTAACAGTCGAATGCTCTGCCAATTGAGCTAAGGAGGAATGAAGCGGCTACAAGCCTAGCAAGGCCCCGCGGGGAAATGAAATCGGGACACTGCCATGAGGGTGGGGGTGAAGGGCGGGTAAGGTTCCTAAGCGTCGGAGCGCAGCGCGCGGCGCTCCATTTCCAGCATCATGAGTTCCCGCTGAAGCTGCTGGATCCGTTCGTGCTCGGAGCCGGGATCCAGCCGCTGCAGCTGGCTCATCTTGTCCGCCTTCACCCGCGTGATCTGGAGTTCAAAGAGCGCCGTGAGAATGCCCCTGCCATACTTCTGAACCCCCTCGGTGGTGCTGGCCGGCAGCGGGACCACGGCCAGTTCGGAGACCAACGGCCGCAGCGGTTCCGGGACCTCCTCCATCACCTGGCCCACCCAGCGCGCGGGTTCGCCGATCAACTCAGGGCCGGACGCGCGCATTGCATCGTGCAAGGCCTGGAATGCCGGTGTGGCGAACCGCGCGGAGGAGAAACGCTCCCAGATGCCGCCGCCCAAAAGCGAGGGCTCCTGCAGCGCCACCTCCAGCGCCTGCCTCTCCATTGACGCCACGGGGTCGCGCGGGTCCGGACGGTGGTAGGACGGGACAGCGCCCGACGCCGGCCCGGCTGCGACGCCCGGGCCGCCGGCCTGCGCCGGCCTCCCCGGAGCCAGCCCGCCAGTGGGGGACGCCGGGCTTCCCTGCGCGGTGGACGGGCCCGTGGTGGCGCGCTTCATCGCCACGCCGACGGCCCTGCTGACGTCCTCCACTGACATGCCGAGCCAGCCGGCGAGTTCGCGGGCATACGCCGGCCTGATCCCCGCATCGCGGATCTGCGCCACCACCGGGGCAGATTCCCGCAGCGCAGCCACCCGGCCCTCCACGGTGTCCAGGTCGTGGCGCTTCAGCGTGGCCCGGATGGCGAATTCGAACAATGGCCGGCGCGTGCTGATGAGGTCCCGCACGGCAGCGTCCCCCTTGCTTTGGCGCAACTCGCACGGATCGGCCCCTCCGGGTTCCACTGCCACATAGGTCTGGGCGGTGAAGCGCTGGTCCTCCTCGAAGGCCCGCAGGGCCGCCTTCTGCCCGGCGGCGTCGCCGTCAAAGGTGAAGATGACCTCTCCCCCGGTGCCGTCGTCGGACAGCAGGCGCCGGGCGATCTTGATGTGCTCGGTCCCGAACGCGGTGCCGCAGGTGGCCACCGCCGTGGGGATTCCTGCGAGGTGGCACGCCATCACGTCGGTGTATCCCTCCACCACCACCAGCTGGCGGTCTTTGGCGATGCTCCGCTTGGCGAGGTCGATCCCGTAGAGGACCTGGGATTTCTTGTAGAGGGTGGTTTCCGGCGTGTTGAGGTACTTGGGCCCTTGGTCGTCCTCATGGAGCTTGCGCGCGCCGAAGCCGATGGTGTCCCCGGCGATATCGCGGATAGGCCAGATGAGGCGGCCCCGAAAGCGGTCGTAGATTCGCTGCTGGTTGCCGGGTCCGCCTGCAGAAAACATGCCCGTCAGTTTCAGTTCAGGATCCGTGAACCCGTGCCCCCGGAGGTGCTTCAGGAGCGCGTCCCAGCCCTGCGGCGCATAGCCGACGCCGAACTGCTCCGCGGCGGCCCGGTCGAATCCCCGGGCATGCAGGAAGTTCCGGCCCTCCGCGGCGCCCGGCGTCAGCAGCTGCGCGCGGAAGAATTCGTCCGCAATCTTGTGGGCATCCAGGAGGCGCTGGCGCCGGCCTACTTCTTCGCGGTTCGGGCCTGTGCCGCCGTCCTCGTAGCGCAGTTCGTAGCCGATCCGGGCAGCCAGCTTTTCCACGGCTTCGTGAAAGGAGGTGTGGTCCTGCTTCTGCACGAAGGCGATGACGTCGCCGTCCTCGCCGCAGCCGAAGCAGTGATACCTGCCCACCTGCGGACGCACCGTGAAGGACGGCGAACGCTCGTCATGGAAAGGGCACAGGCCCTTGAAGGTTCCCAGCCCGGCACCCTTGAGCGTGACGTAACCGTCAACCACTTCCTTGATGTCCGTGCGCTGGCGTACTTCGTCAATATCTTCACGTTTGATCAGGCCAGCCACACAGCCATCCTAGCCCCCCGTCCCGGGTCCTATCGGCGGCGCTTCGGTTCCTCGACGGTGCGTTCCTGCAGGCTGAGGGCCAGCTTGGGACAGAGGGAGACTGCTTCCTGCGCCGCTTCCCGGTCAGCGGCCCGCACGGGAACGTCCGTACGTTCACTGCCCACCTTCCCGCGGGCCACAGGGTATCCCCAGTCGTCCCTGTCCAGCAGGCCGGGGAGCAGTTCGGTGCACAGCCCGCGGCCGTCGCACCTGGTCCAGTCGATGTGAAGGATGGTGCTCATGCCGCCACGCCTCCGGGACCGGCGCAGCGGCCGGCGAGGTGGGCCCGGACGTCGCCGGCAAAGACCTCCAGCGCGCTGCCGACCAATCCGGCCGTTCCGTCCGGATGCCGGCAGGCTCCCCGCCCGGAGACAAGCTTGCCCAGGCGGTCCAGCTCTGCCGGCAGCCGCGGGTTCCGTTCCCCGGCTGCGATCCGGTTGAGCACCGACGCCATGGCGGGAAGGCCGAACATGCAGGGACCGCACTGCCTGGCTGATTCCCCGGCGAGATAGTTGAGAATGCCTGCCGTGACCTGGAGCCCGCAGGTGCCGGTACCCAGTGCGTGGATGACGCCGGCGCCGGGACGTACCACCCGGCCGGGAGGCCCTGCGGGCGAAAGCAGATGGGACCCCGGCCGCACCCAGCGGCCGTGATATCCGCCCACCAGCACGGCGGATATCGCGGCCGGATCCATGCCGGCGAACCGGAGCACATCGTCGAGCCTTGCCCCGCCGGGGACCTCCAGCACAACATCGCGTGCCGGGGCCGGACCGGAGACGGACACCAGCCGGGTGCCGGGGTCAGAGGCGGTCCCGGCTTCGCGGAACCACGCTGCCCCGTACCTTGCGATCAGGGCGACCTGCGCCACGGTTTCGACATTGACCACCAGTGTGGGACGTCCGTTGAGCCCGGACTCGCTGAGGCGCCGGCGCTGGTCCAGAGGCAGCGCCGAGCCGGTGGCGATCATATTGACGACGGCGCTTGACTCGCCGGAGATGAACGTTTCCGGAGATTCCACCACTTCTATCCGCTGCGCTCCGGGATGCTCCAGGAGGGCACGGTGAACCCCGGGAAGGATGGCCGCCGGCACATACAGGTACATTCGCGAGCCGGCCAACGCCCGGGTCAATGCCAGGAGCCCGTCGATCACCAGATGGGGCGCGTGGGCCAGGAGCGTCTTGTCCTTGAAGCTGAGCGGTTCCCCTTCAGCGCCGTTGGCGATCACCACCGGACGTCCCGGAAGGAACCCTTTCCGCCCGGACTGAGCTGTGGCCACGGCCTTCCGCCAGGTTTCGAAGGCGGCGCCGCCGCGGCCGGTGAGGCCGGATGCCTCCAGGACTGCCAGCAAACCGGGGGCGACGGCGTCGGGATCCAAAGGCCCGAAGGTTTCCAGGTGCCGGGCCAGCCCCGCGTCCGGGCCTGCCGCCAGGAGACGGGGCTCCTGCTGGCCGGGCGGCGTTGGCGTTGGCTCGAGCACTTCCGGGAACGCGCTCACCGGAGGTTCCCTTCCCGGGCCTTGGAGGTTTCAAGGAACGACGACGAGAGCCGCCATACCAGGGCCGAGGCGACGGCCACTGCCGAAGCTGCCGCCAGCAGAAGGAACCATTCGCTGCCTGCATCAGTGCCGTTTCCGATGGCGTGCGCCATCGCGACCGGCCAGACGGCATAGCTGAACCAGTGGACGGCTTTGAACGCACGTTGCCCGATCCGGTGCCGCAGCAGGGCCGTTACGACGACGGCCGCCACCAGGTCCAGGGCCACCGTACCCAGCCCCTGCCAGAACGGCTGGTAGGACCCCAGGAACGGAACGACGACGTCCACCAGGCGCAGCTTCGCGTAGGAGTCCAGCAGCAGGGATCCGACGTGCAGCCCCAGGAATACGGTGGCCAGCAGGGCTATATTGCGGTGGAGGATGCTGATGGAAAACCTTGGCAGCACCAGCAGCGGCCTGCCGGACCTGTTGAAGATGCCCAACAGGACCGACACGGTGAACAGTGCCAGGGACATAAACCCGCTGACCCGGCCGAAGGCCCACATTGCCTCATCCACGGGAAGCGCCCCCGGCCAGGCTGTAGTCCTCAGCGGGCCAGCCGCCGGTTGTGGCAACCCGGCCCTGCCTGTCAACGAGGCGGCCGGCGATGCCGGCGGACGTGAACCACTCCAGGGCGGCGAAGCCGCGGACGATGGCCCCCGTGCTGAACGCGTTGGCTTCCAGGCAGCTGCGGGCCGCCGCCGTCGCTGAGCGCCAGATAGGTTCGGCGGGCAGGCCGAAGCGGGGATCCAGGATGTGATGGACGTCCGCCCCCGCCTGCTTCCAGCGCCGCTTCTGCGTGCTGGAGGTGGCCAACGCGAAGCCTGGTTCGAGCGCAATGCGCTGGCCCGGGTCCGTTTGAAGGTCCTGGACAAGCACCTGCCATTGTCCGGGCCGGCCGGAAACTTCGGGGCCCGGGCCGGCGGTTGCCAGGTCTCCGCCGAGGCAGACAAGTACCCCGCAGCCCAGGCGGGCATACACCTCAGCGGCGGCGAGGTCTGCCGCAACTGCTTTGGCCGTTGCGCCCAGGTCCAGGCGGAGATCCCCGGGGACCGTCAAGGTGTCGCCGTCCAGGCCGATGCGAGTCCAGCCGGGAACGCGGCGCACCACCGGCACACGCCCCGAAAGCAGGGCCGGCAGGCCGGAACCCCCCGCGGCCACGGGCACGCTGACGATTCCGTGGCCGTACCCCAGGGCATCCAGATCCGCGCCGAGGGTGGGATCGACGTCGCCGTCTGTCATCCGCGCTGCCTCCAAGGCACGTTCCAGGAGGAGCCGGAACATCGGGCTGACCCGGACTCCCGCTGGCATCCCGGGTTGAAGGTGCATCAGTTCCGAGTCGCCGCGGAAACGGCTGCAGGCCAGGTCTACGTCGGCCACGATGCCGCGGACAATTTGTTCCGCGGCGGGAAGCATCGTTTTGTCTGTGACTGTGAGCGTTGCATCGAGCCCCCAGACGGTCCAGCAGGACTGCCCGTCCCTTCCAGGACCGTCCATGTCAGGAACCCGACGATCTGCCGTGGACAGTGCTGCCGTTGCCCGGCTGGACGGGGCTCGTGCTGCCGTAGCCCCGCGAGCGCCGGGTGTTGTCGGTGCTGCCCGAACCGCCGGACGTGCCTGAACCGCCGGACGTGGCGGAGCCGCCGGACTTCGAGGAGCCCCCCGGCGTCGTGGTGGTCCCGGGCGTAGTGGCGCTGGAGCTGGAATTTGTCCTGGCCACCACCGAGGGCGTCGAGGAATAGACTGCGGCGGCGGCGACGCCGGCAGTTGCAAGACTGCCCACCCCTACCACGGCGGTGATCCCGCTGGCGAGACGCTTGCCCCTGTTGCGAGTACTCATGACCCTGCTCCCGTCTAATGCGGTCTGCCTGTCATTTCATATTGCTCGCTGTTCCTGTGTAAATCCTTAGAACCTGCTGTTGGTCACCAAAGCGACGGCAGGCTTCCAACCAACCGTTCGTACATGGCCAGCGCCGAGCCGTCCGTCAGCGACGCCACCTGGTCGATGACCACCCTGAGCCGTGCGCCGTCGTCGGCAGCATCCCGCCAGTCCGCGGCGAACATGGGCTCCAGGTGGCGGTCACCTGTGGCACTCACCGCGGTAACCAGGGAATGCAGCACTTCCCGCTGCCGCTCATAGATCGGCTGGCGGTGTTCGGTGGTCATCACGAACGTGGTGGCCAGGCCCTTCATCACCGCGATCTCCATGACGGTTTCGTCCGGCACCATCAGCTCGGCGTTGTAGCGCGTCAGGTTCTCCGGCCCGTAAAGGGCGCGGGTGGTCTCCAGGGCGCTCTGGCAGAACCGGCCGATGAGTTGGCTGGTCATGTTCTTCAGGGCAGCCATGGATTTGCGGCTGCCATCGGCTTCCCGCACCCAGACGTCGGTGGCTTCCAGCCGGCCCAGGGCCGCGTCGATCGCGGCGGGGTCGTTATGCGGAAGGTACCACTGCTTCGCATACCCCACCACGCGGGCGCGGTGGTCCGGGTTGTCCATCCAGCGCAGCTGAAAGTGCCCGGCCACGATCGCGTCCTCGACGTCATGCACGGAGTAGGAAATGTCGTCCGCCAGGTCCATGACCTGGGCCTCAAGGCAGGACCGGCGCTCCGGGGCGCCCTCCCTGATCCAGTTGAAGATGGGCAGGTCATCCACGTAGGCGCCGAACTTGCTGGTGCGCTGGCCGTGGATCACCGGTGCCTCCAATGCCGACCACGGATACTTCGCTGCCGCGTCCAGGCTGGCTCGCGTGAGATTCAGCCCGGCGGGCCTCCCGTCAGGCGCCAGGACCTTGGGTTCGAGCCTGGTGAGCAGCCGCAGGGTCTGGGCGTTCCCTTCGAACCCGCCGATGGCGTGCGCTACCTCGTTCAGCGCTGACTCGCCGTTGTGCCCGAAGGGCGGGTGCCCCAGATCGTGGCTCAGGCATGCGGTGTCCACGACGTCCGGGTCGCAGCCCAGGGCCCGGCCGAGTTCACGGCCCACCTGCGCCACTTCCAGGCTGTGGGTCAGGCGGGTACGGACAAAGTCGTCCGTGTCCGGTGCCACCACCTGCGTCTTGGCGCCGAGGCGCCGCAAAGCCGAGGAGTGAAGCACCCGGGCACGGTCCCGCTCAAAATCGGACCGGTAGTTCGTTTTGGGCGGCTCCTCAACCCAGCGGGCGGAATCGTGGGCCGCGTAGCCCGGAAGTACCGGTGCTGTCATGCGGGTCTCAGCCACCGGAAACGTCCAGCTCCGCGGCGGAGATGTCCCGCGACTGCTCGGCGTCCATCACGCGGTCGTTCAGCCAGTCCTTGGGCAGCGCAGGCTTCTTGGGAGACCCGGCCCGGCCGCGGGGGCCTTCGGCGTCGATGCCGGGATAGGGAGAATCAAGATCCAGCTGGTCCAGGGTCTCCCTGAGGCCTTCGAGGGAGGACACCATGGCCAGCCTGGTGCGCAGTTCGCTGCCGACGATGTAGCCCTTGAAGTACCATGCCATATGCTTGCGGATCTCGCGCAGCGCCTTTCCTTCATCGCCGAAGGTTTCGATCATCAGCTGGGCATGCCGGTAGACGCCTTCGGCTACCTGGCGCAATGCCGGCTTGTGGCGCTCGTCGCTGCCTTCGAAGGCCGCCATCAGGTCGCCGAACAGCCAGGGGCGGCCCTGGCAGCCGCGGCCCACCACGACACCGTCAACACCGGTTTCGCGGACCATGCGGATGGCATCCTCGGCGGACCAGATGTCTCCGTTGCCCAGCACGGGGATGTCCGGGAGCGCTTCCCGCAGGCGCGCAATGGCGGCCCAGTCCGCCTGTCCGGAGTAGAACTGTGCCGCCGTGCGTCCATGGAGTGCGACGGCGGCGACTCCGGAATCGCGGGCGATCCGGCCGGCGTCGAGGTACGTGAGGTGGTCCTCATCGATGCCTTTGCGCATCTTGATGGTGAGCGGCACGTTGCCCTTGGACGCTTCCCTGACCGCTGTCCGCACGATCGAGGTAAACAGGTCGATCTTCCAAGGCAGCGCCGAACCGCCGCCACGCCGGGTGACCTTCGGCACGGGGCAGCCGAAATTCAGGTCGATGTGGTCCGCGCGGTCCTCCTCCACCAGCATGCGCACCGCCTGGCCCACGGTCACCGGGTCCACGCCGTACAGCTGGACAGAGCGGACTTTTTCGTCGTCGTCGTGGGAGATGATGCGCAGGGACTCCGGTGTGCGTTCCACCAGGGCGCGCGAGGTGACCATCTCCGCAACGTAGAGGCCGCCTCCGTATTCGCGGCACAAACGACGAAAAGCGGAGTTGGTGATACCGGCCATCGGAGCCAGGATCACGGGGGTGTCCACCGTGATGGGGCCCAGCTTCAAGGGCGGGAGTTCCAGCTTGGGGGCGGGAGGCGTTGCTACAACAGTCACTTGTCCATTGTTGCAAAGCAGGGCAAATCGTGGCGGCCCGCTGGTGCGGCCGGCGGAGCCGTAGTCAGCCGCGGTCCGCCCGGCGGCCCCGGCGACTCACGGGCGCGTCGGAATTTTCGTGGGTCGTGTAGGTGGACCGGCTGCTGGCAGCCGCCGCTGCGAGCGCGCCGGTATCGCCGACGTCGTCCGGGTCTACGGGGAGCGCAGCACTGTCCGGGTCACCCTGAAGGCCGCGGGCCAGGGATTCATCGGGCATCTGCCCGGAGGGCCGGACGCCCGTGGCCTTGACCACCAACACGGCAATCAGGGTGGTGACCGGAATGGCGAGCACCAGGCCGATGGAGCCCACCAGGGTCCGGATGACCTCCTCGGAGAGCTCAGCACTTGTGAGGGCATCCGCCAGCGGGCGGTCATAGAGCATGACGATGATGAGGATGGGCAAGGCGGCACCGGCATAGGCGAACGCGATGGTGTACACCGTAGAGGCGATGTGGTCACGGCCAATACGCATGGCGGACGTGAAAAGTTTGCGGGCGCTGGAGCCCGGGGCGAGCTCGTAGAGTTCCCAGACCGCGGATGACTGCGTGATGGTGACGTCGTTGAGGACGCCGAGTCCGGAGATGATCAGGCCGCAGAGGATCACTCCGCTGATGGAGATGTTGGCAGAGGTATTGACCAATGTGGCGGCGTCGTGACTGCCCACACCGGCGAGGTTGGCGGCATCGGTGGCCCAGGCCGCGAGCAGCGCTGTGATGGCCAGGCCGAATATGGTGCCCAGCAGCGCCGTTGAGGTCCGGGCCGAGAACCCGTGGGCGAAATAGAGCACCCCGATCATGATCACGGTGGCACCCACCAGGGCCAGCAGCAGCGGAGGCTTGCCCTCCACGAGTCCGGGCAGAATGAAACTGACCAGCACAAAGTACGCCCCCACCAGCCCGATCAATGCGCGGAAGCCGCGCCAGCGGGCAACAGCAATCACTACTCCGGCGTACAGCAAAGCGAGCAGCACGATGGGCAGGGTCCGTACGAAATCCACGAAAATGTAGGCCGGGGATCCCTGCGAAGCCGATGCTCCCGGAGCCTGGGAGAGATTCAGGTACCTGATCTGGTCCCCCGGCTTCACGCCATGGGATTTGGCCACGTCCGGATTGATGACCACCTTGACCGGGTTGCCGCCCTTGTCCGGTTCCGTGACGGCGAACGTACAGTCTGAGCCCGGCTGGCCGTTCGAGCCGGAGGAGCCGGAGGACGCACCGGCCCCGGAGTCCTGCATGCAGCTTTCCACCGAGACGCTTTGGATTTTTCCGGTGTCGAAGGTCACACCGGGCGCGGCGGAGTAGGGGTTGGCGAGAGTGATGCCCTCCTTGGTTCCGGAGGGCCACAGCATGGCCATGGCGGCGACGGTAAAGAGCGCGAGCGGCACCAGCACAGCAGCAAGGATGCGGTTGGCTTTCCGGCGGGCCGCAACGGCCTGGGGCGTCGGCTCGGCGTGACCTGTGGACATGTGGGAGTGACCCGACCCCATCAGACGTTAGACCTCATACCTTGAACTCTAAGGCCGGCGCCTTAGGGTTGGTAAATGGAGCCGAGGAAGCGGGAGGAACCCGGAGTGAGCAACCCCAGGAGCCAGGATCATGGCGGGCCCGGCTCCGCCGGGGCCACTGCCCGGCCTGCACAAGCCGCTGCCCGGACACAACACCAGGCGGTGCTCACGGTGCGGGAAGCCTCCGGCCCGACGCTGGGGGTGGCGCTCGTGCTGCACGGCGGGCGCTCCCGCAGCTACGCGCCGGTGGCGGCGCTGCACCTGAGCCCGGCGAGGATGGTTCCGTTCGCACGGCATTTGCACCGTGCAGGCAAAGGCCACGGGCTGGCCGTCTGGTCACTGCGGAACAGCGTCCGCGGGTGGAACGGTGAGGACATGACGCCGCTGCGCGACGCGCGGTGGGCGCTGAAACAGATCAGCGCCCGGCACCCGGGGGTTCCCGTCTACCTGCTGGGACACTCCATGGGAGGCCTGACGGCGGTGTGCGCAGCCGACGATCCCCAAGTGGACGCCGTGGTGGCACTGGCACCGTGGCTCAGTGCGCAGGCCCCCGCCTCACGTGTCGCCGGCAGGAGAGTGCTGATCGTCCACGGTACCGGTGATCACCTGACCAGCCCGTCAGAATCCCTCAAGTTCGCCCGCCGGGCCGCCGAGGACGCGGCGTCCATGCAGTATGTCTCGCTCCGGGGTGCGGGGCATTTCATGGTCCGCCGCGTCCGGCTATGGCACGTCTTGGCAACCGGCTTCGTGATGAAGGTGTTCAGCGAACGGACCGGCGCAGACCTGCCGGCGGCCAGGGCCCTGGATGAGCTGCTGCCGGTATCCGCACTGCACGTGACCCTCTAGGACGCGCCGCCCAATGACCCGCGGTCAGTCCGAGACGACCAGCGTTTCAGCGGCCGCCAGGCGCGCCCTGCCGCTTTCGAGCAAAGGCTCGACGGCGGCACGCAGCGCCGTCATCGAATCATCCAGTTCGAGCATGACGGGGTGCTGGTACGCGAGCAGGGAGAGCAGGTCGCGGACAGCCTGCCCGGCGTCGGCCGGGTCGAGGTCCGGTTCGTGGCCCACGGACACGTCCGTTGCCTTGACTCCGGCTCCGGCTCCGGCTCCGGGGGAATCCTGCCCCGAAACGTCCGGTGCTGAAGCGTCCTGGGCCAACGGGTTTTGGGCAGTCTCCGCGTAGCTGACTGCGAACGCCCGGATCCGGCCCTTCCTGCTGGGGGTGACGCCGGCGCCGAATGCGGACTCGGGCTCGGCACGCAGCACAATGGCGCCGTGGGCCCCGGTCAGGTCGTCCAGGAACAGCTTCTGCACCTGGCCCATGGACAGCACGCCCGGGGAATCCCAGCCGTGGATGGACGTGTAGTACCGTCCCACGACGTCGGTCAGTTCAACGGAACCGGTCGCTAGGTCCATGACCACGTCGGAGCCGGCGTTTTCATCATTGGCCGGCCCGCCGCCGTCGTTTTTTCCGGAGAACACCGGAAGTTTCAGGGCGCCTGGTTCCACTACCACCAGCCGGGAGCGCTGGATCGGCAAGAGCCCGAACGCCTCGGCGAAAGCGGCGCCCGGGGTGCCGGGCTGCACCTTCGCGCGAAGCCTGGTGACTCCCGACGGCGACAGCCCGGCTTCCCGGCGCAGCATGGTCAGGAGCGTGGCGCCGATGCCGGCGCGGCGGTGGTCCCTCGCCACTTCGATGTAGGCCCACAACCGTTCGGGATGCAGGGAGGCCTCGTAGACCACTCCCGCGGCCACGGGAATTCCCACGCCGTCCTGGACGTCCTCAGCCACAATGGTGCGGCGCCACGGCGTTCCGTCAGTGCCTGCCGAGGAGACGGTCAGGGCGCCGCGGAACTGGCCCGCCTGGAACGTGTCCGGGTCGCCCCAGATTTCCAGCAGTGCCAGGTCGTCGCCCTCGCGCCATTCCCTGTATTCGATCGCCATGCTCAGGCGCCGGCCAGGCGTGCGGCGAGGTAGCCTTCCACCTTGTCCAGCGAAACGCGGTCCTGGCTCATGGTGTCGCGCTCACGGATGGTCACGGCCTGGTCGTCGAGGGTATCGAAGTCCACGGTGATGCAGAAAGGCGTGCCGATCTCGTCCTGGCGCCGGTAGCGGCGGCCGATGGCACCGGCGTCGTCGAAGTCGATGTTCCAGTTCTTGCGCAGCTGGGCGCCGAGGTCCTTGGCCTTCGGCGAGAGGTCCTCGTTCCGGCTCAGCGGCAGCACGGCTGCCTTGACCGGAGCCAGGCGCGGGTCCAGCTTCAGGACGGTACGGACGTCGACGCCGCCCTTGGCGTTGGGTGCCTCGTCTTCGGTATAGGCGTCCACGAGGAACGCCATGAAGGAACGTGTCAGGCCTGCGGCGGGCTCGATCACGTAGGGCGTATACCGCTCGTTGGTGGCCTGGTTGAAGTAGCTCAGGTCCTGGCCGGAAGCCTTGGAGTGCGTGGTGAGGTCGAAATCGGTGCGGTTGGCGATGCCTTCAAGCTCGCCCCACTCCGAGCCCTGGAAACCGAAGCGGTATTCGATGTCCGTGGTGCCCTTGGAGTAGTGGCTGAGCTTCTCCAGCGGGTGCTCGAAGAAGCGCAGGTTCTCCTCGCGGATGCCCAGGCCGGTGTACCAGGACATGCGTTCCTTCATCCAGTACCGGTGCCATTCCTCATCCGTGCCGGGCTCGACAAAGAACTCCATTTCCATCTGCTCGAACTCACGGGTGCGGAAGATGAAGTTGCCCGGCGTGATCTCGTTCCGGAAGGACTTGCCGATCTGGCCGATGCCGAACGGCGGCTTCTTCCGCGACGTGGTGAGGACGTTGTTGAAGTTCACGAAAATGCCCTGGGCCGTTTCAGGTCGCAGGTAGTGCAGGCCTTCTTCACTGGCCACCGGACCGAGGTAGGTCTTCAGCAGGCCGGAGAATTCGTGCGGCTCGGTCCACTGGCCGCGGGTGCCGCAGTTGGCGCAGGCGATGTCCTTCAGGCCGTTCTCGGCCGGGCGGCCCTTCTTTTCCTCGTACTCCTCCTCGAGGTGGTCCGCACGGTAGCGCTTGTGGCAGGACAGGCACTCCACGAGGGGATCGGAGAACACGTCAACGTGGCCCGATGCTTCCCAGACCTGGCGGGGCAGGATGACGGAGGAGTCCAGGCCCACCACGTCCTCGCGGCCACGGACCACGGACTGCCACCACTGGCGCTTGATGTTTTCCTTCAGCTCGGCGCCAAGGGGCCCGTAGTCCCAGGCAGAACGGGAACCACCGTAAATCTCACCGGCCTGGAACACGAAGCCCCTCCGCTTGGAAAGGGAAATGACCTGGTCGAGAACGGATTTTGCTGCCATGGTGGAACTCCAATTTCTACAGGGCCGCTGGGTGCGGTCCGCGGTTTCTGGCCCCGACGGCACCAGCGGCGGGTACCTCTGGTTGGCAGGCGGGGCGGGCGAAGGAAATAGACGCAGAAAGCTGCGTGTCCTAGCCTACCGGCCCCTGCGTCCGGAAGGCGCCCGCGGGTGCGTCGTTCGATTCATCCCGCGTCAGGCATCATTGCTTGTATGAGCAACCAGCACATTGAAGAGATCCCCATCCGCGACAGCATGATCCGCCTTGGCCAGCTCCTGAAGCTCGCCAGCCTGGTGGAGGACGGCGTGGAGGCCGCGGAGCTCATCAAGAACGGGCTCGTCAAGGTCAACGGGGAGATCGACGACCGCCGGGGCCGCCAGCTGCACGACGGCGACACAGTCACCGTCAACGGGCAGACCGTCAGGGTCGTGGCAGCGGAAGCCTGATCCGGGCTTTCCCGGGCCGCGGCTCCGGCGGGCTGCCCCGTCACCGTGCGGCTGTTACTTCTTCAGTACCTCATGGGTGAGGAACTCTGAAACGTGCCCGATCTCCTGCTGGTTGATGCCGTGCCACATTCCGGTGTAGAGCACCTTGGTCAGCCTGACGTGCTTGCGGAGCCAGCTCATGGTGTAGCTGATTTTGTCAGGCGTAATGACCGGGTCCTGCTGGTCGCGGCCCCAGAACAGCGGGACCGTGCCGTCCAGTTCATCGTCCCGGAAGGTGGGGTCATCGTCCGCGTCCACCACAAAGCCGGACAGTCCGACGACGGCCGCAAAGTCCGCGGGCCGCTGGCGGAGGAGCGTGGTTGCCATCGCCATTCCCATCGAAAAGCCGAGCAGCGTCACCGAGGGGTGTCCGGCCTTGATGGTGTCGATCCAGTCCAGGACATAGGCCGATGCTTTCTTGACGCCGTCGAGTGAATAGTCGATGGAGGCCGTCAGCGGAAACCAGGTGTACCCCGGGCCCATCGCCAGGGGTGCCCGCACGGAGGCGACGGCAAAGTCCCCGGGCAGCATGTCCGCCAGGCTCAGGAGGTCCTGCTCATTGGCGCCATAGCCGTGCAGCAACACCAGCAGCGGCTTTCCGGCACGCTGATTCCCGGGCTGGGACCACAAAACGACAGGGGCTGGAAATACAAGGGCGTCAGTCATGGTTTCCATTCTTACAGTTACCCTGCGGTAACAACCTACGGTGGAGTAGCTTGAGACGTGGAAGGCAGAACAGGACCGTGAGTGAAGCAAGAGCAACGCAGAATTCCACGGCAGACGTGGAATCCCATCCGTGGAGCCGGTACGTGGCGCTCGGAGATTCCTTCACGGAGGGCATCGGGGATCCCGAGCCTTCAAGCCCCGGCGGCTTCCGCGGGTGGGCGGACCGCGTGGCCGAAGAACTCGGGCGCGGACACAACGATTTCGCGTACGCCAACCTTGCCGTCCGCGGCCGGCTCCTGCAGCAGATCGTGGACCAGCAGCTCGCCCCGGCCCTGGCGCTGAAGCCGGACCTGGTCACCCTTTCCGCCGGTGGCAACGACCTTATCCGCCCCGGCGGTGATCCTGACGCGCTGGCGGAAAAACTCGATTCCGTGGTGCAGATCCTGGGCATGGGCGGTGCCACAGTGGTGTTGTTCAACGGACCGGACACGGGCTCTTCGGTGCTGGGCCGGGTCCGCAGCAAGGTGGCCATCTACAACGAGAACCTCCGCACCGTGGCCGCCCGCCATGACGCCATCATCGCGGACATGTGGTCGCTCCGGCAGCTCAGCGACCCGCAAATGTGGGACGAGGACAGGCTGCACTTTTCACCACTGGGCCACCATACGATCGCCGCCATGGTCCTTGACTCCCTGAACGTGAACCACAGCCTGGAACCGCTGGTGCCCAAGCCGCTGCCGCCCAGGTCCTGGCGGGAGGCCCGCACCGGTGACCTCGTGTGGGCACGGGAATACTTTGTCCCCTGGGTGGTGCGGCGGCTGCGCCGCCGCTCATCGGGGGACGGGGTCACGGCCAAACGCCCGGTGGCGGGGCCGGTATTCGGGCCCGGTGTACCGTTGGGCTCCGGCGAAGGTCCCCGGGGCAGCACCGACGCCAGCCGCCGGTAGGACCGCGAAGGCGGACGACGGCAGGGTCAGCGATGGCCAGGCAAGCCCGGCGCGGGTGCCCGGGAATCCAGGCCAGGCGCATGCGCTGCGGGGCTAAGCTGAAAGGACACATATGAGAGGCGCAGCACCGTGAACAATCTGTTTTTCTGGATCATCGTTTTATCGTTCGTGGTTCCCGCGGCGATGCGGATGTACCGGAAGTCGGTCCGGCGCCGCAACCAGGATCAGAGTTTCTCCGGACGCTACCCGGAACAGTTTCCCGGCTCGGGCCAGTTCCCCGGGCCGCAGAGCACGCAGCCCCGCGACGGATACACGCAGCAGGACTACATGGGCGGCGGCTTTCGCCAGATCGGCAGCCCCCAGCCGTTGCCGCCCGTCCAGCCCCTGCCGCCGGCGAACCAGCCCTTCCCGCCGTATGACCAGCCAGCACCTTCCGGTTTCCAAGACAAGGACCCAGGGCAGGAGCCCAGGCAGCAGCCTGCGGCCCCCACGACTCCGCTGCCGCCGTCGGCCCCGCAGGGCTACCGCGCCCGGAAGCTTGCCGAACTCGACCAGCAGTACAGCAACGGCGAGCTGGCGATGGAGGACTACATTGCCCGCCGCGCGGAGATCATGAACGGGTAGGCCCTGGCGGCAAGTGAATCACTAGCGGCTAGACCAGGAACGTCTTCCGCAGCTGGCCGCCGAGCTGTCCGATCTCGGTAAGGAACCCGTCGTGGCCGATCGGCGCTTCAATGAACTGCACGTCCACGTCTCCGGGCAACGCAGCTGCCAGCTCCTGTGACTGGGACGGGAAGTACAGCCGGTCACTGTCTACGGCAGCCACGAAAAACCGGGCGGTGGCACGGCCAAGCGTCTCACCCAGGGAGCCCCGCCCGCGGCAGACATCGTGGCTCATGAGGGCTTCGGTGATGGCGATGTAGCTGTTGGCGTCAAACCGCCGGACCAGTTTGGTGCCCTGGTGGTCCAGGTAGCTTTCCACCTGGTAACGGCCGCGGTCCCCCAGGGACGCCGCCTGCAGCGGGGTTTCGGTCGGCTGGGCCGCACGCCCGAAACGGCCGTCGAATTCCTGCGCCGAGCGGTAGGTGATGTGGGCGATCCGCCGAGCGAGCGCCAGGCCATCCTCCGGAAAGGGCCCGCCGTAGTAGTCGCCGTCGTTGAAGTTGGCATCCTGGCGGATGGCAAGGGTCTGCGCCTGGGCGAAGGCGATCTGCTCGGCGGTGCTCGCTGCACCAATCGAAATCACGGCGCAGCGCTGTACGCGCGCCGGGTAGGTGACCGCCCATTCGAGGGCGCGCGCGCCGCCCATGGAGCCGCCCAGGACCGCGAACCAGCTGGAGATGCCCAGCTGGTCGGCCAGCCTCGCTTCGGCAGCCGTGCTGTCGCGGAGGGTGACCAGGGGAAAGCGGGAGCCCCAGGGCTTTCCATCCGGGGCCGGCGACGACGGCCCGGTGGATCCATAGCAGCCGCCCACGATGTTGATGGAGACGACGAAGAAGCGGTCCGTGTCCACGGGAGCCCCGGGTCCGGCCAGCTGCTCCCACCAGCCGGGCTCATCGCTGTCGCCCCTGGTCACGTGCGTGCTGCCCGTCAGGGCGTGTTCAATGAGGACGGCGTTGGAGCCGTCCTCATTGAGGGTGCCCCACGTTTCATAGGCCAGTGTGACATCCGGCAGGAAACCGCCGGCTTCCAGCTGCAGCCCCCCTACGGAGGCGAAACGCACCACTCCACTTTCGGGTACGGCGGTGCGGGAGACGGTAATCGTCATGTGGTGACCTTTTCTACGCGCTTGCCTGCCGTCAAGTGACCGGCAGGCCAGGTCTTCACCCGGGGCACCCCACCGCGGAAGGAGGGTTGCCGGCCAGCAAGCCGGGGCTGTCGCTGGCACTCATGACCTCCTTTGAGTGTACGAAACAGCCGTGGCCTATGGCTAAGAGTGTGACTGGTTTGTGACTTTCCCCCGGCGGCTCCCCCCTCTGCCGGACATCATCACCCGGCTTTTCCGGAGCCGTTTCCTCCAGGTTGTCCATTCCTGACACAGCCGAAATTCAGTAAGGCTACCCTTAGCTGAGAGCCCGATCACAAAGTGCCAAGATGATGGCATGCGCATGGATCACGTCTCTTACGCCTGTGAACACGATGGCCTGGCAGCCACCACCGAACGTATTTCGTCCGCCCTCGGCGTCGAAGCCGTCAAGGGTGGGGTGCACCCCCGTTTCGGAACCCGGAACATGATCATCCCGCTCGCTGGCCACAAATATCTTGAAGTAGTCGAGGTGCTTGACCACCCGGCGTCGGACAAGGCCCCGTTCGGACAGGCTGTCCGGGCACGCTCTGCGGCCGGCGGCGGATGGATGGGCTGGTGCGTCGAAGTCGATAACCTCGCCCCGTTCGAACACCGGCTGGGAAGGGCGGCAGTCAATGGCAACCGCAAGTTCCCGGACGGCCGCGAACTGGTCTGGAAGCAGATCGGGATCCTGGGTCTGATTGCTGACCCGCAGGTTCCGTACATGCTGAAGTGGGAAGGCGATCCTGCCCTGCACCCCTCCAACGCCTACAGCAGCAACGTCAAGATGTCATGCCTGACCATTGCCGGCTCGGCCGAGCGGGTCACGGAATGGCTGGGTGAGCCCGTTGAGAAGCCGCTTGAAGATGTGGCCGTTAAGTGGGTTGCGCCGCACGGTACACCCGGCATCCTGTCAGTAACCTTCGAAACCGTCACCGGAGCGGTCACCATCTGACCGTCCCTCCGGCCGGGGTCCCGGCCGGATCCGGGCCACCGGGCAATGATGCCCGGCAGCCGTCCACTCTTCGGCCGCCATCAGCGGGTGCCAACGACGCCACCCACCGATGGCGGCCGAATTTCTTTAACACCCGGCTGCTTCAGGCCTGCTAGCCCAGCCCCATGGCCTTGCCGAAGAGGCTGAAGCCCACGAAGGCCACAGTGTCCAGCAGGGCGTGGGCTATGACCAGCGGCATCACGCGCTTCGTTCTGGTGTAGAGCAACGCGAAAACTACCCCCATCACAGCATTGCCGACGAACGGCCCGAAGCCCTGGTAGAGGTGGTAGCTGCCCCGCAGCAGGGAGCTGGCGAGGATGGCCAGGGGCGTGCTCCAGCCGAATTTCCCGAAGCGGTCCAGAAGGTAGCCCACCACAATGACTTCCTCAACCACGCCATGCCGGACGGCTGACAGGACCAGCACTGGAACGGTCCACCAGTAGGAATCAAGGGCGCTGGGGATGATGGCAGTGGTGATTCCCAGCGCGCGGCCGGCGGCATACAGGGCCAGGGACGGAATCCCGATCACAGCCGCCAGGCCGACGCCCTGCAGCAGGTCACGGCCAGGCCTGGCGAAGTTGAACCCCAGCTTCCGGAAGGCCGATCCGCTGCGGGCTCCGTCCCCCGCACCGGGCTGCCGCTGGTCGGTGAGGAAGTAGATGACCAGCAGTACCGGGACCAGGGCAAAGATGATGCCCAGGAGCTGGTACGTCAGGTCGAAGTATTCCCGGGTGCTCTGCGACGGGTTCAGCGTAGAGGTGCCTTGCGCCAGCGGTGCACGGGTCATCTTATCGAGCAGCTGCACCACCGAGTAGACGGCGGACTGGCCCAGGGACAGGCCCAGCACTATCCAGACTTCGATGCGCAGCCGGCGGCGCGAGGGAACCAACATGATTCCATCTTGCCTGTAGTTTCTGGTTCTATGCTTGGGGCTTATGAGTGCGCCCGGGAAAATCATCATGATCCGGCACGGCCAGTCCGCCGCCAACGCCGACACGTCCATCTACAACCGGGTCCCTGACTACCGGATTCCGCTGACTCCCCTGGGCGTGGAACAGGCAAGGGCGGCCGGCGAAGGCATCCGCAAGGAGCTGGACGGCCGCCAGGTATGCGTCTATGTGTCGCCCTACCTGCGGGCCTACCAGACCCTTGAAGCCCTTGGCCTGGGCAGCCTGACGGAAAGGGTGATCGAGGAACCCCGGCTTCGCGAGCAGGACTGGGCCAACTTCCAGATCAGCGGCGATATCGAGGACCAGAAGGAACTCCGCAACGCCTACGGCCACTTCTTCTACCGCTTCCGCGAAGGCGAGTCCGGCTCCGATGTCTACGACCGCATCTCCTCGTTCATGGAAACGCTTTACCGGCACTGGTCCAAGCCCGACTACCCGCCAAACACCCTCCTGGTGACCCACGGGCTCACGATGCGCCTGTTCTGCATGCGATGGTTCCACTGGTCCGTTGAGTATTTCGAGTCCCTCAACAACCCGGACAACGCTGATGTGAGGACGCTGGTCCGCACCGACCGGGACAAGTATGAACTCGACGTTGCATTCAGCCAGTGGGTGGAGCGCCGGGTGGACGAAACGGTCCTGGACGCTCCTCCGGTGGTCTTCTAGTGCCGCCGGCGACGGGCATCAGCCGGTATGCGGCGCCACGATGACCTCGGTGCCGGCCGCTTCAAAGGCTGCCTTGTCCGCGGGCGATATCCCGGCATCCGTGATCAGGCGGGTGAATTCGTAGCCGTCCATCGTGGCGAAAGCCCGGACGCCCACCTTGGACGAGTCAGCCAGCACGTAGGAAACCCTGGCACGGCTGGCCAGCAGCGCGTTCACGGTGGCCTCGGCTTCTCCCGTGTTGGTCGGGCCCACCTCCGGGTCGATGCCGTTGACGCCGATGAATGCTATGTCCAGGACCACCTTTTGCATGATGATGTCCGTATATGGCCCGACCAGTTCGTAGGAGCGCGGATTGAGGACGCCGCCGGTCACCATGACCTTGATGTTGGGCCGCACCGCCAGTTGGGCTGCGATGTTGATGGCGTTGGTGACCACTGTCAGTGTGGGCTGGTTGGACGGTGAGTTCAGGTCCTCGCGGGTGGCCAGTATCTGCGCCAGGGCGGTGCTGGTGGTGCCGCCGCAGAGCCCGATCGCCGCGCCGGGGGCAATGAGCCGCGAAGCAGCCTGGGCGATCTCTTCCTTGGCCTGCGCATGGTCGTCCCGGTTGTAGCGGCCGGGGAGGTCGTAGGCAAGGGCTCCCGTGGTGGCGCCGCCCCGGGTCCTGGTCAGGAGCCGCCGCTTGGCGAGGCTGTCCAGGTCCCGTCGTGCCGTGGCAGGTGAGACGCCAAGCTGGCCGACGATCTCCTCGACCTCCACCTGACCGGTTTTGGCGAGGATGTCCAGGATGGCAGTCAGGCGGTCAGTGCGGGTCATGCGGGCCTCTCGGAATCCAAAGTCAGCAATAAGTGACGTTTTGTGATCATAACAGACACGAAACGATCATGTAACGTCATATCGAGGGGAATTCCTCAGCGCGCACGGACTCCTGCCCGCCACACAGCGTACGTGAGCGGCATGCCCGGGCGGTAGGCGAGGTGCGTGGCTGACGGCGCATTGAGCATGTGCAGGTCCGCCCGGTGTCCGATGGCGAGGGAGCCCACCGCCCGCCCGCCGTCGGCGTCGTTGCCGGTGTCCCGGTGCAGGGCCAGTGCCCCGCCGTACGTCGCAGCCCGCACCGCTTCGTGGACGGTCAGCCCCATCTGCAACACGGCCGTGGCCACGCAGAATGCCATCGAGCTGGTGTAGGACGTGCCCGGGTTGCAGTTGGAGGCCAGGGCCAGCTGCACCCCGGCATCCAGGAGCCGGCGCCCCGGGGCCAGCGGCTGACGGGTGGAGAGGTCGCAGGCCGGAAGACAGGTGGCCACGGTGCCGCGGATTCCGGCACCGGAGTTCCAGCCGGCCCAGCTGCCCGCCAGAGCCGTCACGTCCCCGTCGGACAGGTAGTTCACATGGTCGACGCTGGCGGCGCCGAACTCCACCGCCAGCTGCACCCCCGGTCCTTCGCCCAGCTGGTTGCCGTGCACCCGCAGCCCGAGCCCGGCCTCGCGGCAGGCCTGCAGGACCTGGCGGGACTGCTTATCGGTGAAGGCACCCTCCTCGCAGAACACATCCGCCCAGCGGACATAGGGGCGGACGGCGTCCAGCATCGGCCCGCAGACCAGTTCCGTGTAGGCTTCAGCATCAGACCCTGCGGGGACCAGGTGCGCTCCGAGGTACGTCACCTCATCAGCCACGGTGGAGGCGATCCGGGCGCTCCGGGCCTCCTGCCCGGTGTCCAGTCCGTACCCGGTTTTCGTTTCGATGTAGGTGGTGCCCTGCGACACGGCCTCGGACACGCGCCCCAGCGCCAGCCGCGTCAGGTCAAAATCGGAGGTGAGGCGGGTCGCCTCCACGGTGACGGCGATGCCTCCGGCCGAGTAAGGTTCGCCTGCCATGCGCGCCTCAAACTCGGCGGTCCGGTCACCGGCGAAGACCAGGTGGGTGTGGGAATCCACCCAGCCGGGCAGCACCGCACGCCCGCCCGCGTCCACTGCCTCATCGGCCGCCGGGGCGTTGCCGGCCGGCCCAATCCATTCGATCCGTTCGCCGTCGGTCACCACTGCGGCGTCCTTCAGGACCCGGTGTTCCAGGTCCTGGGTCATCAGCTCGGCAATGTTCGTGATCAGGGTGCTCATGAACCCATTCTTCAGCGCCTGATGGACCAGCGGGTGGCGGCGAGCGCCCGCTCTGTCCGGGATGCCGGACGCGGGCCCGCTTCGCCGGCAGGTCCGGCCAGGATCCGGGCAGCCGCCAGCTCGGCCATGGCCGCCGACGTCTGGAAGCCGTAGCCGCCCTGGCCCGCAAGCCAGTAGAACCCGGGGGCCTCAGCGTCAAACCCCGCCACCGGGATGCCGTCGGCCGCTTCGGTCCGGAGTCCGGTCCAGGCCGACCGGATACCGCGGATCCCCAGGGTGGTTACCTGGTTGAGCTTCGCGACGAGACGCTCCACGTCCCCGGGGCGGGGCCTGGCGTCTTCCGGCCCGCTGGGGACTGCCTCCGACGGCGAAATCAGCACATCGTTGCCTTCGGGCCGGAAATAGAAGGTATTGTCCGCTGCCGCCACCATGGGGCTGTGTTCCGGAAGCGGATGCTCGACGTCGACAATCGCCGCCGTGCGCCGGTATGGCTGCAGGCCGAGCTTCTCCACTCCGCTGATCACCGCGACTTCATCGGCCCACGCGCCGGCCGCGTTGACCATCACGCCGGCCTGGAATGCTTCCTGGCCGGCCCCGATTTCCCAGCCGGAACCCAGCCGCTGGGCGGAGTGCACCCGGGCGCCGGTGATGATGTCCGCGCCCGCGGCCGCCGCCCGCCGCCTGTGGTCCTCCAGCAGCAGGGGCGCGTTGCAGCCGAAGGACCCGGTGTCCAGGCCGGCGGCGGAGAACGACTCCGGGACCAGCGCCGGGCACAATTCCAGGGCTTCGCTGTGGGTGATGGTGCGCATTTGCCCGCTGGCCTCCGCGCTGACTGTTTCCTCCGTGCCGATGAGCATGAAGCTCCGCGGCGACAGGACGGGTTGGGGCAGTTCGGCATCGCGGGCAGCCATCAGCTCCAGTGTCCGGACCGTCAGCTGCTGGACCACCTCCGGGCCGAAGCTGGGGATCAGCTGGCGGGCGGAGCGTGAGGACGTGTGGTACGCCAGCTCCTGTTCGGCTTCAACCAGTGCCACGCTGCAACTGCCCGCCAGCGTCGAGGCCAGGGACAGGCCGGCTATGCCGCCGCCCACAATCAGGACGTCGTAAAGTGCTGTCATGCGTCCATCCTCGCAGAGTCGCGGCTCCCGGAGCCGCCGCCCGGGAGGTTTCCCGGCGCTGTCCCCTGCGGTAATTGGCGCGGTACGCCGTCGGCGGTTAGGCCGCCACTGCGGCGCGGCTGGCGACGAACGCACGCACGCACTCTTCGACGTCGTCGGACGAGTGCGAAGCCGAGAGCTGCACCCTGATCCGGGCCGCACCCCGCGGGACCACCGGAAAGCTGAAGGCCGTGACAAAGACGCCATGCTGGAGCATCTGGTCCGCCACTTTGGCGGCCAGCACGGCGTCGCCGAACATCACCGGCACAATGGCATGCTCGCCGGCCAGGAGTTCAAACCCCTCCTCCGTCATCCGGCGGCGGAAAAGAGCGGCGTTCCCGAACAGCCGGGCGCGCAGCCCGCCCGAGTTTTGCACGAGGTCCAGGGCCTTGATGGTGGCCGCGACGATGGCGGGGGCCACGGAGTTGGAGAACAGGTAGGGGCGTGCCTTCTGCCGGAGCATCGCCACCGCCTCGCGGCGGCCGGACACATAGCCGCCCGAGGCGCCGCCCAACGCCTTGCCGAAGGTTCCGGTGTAGATGTCCACCCGGGAGGACACTCCGGCGTGTTCCGGCGTCCCTGCGCCGGTGGCACCCATGAAGCCGACAGCGTGGGAATCGTCCACCATGACCAGTGCATCGTGCTTTTCGGCGAGGTCGCAGATGGCCTCCAGCGGGGCGAGGTAACCGTCCATGGAGAACACGCCGTCTGTCACGATGATCTTGCGCCGGGAATCCTTCGCTTCAACCAGCTTTGACTCAAGGTCCGCCATGTCCCGGTTGGCATACCGGAACCGCTGCGCCTTGCAGAGGCGGATGCCGTCAATGATGGACGCGTGGTTCAGGGCGTCTGAAATGACGGCGTCCTCGGGTCCGAACAGCGACTCGAACACGCCGCCGTTGGCGTCGAAGCAGCTGGAGAACAGAATGGTGTCCTCAGTGCCCAGGAATTTCGACACCCTGGCTTCAAGCTCCAGGTGCAGGTCCTGGGTGCCGCAGATGAAGCGGACGCTCGCCATGCCGAAGCCGCGCTCGTCCATTGCGGACTTGGCGGCTGCGATGATGTCCGGATGGTCGGCCAGGCCAAGGTAGTTGTTCGCGCAGAAGTTCAGGACGCTGGCCCCCGGCTGCCCGATCTGGCCTGCCGTGATGTGGCTGGACTGCGGCGACTTGATGGTCCGTTCGGTCTTGAAAAGCCCGGCGGAGCGGATCTCTTCCAGTTCTGACTGCAGCTGGTCCCTGATGGAGGTGTACATGGTGCTCCTTAGAATTCGGTCCAGTCGAGGACAACTTTGCCGCCCAGGCCGGCCCGGGCAATATCGAAGCCTTTTTCCCACTCGGTGGCCGGAAGCTTGTCCGTCACCACCGCCGAGACGGCCGCGTGCAGCACGGGGCTCGAGGACAGCATGGCGCTCATGGCATACCAGGTCTCGTACATTTCCCGGCCGTAGATGCCCTTCAGCGTCAGCATGTGGGTGACCACTTTGCCCCAGTCGATGGTGATGGGCTGGCTGGGGAGGCCGAGCATGGCGATGCGGCCGCCGTGGTTCATGTTGTCGATCATCTCAGGCAATGCGGTGGGGTGGCCGGACATTTCCATGCCGACGTCAAAGCCTTCACGCATCCCCAGTTGCCGCTGTGCATCACTGACCCGGGTGGTGGATACGTCGATGGCAAGATCAACGCCCAGCCGGCGGGCAAGGTCCAGTCGGGGCCGGGACACATCGGTGATGGCGATCTTGCGGGCACCGGCGTGGCGGGCGACGGCGATGGCCATCAGGCCGATCGGGCCTGCGCCGGTGATCAGGACGTCCTCGCCCACCAGAGGAAAGCTCAGCGCAGTATGGACGGCGTTGCCGAATGGGTCGAAGATGGCGCCGAGCTCAGGCGTGACGGACGGGTCGTGGTGGACCCAGACGTTTGTTTCGGGGATCACCACGAACTCGGCGAACGCGCCGTCGCTCTGGACGCCCACGCTGACGCTGTGGATGCACATCTGCCGCCGGCCGGCGCGGCAGTTCCGGCAGATTCCGCAGACAACGTGGCCCTCGCCGGACACCCTGTCGCCCACCTTGACGTCACGGACGCCCGTGCCTGTTTCCACCACTTCGCCGTAGAACTCGTGGCCGGCGATGAGCGGCGCCTCGATGATGCCCTGTGCCCACGCGTCCCAGGCCTGGATGTGGAGGTCGGTTCCGCAGATGCCGGTGGTCATGACCTTGATCTTGACCTCGGCAGGGCCGGCTTCGGGCTCCGGGCGGTCCACCAGTTCGAATCCAGCCTGCGGGCCAGCCTTGTATAAAGCCTTCATCGGCTTCCTCACTCTTGAAAACGCTGGGTCTTCGGCAACGTGCCGCCAGTCCCATTACAGCCAGTTTGAAGCATTAGCACAACAGGAATCGTCTCAATCGACGATGAAGTAAAGCTAAAGGATAGAGTGGATTGATGGAAATTCATCAGTTGGAGATCCTCCGGGAACTCGGGGCGCTGGGAAGCGTCAAAGCCGTGGCCGAGACCCTCCTGGTCACGCCGTCCGCCGTGTCCCAGCAGCTGGGAATGCTGCAGCGCACCGTGGATGTTCCGCTGACCCGGAAGGAGGGGCGGAACCTCGTGCTGACCGAAGCAGGCCAGGTGCTCGCCGACGCCGGTGCCGCCGTCGTCAGCGCCATGGCCGACGCCAGGACGGCGATCGGCGCCTATCACGGCTCCCCCGTGGGCCCCGTAACACTCAGCGGCTTCCACAGCGCGGGGCAGGCGCTCTTTGCTCCGCTCGCCAGGATGCTCGATGGCCCCGGCCAGCCGCGGGTCCGGCTGTCCGACGAAGACGTGGCCCAGCACGACTTTCCGGCCCTCACAGCCCGGTACGACCTGGTGCTGGCGCACCGGATGGACCACAGCCCGCGCTGGCCGGAGGAGAGGGTGGCCGTGATCCCGCTGGCCCACGAGCCATTGGATGTGGCGCTGCCGGCGGGTCACCGGCTGGCGAGCCAGGTTGCCGTGACAGCGGACGACGTCGTCGGCGAACCCTGGGTGACCAGCCACACCGG
>DATCNU010000187.1:0-30941 GCA_036565085.1 Arthrobacter sp.
GGGGCCGGCCCGTTCCCGCTTCCGATGCCATCGCGGTGCGCTGACACCCTGGGAAGCGGCAGAGACGCTCTTCGACCTCGACAATATTTTCGCTCATGTGTTCATGATACCGTCTTTCGTAACATAACGGAAGACGAAACACAACGAAAGACTAAAGACGTAACCTTTGAAACGAAACGTAAGTGATTGCGGTCTAGGGGTGTTCCACTTTCTGGAACCAGACTGGAAGAGTGGGGCCCGGTGTCAGATGTATCGGCCGGGAGCGGAGGGTTCCGCTTCTGTCATTGCGAATGCCCCCTCGAATCTCAGCCCGGCAGCCCTGCGGCAGTTTCGTCCGGTCGCCGGCGCGGCTGCGTGGGAGGTTTCTTGGCTACGTGGCGGAACCTTGCAGGTACATCATGAGGAACTGCACAGAGAAGCCAGCGACCCCGATCACCAACAGGATCAGCGCCAACTTCCCGAATCTGGCCTTGTAATCTCTGAACTCACGTTCCAGGATGGCGACGAAGCCCTTCAAGTTCTGTACCCGCGTCTTCATGGCTTTGACATCCGCGGCCGCCCGTTTCTTTTCTTCCCTCGGCTGGCCAGTGAGCATGTTCAGCTCGGCCTCAGCTTCGGCGGTAGCGAGTGCCTTGGCTTCCTTCAGCATCTGGCCTTTCGCCTGCTCCAGCTGGACCTTCTTTACCAGCACCAGACCAATGACCACGACGGCCGCCACAGTCGCGAGTGCTGCCGCGACGTACACGGCCCACGTCATCGTCAATATCACGTTCGACGGGAGTGGCATTGTGGGTTCCTTTTGGTTGGTGTGTACGAGGTCAGGCGTCGGGGCCAGCGTATCGGCTGGCCCCGACACACTGGGTCTTAGAACGGGGGTTCGGAGTCGGGGCCGTTGCCCCAGCCGCCGGCGTTGCTGGTCTGCGGGGTTGCCCACGGGTCATCCTGCGGAGCTGACTGCGCGGCCGTGTGAGTGTTGCCCTGGTTGCCGAAGCCACCGCTCCCCTGCCCGTTCTGGTTGCTGCGTTGGGTGCGGTTGATTTTCGCATTTGCATATCGAAGGGAGGGGCCGATCTCGTCCACTTCGAGTTCGATGACTGTGCGCTTTTCGCCTTCCTTGGTTTCGTAGGAGCGTGACTTCAAGCGTCCGGTGACGATGACGCGCGTGCCCTTTGTCAGTGACTCGGCCGCGTTTTCGGCAGCTTCGCGCCAGACGGCGGCGCGGAGGAACAGTGTCTCGCCGTCTTTCCATTCGTTGCTTTGCCGGTCGAAGGTCCGGGGTGTGGAGGCGATGGTGAAGTTCGCCACCGCAGATCCGCTGGGCGTAAATCTCAGTTCCGGATCCGTAGTTAGATTCCCTATGACGGTAATGGTGGTTTCGCCTGACATGGTGTTGCCTTTCTCTCGGTTTAGAACAGTGCGTTTCGTGGTTTGATGTCGGGGATGTCGCCGAACTTTGGCCAGCCTGCGCCTTTCTCGACGGCGAGGAAGCGCTGAGTCTGGTCTCCGCTGATCGGCTTTCCTTCCTCGGCGTATTCGGGTTGGGAGTAGAAGGCGATTATTTCTGCGACGGTACCCCTTCCGTGTGCGGACCAGCCGGACCAGTTGCTCCGGTGTGGTTCCGTAGGGTCCAGCCGTCCCTGTGGTGGTTCAAGGTGCCCGGTGATCTTGCTCGGGAAGCTGCTGTTTCGGGCCATGGCTCTATACTTCTGCCGTGGCGATTTGGCGTACTTCGCGGAATGAGTAGGTATGGCGTTCCAGCCACTGGTGCAGCTCTTCCTCGGTGGTGGCTGCCTTTACCTTCGTCGTGCCCTGGTGTGAGTCGTAGATTGCGAACCAGATAGTCATGATGTCCTCCAGCTTGGTGGCCCGGCACCCGGGGGCTTGGTCCCCCGGGTGCCGGGTGGTCGTTAGTCGGCGGTGGGGATTCCAGCGGCGAGGAGGTCTTCCCAGAGGGCGGAACCTTCGATGTCTGTCCATTCCGAACCTGCATGTACGTCCGGGGTGCTCTCGCGGTGTTCCCAGATTTCCAGTCCGGCCATGGAGCCTTTGTGGTCCAGGATGAGCCGGGTTGCCGGTTCGTCGTTCGCCGGCGCCCGGTAGAGGGCTGCGACGTGGTGGTCGTTGATGTCGTGCAGTTCGGGCAGCTGGTCTGAGCAGACGAGGAACGGGTTGGCCTTCAGCAGTGTTTCCGCGTGCTGGTCCCCGTAGATGCCTGAGTCGATGGCTCGGCGGTCAAAGACGTGGGGTTCAACGTCGGTCACTTCGTGTTCGCGTCCGGAGGTCTTGGTGGTGATTGTGGGGAGCATTCCGGAGCCGTGCATGACGTCGATGTACTGGTGGAGCCGGGCGGTGGTGATGACGGGGGTTTCGTGGTGTGCCCTGATCCAGGATTCCAATCCGTCGCGGCTGATGGTGACGTTGGCGCGGAGTTCCGTGGATTCACGGACTGTGATGGTCACGTTCAGGGTGCCGGTTGCAGAGTTGGCGGCGGTGGTGCCGGCTGTCAGGGTGGTCTTCTTCATGATGCGTCTCCTTGCGTAGGAAGGGTTGGTTCCGGCAGGCGCTGTGTCCGCAGCTTCTGCAGGTTGTTGGATTCGAGCTAAGCGGCCAGCTGAGCCAGTTCCTCGATCTTGTCTGGCCGGAATCCGGACCAGTGATCTTGGTCGGTGACGACGACCGGAGCTTGCAGGTAGCCCAGTGCCTTGATTCGGGCGAGGGCTTTGGCATCGGTGGAGATATCAACCGTCTGGTGGGCGATCTCGTTCTTGTCCAAGGCCCTCTTGGTGGCATCGCACTGCACGCATCCTGGCTTGGTGTAAACGGTGATCGTCATCGGTATCAGCTCCATCTCGTCATCGGTTCTGGTTTCGTTCGTCTGCTTGCTTGATACTATTATGATATCACTTTGATACTACGGTGACTAGCATTGCTCATTCTTTTTATTAGGAAAACAGGAAAGGGTGGGGCCATTTCGGCCCCACCCTCCTTTGGCTAGTCGCCGGCTTCTATGACTCCGACGTCGTACCCTCCCCAGGGGCTGCGTCCGGGGACGTGGCGGCCGCTCATGGGCGTCCTTGCTGTCCTTACGGGAGCGCCAGGGTATTGCCATTCCCTGGGGTAGTCCTCGGGGATTCTGAACTTGTATCCCCCGCTGGGTTTCATGGATGACGTGACGCATGGCAGGTCCTGCCAGCCGGCCCAGCAGTGGTTGAGCATGTCTTCCACGGCGTGGTTTTCGTTCTGGTGGATTCCTCCCCACCAGTCGCAGTCGTGGCAGTACACGCGGTACAGGAGGTCTCCCAGGCACTGGCACTCCGGGTTGCGCCAGTGCTCATTGCAGCGGAGGTCTGCCCCGTAGGTGAAGGCGCGGTGCGCGGATCCGTCTGCCACGTTCCGGCCCGTCTGTACTTCATTCCATTGACGGCTCCAGTTGGAGACTCCCATCAACCCCTCGCTCTTGGCTCGGTATGCGTATGCCTCGTCCAGCTCATCAGGGCGGTAGTGACCCACGGTGAAGTGCAGCGGAGCCGTTGGCGGGGTTTCCAGTTCAAGTAGGGTTAGAAGGTCAAGCTGGCCGGTCAGTACATCTGTTGCGGTCATGGTCTGTTCTCCTTATTGCGTAGGGATGAGAGTCGCTTGGCAAGGGTGGGTTCTGTGTCCGCAGAGCCCACCCACTCCATATCTTGTTGATACTATAATGATATCATTTTGATATTACGCATACAAGGTACTTCCTTGTCTTTACGCGGGTTTTCCGGCATTGTCTTGCCGTGCATTGCGTGGCGTGGGTTTCGCGGTTGGTGTGTGGTGATTGACAGCCGCCCTGCAGCTTGTGGTTGTCACCGCCCGTGACCACGCTGGTAGCCCCCGAGCGCCTTGGAACCTACCCACGGGCTCACGGTGCCGTCGCTCCGGAACTCCGCCCCGCACACCAAACGTGTGTCGTCCCGGCTGAAAAGAACCCGACTACGACGGCCGGCTACCCGGCAGCGCTTCGGCTTGGACCATGGGGAACCGGTCCGATCTTTGCGCGATTGTCGGACCCTGGCTTCACACTGGAGGGAGGCCGTGCGGCCTATTTTTTTCGGCGTGTCATTCGAATACATATTCGATAAGGTGTGTTAGTGAACCGGGAGCAAGCGACCCAGCTGCAGGCGCAGTACGCTCGCCGTGCTGGCCCGATTGGGCTGACGGTGGAGGAGCTTGATTTCGAGCATTTCCCGGTCAAGAACGGGTATCCGGGAATCCCGGTGAAGGCGTGGATCCGGTTCCCGAACTGCGCGGAGCTGGTAGACGGCGAGGTGTACGCCTGGACGGCGAAAGCCGCGGAAGTGACGTGGAAGGACGGTCCGGTGACCTACCGGACCTGGGTGTGGAGTTCGGCGGTCACCCGCCGGGAAGAGTTGATGAACAGGAATTTGGGAGAGCGGACCAACCGTGACAGCAGTAGTAAGTGAATCGAGCCTCGATGCTCCCGTGGAAGTCCGGTTTACGGCGGCCGGCACTCCCCTGGCGGTCCGTTACGACGGGCGGGTGTGGGCTGTGGCGGCGGAGCCGCTGAGGTGGTTCAGCAGGGATTCCTGGTGGCAGACACAGCGGACCGTGCCAGTCGGTATCGGGAACGTCGTGGACATTGAGCATTGGCGGGTACAGGTCCGCTTGGGAACCTCGACGTCGGCGCTGCGGACTTTCCAGCTGCGGCGGGACCCGTTGTCGGAGCAGTGGCTTTTGGAGTCGATCAGCGACAGCTAGCAGAAAGCCCTGCACAGCTGTTGGCTGTGCAGGGCATATCGCATGTCCCGGGACCGGCCTTAGCGCCGGTATTCGGTGTGCCGCTGCTGCCGTGGCTCTGGCGGCCGCTGCTGGGCCGTCGTAGCGGCAGCGGCGGACGTGCCTGGTCGTTGCGGGAAGGAAGTTCTTTGCATCTGTTGAATCTTTTGCAGCTCGGGGTCGAGGTCGGTTGTTGGTTGAGGCTCGGTCGGCGCCGTGGGTTTGGCAGCGTCGGCCATCAGCTGGTCGATGCGTGCGGTTTCCTGCCGCGCCGTTTTGAGGGCGTCGGCGTACTTGAAGGGCTCCGCTAGGGCCTGGTCGGCCTGTTCGACGCGGGAGAGCGCTTCCTGTCGGCGTCCTTCGATGTCGGCCGCGAGCCGTGGCAGGGAGGAAACCCTGTTTTCGAGCTGCCGGATTGTGCCGATGTCGGCGGCGAGCAGGCCCTTGCGGCCGAGCTGTGTTGTCGCCCTGGGCACTCCTTCGATGCGCACTTCGACGGTTGCCCGGTCCAGGTCTCGGGATGGCATGAGCTTGGCGCGCAGTTCGTGGCCACCGAGGTTGGCGATAGTCCCGAGCTCGTCATGTCCGTAGAGGTTCATGAGCCGGTGGCCTTGGCGTCCTGCCCATGCTCGGAGCGCTTCTGCGGCGTCGCCCCTGTTGTCCAGGGTTTTGCCGTCGATGCGGACGTTGAAGGCGTCTGCACTGGTATCGACGGTGCGTGCGAGGGCTGCATGGATTAGCGGCAGGTCTTGAGCGGCTGCGGCGGCTGCGCTTTGTTCGCCGCGTTTGGTGTGTGCGACCGCAACCATGTTGCGGTTGTATGCACGGTCCAGGCGGCTCAGGCGGGCCAGTTCCTGGTCTGCGACGGCCTTTTCCAGCACCAGCGGGTTGCCGCTGGTGATGGCTTTCGCCTGGGCGAAGTTCAGGGTGTTGTCCCCGAGGTCTTCGATTTCCCTCACGTCGAGGCGGCCGCGCATGATCTGGTTGATGAACCGGGACTTACGTTCCAGTCCTTGCCACATAAAGGAGTCGAATGATTCCTTGGTGACAACCTGGGAGATACGGACCTCGGGGTTCTGGTTGCCTTGGCGAAGGATGCGGCCGTGACGCTGCTCGACGTGATCCGGCCGCCATGGGGCGTCCATGTCCACCAGGTGCACGGCTCGTTTCTGAATGTTGGTGCCGACACCCATTTTCGAGGTGGAGCCCATCAGGATTGCGATCTGTCCGGAACGGGCGGCCGCGAACAGCCTTCCCTTCTCTGCGTCGTTCTTGGCTTCGTGGATGAACCGCACCATGTGTTCGGGGACGCCGCGGCGGCGCAGCTGGTCTTTGAGCTCGCCGTAAACGTTCCACCTGTCTGAGGGCGTTCCGTAGTCGCAGAACACCAGTTGCAGGGCACCTGGCAATAGGTCTGGTTCCCCGGTGGCCGTGTCCGTGTAGATCCGGTCCTTGTGCTGTTCGTAGACCTCGGCCAACAGGTCAGCGGTTTGGCTGATCTTCGTAGCGCCGCCCTGCCACAGGGTCGGGTCGACGAGTCTCATGTCCAGGGCTGCTTTGCGGCCATCGGTGGAGACTTTGAGCATGTTGTCTTCTTCGGAGTCGACCAGCTTTTGCTCGATACGCTCCACGCGGTTCCCGATGTCCTGGATGTAGTCGCGCAGTTCAGCGCTGGGGTCCACGGCTATCATGGCCGGCTGCCGCAGACCGTCCCCTGGGCGGGCGGCAAGGGCCGGGACCGGAAGGTTCAGGTCCTCAGCGGTTTTGACGTCTGCGAAGGTGTGGAACATCTTGAGCAGTTCCGGGACGTTCTGGAATTTAGCGAAGCGGCTCTTGAGTTTGAACCGGTCGCCGCCGGCTACTGAGAGTTCCATTTCCTCGACAACCTGGCCGAAGGTTGCGGCCCATGTGTTGAAGTCCTGGATCCCGGCGCTGCGGAGCAGGTCCGGGCGCAGGTAGCGCTGCATGACGTACATTTCGGTGACGGAGTTAGCGATGGGGGTCGCCGTCGCACCGGTCATGACTCTGTGGCCCTCGCGTTCGCGGAGGAATTCGACCTTCATGTGAAGGTCAGTGGCCCGCTGTGAGCCCTGGATCGAGGCGCCCGGGATGTTGCTGGGTGTCTCCAGGTTCTTGTAGTCCTGCAGCTCGTCCACGACGAGGTAGTCGATCCCGGTTTCCTCGAAGTTGATGCCGGGATCCGCGGGGGTGTCCAGCTTGGCTTTGAGGCGTTCCTCCTGTGCGAGCACCACCTTTTCCAGCCGTTTGATGATGCTGGAATTGGCCTTGCCGTTCTCCTGGCCGTTGTCTTTGGCGGCCTCCAGCTCGGCGCGGAGCTGGGCGACTTCGGCGCTCATGTAGGCAGTCTCGGCTTCGGGGCTGAGGCTGACGCGTTGGAACGCGGTGCGGGTCATGACGACGGCGTCCCACTCGTTGGCCGCGGCCCGGGCGACGAACTGGCGTCGCTTGTCCCCGGCCAGGTCCGCTGATGATGCTGCCAGCACGCGTGCCTGTGGGTAGAGCTGCAACCATTCGCGGGCGAATTGTTCGAGCATGTGGTTGGGCACGACGACGGCGGGCTTGTTCACCATGCCGAGGCGGCGCAGTTCCATGACGCCCATGACCATTTCAGCTGTCTTGCCTGCCCCGACCTGGTGGAACAGGCCAACGGCCGGTTCGGAGAGCATCCTGGCGACGGCGGCTCGCTGGTGCGGGCGGGGTGAGAAGTCCTTGGCCATGCCCGGCAGGGTCAGGCTCTGGCCTTCGGTGGTGTACTCGCGCAGCACGATGGAGTTGAAGCGCCGGTTGTACTCGTCAATGAGGCGGGTAGCCCGTTCTGGTTCCTCCCAGACCCATTCGCTGAAACGCTCCTGCAGCAGCTGGGCTTTCTCCTGCGCTGCTGCGGTTTCTGTCGGGTTCAGGATGCGGCGGTTGTTCTCGCCTTCATCGGTTACCCGGACGGGGCGCTGTTCGAGGACCTGCTTCAGGATGTCCGAGGCGGGCATCCGTTGCGTGCCCCAGTTGCTGGTGGCTGAGAGGGTGTGGCGGTTGGCTTTGACGTCCCACATGGAGCCGGCTGCGTTGGAGACGGTGGCATACGGGTCGTTCAGGATTTCCCGGACGAATTGCTCGTGGGTGCTGGCGTCAATCCAGACTGCGCCGAGGCGGGCTTCCACTTCGTCCATGCGCAGCGGCTGCGGGACCGCTTCTGTGAGGGCCTGGACGTTGACGGCGAACCGTTGATCAGACAGTGCGGCCGCTTTGGCGATATCCAGCTTGTCCCGCACGTTCCCGGACAGATACTCGGCCCGGGTCTGGTAGGTCTCTTCGGTGCCGGGGACCTCGTAGATGCTCTCCCCCAGCGCTGCCCGGGTTTCGTCCCGGTTGATGCCCAGCAGTCTGGCGGCGTAGTCCAGGTCGACCTCGCCCACGGTATCGAGGGTGACGGTGAGGGCTTCTTCGGCGGTGTCCACGCCAAGGACCGGGCGTCGGGGCTGGACCTGGCGGCTTGAGAGCAGGGCTGCCGGGGTAGCCTGCTGGGTGCCGGCGTCGAAGTTTTCCAGTGCCATGACCAGCGGCCCGAACGGGTCGCGGGTAAGGAGTGCCACCGCTCGTGGTGTGGTTCGGGCCTGGATTGGCTCCTGCGTGGTTTCGTCGACGCGCCCGGTATTGCGGAGCGTGAAGCGGTTGATCGGCCCGTAGGCGTCCGTGTAGTGGCTGTAGGAGGTTTTCAGTTCCTCGCGCAGCGCGTCGATTTCTGCGGTGTCATCGCGGTTTTCGGCTTCTGCCGTCAGCAGCTGCCGTGCGGAATCGCGCAATCCAAGGAGGACACGGAGTTCCGCGGTTTGGGTCTTGGGTACCGCGAGCTCGGTGTGGGAGCCGTTTTCGACAACGGTGAAGCCGCTGTCGTGGGCGCTGATGTGGCCGTCCCATTCGTGGCTGGCTGCCGGGACGTAGGCGGCACGCTGCCGGTCCTGTTCGGCGGTGCGCTCTGTGACAACCATTCCTGCGGTCTTGGCGTCGGCTACGACGTCGGCCAGGACCGCGTTCAGGCGGTCCGGTACTGCTGAGAGGTCATCTGTGGTCAGTTGCAGGGTTTCGGCACCGTACATGCCGTTGCCGACGTGCAGCTCACCCAACAGCCGGTCGGGATGCTCGTCGAAGTAGGAGTTTAGGCGGGTGATGGTTCCATCGATCTGGCGGGCGGTGACGGTTTCCCAGAGGGTGGAGGCCGGTTCCTGTCCGGGTTCCCTGCGGCGGAAGATCAGCAGGTCCGTCATGGCGTCGGTGCCGGCTGCCTTGCGGTGGGAGCCGGTGGGCAACCGTACCGCGCCCACGAGGTCGGCCAGCTGGTTCATTTCCCTGCGGGCTGCCGGGTTGGTGGCGTCAAGGGTGAAGCTGGAGGTCAGCACGGCCACCAAGCCGCCTGGGCGGGTGAGTTCCAGGGACTTGAGGATGAAGTGGTTGTGGATCGAGTGGCCGCCAGCGTTGTGGCGGGGGTCGTGCAGGGTGACGTTGGCGAAGGGAACGTTGCCTATCGCCAGGTCAAAGTGTCCGGTGGGCAGTTTGGTGTCTGCGAAGGACTCTGCGCGGACCGTTGCCTCAGGGTAGAGGGCCTGGGAGATGGCTGCCGTGGTGGGGTCCAGCTCCACACCGGTCATGGTGGCAGTGTCGGGGGCAAAGCCGATGAAGGTTCCGATACCGGAGCCGGGTTCCAGCACATTCCCGCCGTCGAAACCGAGTTCCTTCACGGCGGACCACATGGCCTCCACGTAGGCTGCGTCGGTGTAGTGGGCGTTGATCGTTGTCCGCCGCGCGGCGTCGTACTCTGCCTCGGTCAGGAGGCTGCGCAGGTGCTGGCGGTCCCCGGCGTATTCCTCACGGTTTTCATCGAATATCTGGAAGACGCCTTGGGCTCCCCAACTCCCCCACCGTGCCAGCACGGCCTTCTCGGCTTCCGTGGCGGCTCGTCCCTCGTTCTGGAGCGTGTGCAGCACCTCGAGGGCTTCAAGGTTCGCCCTGATCCGGCTACGGGCTCCGGAGGGTGCCAGGTCCTCCTGGGAGGCCGGACGGAAGCGGTCCGGTGTGCCGGTTACAGCTGCCGGCGCAGTTCCTCCGCTTCGGCCTTCCAATCCAGGTACTGCTGCAGCTCCGGATTCACGTTCTCCTCCTCGTCCTCGTCCGTCTCCGGCGGCGACAGGAGGTCGTGGCTGACTATTTCCTCGGCCTGGTTCTTGGCTGCGTTCAACCGGCCGACCTTCTCGAAGTAGCTCTCCCCTGCCGGGTCCGGGCCTGCCAGCTTCGTTTGCAGTTCTGCGATCTGCTCCGCTGCCTGCTCCCCCAGCTGCGTGAAGAACTCGTCCTGGTCCGGGATCTGGGAATAGTGTGTCGGGCTGGCTTGCTGCCAGGCCTTCTGTGCCTGCATGCCGTACTTGTTCATTGCGGTCCTCCTCTGGTGCCGCCCATAGAGCCTCAAAGCTCATCTGGCCATCGATCTGCTTCTTACGCCCCGCCATGGACTCTCCCCCTGGTGCCTTCGTTCTGGTTCGAAGGTCACGCTAGCGGGGATTCCCTTGTTTTACCTGTCACACGGGGACTAGTCCCCTGGTCCGACAGTTTTGCCTGTCGCCCACGTTTGCCTTGGTCATGCCAGCATTGGGATACCAGGACGATACTGGGGTGATATCGTGCGGATACTACGGTGTTACTGGTTGCGCTGCGTTTTGCGGCGTTCCAGTTCCGGCCAGATGATGGATTCGAGCAGCTTCTGCTGGCTGCGCCTGTCAGCGTCTGCCGATTCCTTAAGCAGCTGCTTCTGATAGTCGTTGAACCGGAACAGGATGCCCTGTGGGCCGACAGGGGAGTTGGGGTCCAGCGGAGCCTCGTCAGTCTGTGGGGCATAGCCGCCCTTGCCGAACTCAGCGGCCTTCCTCGCCACAGCGTCCTCGTCCACCGCAACTGCGGTGGATGCCCCTGCGCGGGTTTCCCGTTTCTTTATAGCCATTCCTCAATCTCCTTCACTAGTACCTGCACTTCGGCCTTGGCCGATCCGTTCGAAATCTCGATGACGCCCTTGCCGGCAGGGATACTGTCCCGGTAGGCCTTTCTGATCTTCAGTGCCGCGTCGATGCGCGGGATCTGCGGGTAGTCCCGCAGGAAGTCCTTGGCTTCGTCCTCTTCGGTTGCAGAGGAGTAAGTGGGCACCTGGGTGAGCAGGGCGGCGACCTTGAGCTTCGGGTTCATGTCCTTGGCAGTCTCGATGAGCTCCACCATTCCGGGGATGGTGTCGAGGTCGAACTGTGAGGGCCGTACCGGGATGAGCATCAGGTCCGCGACGGTCATGGCCGTCCGCATTTCCTGGCTGTCATGCCCGGGGGCATCCACGATCACATAGTCGTACCTGGTGCCCAGGTCTTTGAGCGCTTCCCGGACGTTGCCGGTCTTCTGGATGGCGTGGACGCGGGGGAGTGACTCGTCCTGGGCGCGGTCAGCAGCCCACGTGGACGCGGACTGAACGCTCTTGTCGCAGTCAACGATCAGCACGTCACGTCCTCTACGGGCAAGCTCGGCCGCGACGTTGATCGTCGTCGTGGTCTTGCCCGTCCCGCCCTTCTGACTGGCTATAAGGAGTACTGGCATGGGTCTTCCTCTCTTCTGCAGTAATGATACTGCGGCGATATCAGGATGAAACTATTGGCCAAGCAATGCGATATCTAAACAGTACAACACTGAAACTGTTTTGATACTAATATCGCAATGGTATCGCAATGGTATCGCTCTGTGCCCGACGTTACCGGGAACTCGCTGGCCAGATGGGTGGCCTTCCGCCTTTAACCTTCCTCTGTCTCCCCAGCATGGCTGGGAGCGGGAAGGTTCGTGGTTCCTGTTAGATTTTGGGCCATGGATGTTGACGAGCTCCGCAGGGCGATACGCAAGAAACACGGCGATGACCTGGAACGGTTCCGTGCCTTGTTCCTGGGACCAGAGGGTCGGACGAACGGGGAAAACAGTTCCAATCCCTTGGAGCGGAAAATGCCGATGATGGGTCATCGTGCGCTGACCGACCGGCATGTCGACCTCACCGTGAGCGCTGACGTCGTGGACACCGGCTGGTTCTTTGAGAATCCTGATCTGGAAGGATCGTGCGCTACGGTGTCGTTTGCAGGCCACCATCGGCAACTGGGCACTCGTGTCTCGCTGCCTTCGGGGGAGTGCGATGCCTGGGCCAGTGAGATCGTGGGCGATCAGTGGGCCGCGTACTTATACAGGGCCGGGACGCTTTCGGGCGTCTCAGGTACTGGCAGGCTGTCCACGGTGTATTACCGGGTGTTCCTGGACGGGACCGGTGATCCCGTGATGAAGCCGGAGGCTATCGTGCATGAACAGCTGCGTCACATCAGTGAGCTTTAGAAGCTGTCCCACACTGCAAGGCTTCATCGCTCGGAAAACCGGGGCCCCGCACACCAAATGTGTGTCGTCCCTGCTGAAAGAACCCGGCCACGACGGTGGGGGAGACGGCAACGCCCAGGGATGGACCAATGGGGAAGATGTCCGGTTGTAGAAGTCCTACACATCAGGAATCCGGGGAGATTCAGGGAATCCGCGTGTTCTAGGGCTTTTTGGTCACCGCGGTGACCTGGTGCCGGCGGATCCTGGACTGTAGGTATTCGACAGCCCCGCCGCTTCGGGCGGGCACCCATCGATCTGATTGGAGCGGCGGAAGCCAGGACGACGGTCGGTCTGTGTAGGCTCTTGGTTTATGGAAACGGACTTGGCTAACAGCGTTGTGGAGTCTTTGACTCTCCGTTTCGAAGGAAAAGCAGAGGACGGCGGCGCTCTGCACGAACTCCGCGCCTCTCACGTTGCTGAGGTACTTCAGGGCCTAGTTGGACTGTCGAGTGATTTTGCAAAGGCTGGTGTCTTCGGTGATGGGCCTGTTGGCTCGGAACTGCTAGTCCGACCGCCGAAAGAGGGCTCATTTCTAATCGAAGTCCTGAGAGTTGTCCAAGAAAATCCCGATATGGTGGCCGCTGCCGTCACGGCTTCAGGAATACCCACCTTGAGCCAGGTGATCTGGTGGGCCACGAAATCAGTCCGCGCGGACGTGGCCGACTTCGAGCCTCTGGAGAACGGTAACGTTAAGGTTTCTTGGCAAGACGGCACAGCTCAAGAGGTCCCACGCCCCGCATGGGACGAGCTACAGAAACGCGATAAGCGCCGCAAGAAACAGCTACGGCAAATCATGGCCCCCTTGAGCGACGCGCAAGTGTCGTCGGTCGAGATCGAGGGCTCGCCAACGGATGAGCCTGAGACCAGCGAAGCTCCCGAGGTCTTCACACTGACGAGGCCCGATTACGATGCCGTTCGACCGGACGACGATATTAGTGAGAGCCAAAACATCTTCGAGAGTGAAGCCCAAATGTCGGCCATCGACTTCGATAACCCCACCAAGTGGAGGGTCAGAACTAAGGACTCAACCCGAGCGGCTACCGTCGAGGACACGACCTTTCTCAACCGTGTCGCCAACGGCCTAGCTATCCGCAAGAGCGACATCTTCAAACTGAAGGTGCGCGAGGATATCATCGAGAAGAACGGTAAGGCCCGACGTACGTGGACCGTACTCAAGGTCGAGAGCTACAGAAAGGCCGGCAATGACGACGACGCATAGCCATCGCGTACACCGCCGTCTAGACGTAGCAAGCTTGACCCTCCTGCTGATCGGCCTAGTCTCCGGCGTTTTTTCCTATTGGCTGATCACATATAACGGGGTGAACGCGCTCGTCATCATTCCGTCAATCGTCGCTATCACGATCGGCGCCACCCACATCACCAAGCGCGAGGCACCGCGACCGTAGGCCCTCGGGCATGAACGTCACCCCGCAAGTGACCGCGTCAGGTTTTGGAGATCTGGGAACTCGGCTGCTGCGCTGTCCCCATTGTGGGCCGGTGGAGACCGGAGGATGAATCTCAAAGCGGTCCACATTGGGTGTCAGCGTGTGGTGCCGTGTGCGGCAGCCTCTTGGAGTCCGCGTTTGTAGTCGTCTGCGAACCTGGTTCGCCAGGACTCGCGCGCGCGTACCGGGCGGTGGATCGCTGCTTGCTGCTGGATCCGCAGGAGCGCGGCTTCTGCCTGGGCTTTCCCGGCCTGGGAGCGTTGTGCAGCTCGTTTGCTGCGGCTGTAGACAGGCTGGCCATTCACGCGCCAGTGGTTGAGCCTGCTTTGAAGGAGCGCCGGAATGTTAAGTGCACCGTCGAAGCCATCGTGCCGGTGTTTTGTGCCGTCGGGCTTGGTGTCCAGGGCGTGGAGAATGTCGTTGGGCGTGTAGTCGTCGCGGAAGAATGGAGCCAGGATCCGCGCGAGGTGGCGTGAGCGGAGCTTACGGAGCGGTGGTGAGTGCCACTGGACGGTACGGGCGGCTTGCAACTCGTTGAAGGAGCGGGTTGCCTCGTCATTGGCGCTTGTCGTTCGGTCACTTGGCCATTGCATATCTGTACGAGCGGTGCTTATGTCAGCGACCCACTTCGTTGCCGCCTCAAAATAGGTTTTCAGTGTGGGCGAAGCCCACGCCTTTATGCCCTTGGGGGCGGTTTTTCCTTTGGAGTGGATAGGGTTGCCATTTATGTCCACAGCAAGCCCGAATAAACCCAGAAGCGGGTCCAGCTTGCACTTGAACTCCATGCGCTGGACTTCCTCTTCCCCGAACTGCGCCAGCTCCTCTTCGGTGGCCGGACGGCAGAGTACGTAGACGGCCCGATCGGCCATGCGTTCTTCCGGTTCCCCTTCCTTGTGCAGGTTGGAAGCTCCGCAGGAATTCTTAGGTGTGTAGATCGCCGAACGGCCGCCGGCAACGTCGCCAAGGAAGCCATGACGCCGCAACCACCGCTTGACCCGGCCCAGGGTGCCAGAACCGATGCCGGCGCCGGCCATCAGGTAATCATTGCCGGGGGTCACGGTGTGGCTGGCGTAGTCGTAGCCCACGAGAAACAGCGCGGCTACGGTGAGCACGTTGCGACGAAAATCAGTCTTATGCCAAACGAGTCTGGGGTGCTGCCGGATGGCATCCAACCAGTCAAAGTCAGTTGTTAGCGGGCAGCTGCCTTCAGGAACGGCGCGGAGGACATTCTCTTCGTCACGTTCGACCAGGCGATTGATACGGCGGGGAGCCTCCGTGCGCTTGGAGTGATCGCCCAGGTGCGCCGGATCCCGACGCTTCCACAGACCAGGCAAACCCTGCACAGCAACATGCGTCGCGGTCCGGGGGAGCCGCCGCGGGCCTTCATTCGGTGTGACTGGACACGAAACTCTGGCGGTGGCATGCGTTGACGCGGCAACAGCTTCCGGTACCATAGACGCAGTAAGACCTTTCTTTTAGACAAAGCAAAGGGGAGCCACCTCGTGCAAACGAGGAAGCTTGAAAGTTCAGATCGTTGTCCGCCAAGATTCGGATCTGAACGCATACGTTTTGAAGGCCCGCCTAGTGCGGGCCTTCAGTCTTTAACTGGCCCGGTCGATAAGAGCCCCCTGGCCGTGATTGTCGAGTTTGTTGGGAAGACCGTTGTCACGGTCTATCAGCGCACCCAGGTAGTCGCTGACAGACAGCCCGTAGCGGTTCGCCGCTTCGTGTGCGCGCCTGTGTTGAGCTGGGGAGATACGGCCACGCAAAGCAACGCGGAGGCCGTCCAGCTTCGGGGTTGCGTATGGGATGTTTGCGCTCATACTTCACATACTTGCTTAATGTCGGGGACGGAACCGGTACCGACTGGCGGCGTGTCGTAGCGAATCTTTTCTGCCCACGAAGGTCCTGAAAGGCCTACTTGCCGTCCAGGTAACTGGCGTAGTCGGCTAACGCTTGATTCTTCGCATCTCGGTCCAGGCGGTACAGAACGCGCTGGCCTTGCCGTTGTTCTCCTGCGTTGGAAGTAACGATGCCGAGGCTTTCAAGGTCTTGGAGATGCCGAAAAACCGTCTGGTAGTTAGCGCCGAGTTCCTTTGCGATCCGTCCGGAAGTGGCACCAGTTTCATCTTGGGCCAAGTGTCTGATTATCGCTGCCCGAACTTCGTTCATCCCGAAAGCCTTCATTGCCAACTCCGCGCGGGGTGTAGCGGCAGTGGGGGGCTTTGCATATCGGGGCACTCGCCCATTTTGCCGTATCTGCTCACAAGCGCATACTACACTAACATTTAATGTTAGTGTTGGTCCTAATGGAGAGAGACGTTCCACACGGGAACGTCACTTGACAAGCGTTTGGCCGTCCAATCAGTGACAATGGCGATTTGTGCCAATCGTTGGATTTTTGTCGGTGGTCGGTGTTTAGGTGTGTTGGTTTGAGCAGAAGGGGGATCTGGGATGCATGGTTTGGTGCCTTTTGGTCCGCGTTGGCCGTTGACGGACAGGACGGCGCTGCGCGCCGCGGGGGAGCGCGAGTTCTTCCTGGCGTGGATCGAGTCATTGGACGTAACCCCTCAGCAGGCGGCAGTTTTGCGTGCGGTGGTGGAAATGGCTGAGGCCCGTGAGCTTATAGATGGCCGTTGCGCAGTGAACTCGTACCCGGCCGAGGTTGCCCGACGTGCCGTGATCCGTGAGGACTTCGATGAAGTGATCCGCCCAGTAGTACGCGCCGGCTACATGACTGTTCACCCGGTAAGTGCCGTCGGTTTGACCGGCCCCGGCGTAATTTTTCGGGTCCGCCGGCCGGATATTCAGCTCACGATCGAGTCCGCTGGCCCTCTCTGGCCCCAGGATGCCTGGACCGTTATGAGGGCCGGATGAGCGTCGTAACTTTTTCGATTCCCCCAATTGTCGTGCGGCGGATTCTGTCCGACTCGTGTGTTTCCTGGCGGCGTCGGGCCTGGCCTTCGCTGAAGCGCACGCAGGCCCGGGACAGGGAGCACACCAGTGAATAAGGGTTCTGCTGGCGCAGCTGTAGCTGTCGGCGTCTTTTTGATGCCGATCTTCCTTGTTCTGGGAATCGTTGTGTTCTTGGGCGGGGCCCCGGCGACTGCGGCCGGATCCTGTGATGCTCCGGCGGCGTCCACGGACGCATCCAAGACGGCGGGAAAGGTTGCCGGCTTCTCGGGGAAGCAGCTGGAGAATGCAGCGGCCATTATGAAGGCTGCCAAGGACTTGAGCCTCCCCGCTGCCGCGCAGCTTCTGGGCGTGCAGGCCGCTATCGGTGAATCCACGCTGAACATCCTTGACTACGGGGATGTTGCCGGGCCGGACTCCCGCGGATTGTTCCAGCAGCGCGATAACGGCGCCTGGGGCACGCTCGCGGAGCGGATGAACGCGACGGCCAGCGCCACGAACTTCTTCAAGGCCCTCCAAAAGGTGGATGGGTGGGAGCAGCTGGAGCCCAGCACCGCGATCCACCGCGTGCAGCGCAACGACAACCCGAATCACTACACGCAGTTCCGTGCCCAGGCGGCCGAAGTCGTGAAGGCCCTGGGCGGAGAGAGCACTGCCGGCATTGACGCTTCCGGGACGTGCCCCGCTGCCGGAAACGCGGTGGTCGGTGACTTGGCCGGCAAGTGGGTCCACCCGCTGCCAGGCTCGACGTTCACCAGCGGTTACGGTCCTCGGCCGACGCCCGCCGGCACCATCAACTTCGGAGATTTCCACTATGGAGTGGACTTCGCCACGCCTGGGAATCCGGGCACGATCGTTGCCGTGACGGATATGAAGATCGTCAAGACCAGGGAGCTTGACGGTTCGTTCGGCACCGGAGTGACCGGCGTGACCCTGGACGGGAAATTGACCATCGGTTTCTACCACATGAAGGCCGGCTCCCTGAAGGTGAAGCAGGGCGACACCGTGGCCGCCGGGACCCCGCTCGGAACTGAGGGCGGCACGGGCAACGTGACCGGCCCCCACCTTCACATGGAGTTCTTCCAAGGCTCGTTCGATAACCCCTACGTCCCCAAGGACCCGACCGTTGACCCCATGCCCATCTTGAAGCAGAAAGGCGTCCTCTGATGTCCAAGAAAATCGCAACCACGACAGTTCTCGCGGCCGCGCTCATGATGGGCGGCTGCGCGTCCGGCCCTTCGCCGGAACAGGTGGCGGCAACGAGCGACGTGCATACCCAGGAGCACGGGGCGGATGAGCACTACGGCATACCTCAGGTGACCTGGGACGCGCAGACGGAAACGGAAGTGAAAGACCTGGCTGTGAAGGTCATGGGTCTTTTCGCCCGCCCGACCGTGCCCGAACGGGACTGGTATACCGACATTTTCCCGTATCTGTCGGAGGACTACGCAGTGGATGCGCAGTACATCGATCCGGCGCGGATCAGGGTAAGTTCCGTGAATTCCGGGCCCGTCCTGAAACGGGAGCAAGGGAATCCGTTGACGGTCACGGCGGAGTTCGCCACGAACAACGGACCTTGGGTCCTGCTGCTGCATCGCGTCGGACAGGAGGATCCATGGCTTGTTACCGCCATCGCACCCAAAGACGCCTGATCCACAGACACACCACCGGACCGCCGCAGAACGCCAGGATCCGGCGACTAGCCACACGAGCAGAGAGAAGAGAGAACTGACATGGCAATTGACAGAACACTGATCAGGGAGTTCCCACCGATCAGCGCCCGTATCAACAGCGACAACACCGGGGTGCTGATGGTCGGCACGAACGAACAGCTGGTTTCCGGCTCTACCCCCGATGACGTGCGCCGCGTGCTTATTGGCCTGGTTCAGGATCAGGCTGAAATGGCGGGCCGCCCCATGCGCGTCACCACGAATGATGATGACGGTCTGGAAGTCCTCCTCGTCTCACCTGCAGGGGACATCGAGCTGGAGTTAGCAGAAAGCGCCGAGAGCGGCTCGCCCGACCGGAACCGTCACTCAGCACCCCCGGTTCCGATTGATGCGGTTCCGACCGCTTCGGAGACGCCAAGGGAGCGTCGGGGCAAGGACGTTGTGGCGGCGCCTGTGGCCCCACCCGTTAAAGTGCCTGCAGCTGTAAAGCTAGACGCTCTCGTTCCGGCAGAACCGATCGCTGCCGGCCCCGTTACGCCAACCCCTGAAATGGACGTTGCGGCTGCACCTATGGGCCGTCGTGCGTTGCGGGAAGCGGGGAGCTTCCTGGCTGCTCCGAGCACCGTTGAGCCTGCTACGCAGGGCATCCGGGGGATGCTGAACAGCTTTGGGTTCACCCTGGCACCGTCAGAGGAAGAGCTCAGCGAACGTGAGGATATCCGTCTGGCATCCAAGCACTTCGCCGGCACCCGCACTATCGCCGTCGTGAACCAGAAGGGCGGGTCGAACAAGACACCCACCGTCGCTGACCTTGCTGCGGTGTTCGGCCGCAACGGGGCCAGCGTCGTGGCCTGGGACAACAACCCCACGACCGGGACTCTGGGCTGGCGTACGGAGCAGGGAGACCACGCCAGAAGCGCCCTGGACGTGATCGCCAACGCCAACGCCCTGCTGTCCCCGACGGCCCAGTCTGCGGATATCAATGCCTTCGTTCACCACCAGAGCACGGACAAATACGATGTCCTGCGCTCTGACTCGGATGTGGACGGCACCCACGAGGTGACGGCCGAAGAGGTGGACATCCTGCACCGGGTCGTCTCGAAGTACTACCGGCTGATCCTGATGGATTCAGGCAACAACCACCGGAGCGCCGAGTGGAACCGCATGATCGACCACGCGGACCAGCTGGTGGTTCCCACCACCAACGAGGAGGACCGGGTGGAAGCTGCCCTGCTGACGTTGCAGGGACTGGACCTTAAGAGCGAGCGGTCTGCCGGACTTGCTGCCAATGCCGTCGTGGTCGTCTCGGAGCGACAGGAGAGGGAAGCACAACTCTCTCAGGAGACGGCAGAGAAGTTCCGTCCGTACGTCCGTGATGTGGTGGTGGTTCCCTTTGATGCGGCACTGAAATCCGGGCAGATCCGTTACGGTGCACTCCGGCCCGCTACGCGCAGGGCATGGCTGCGGGCAGCAGCCGCCGTGGCCAGGGGCTTGTGAGCCATGATGACCACAGGGCAAGGATCCAGGTGGATCCAGGCGGTGAACGGACCACCGGAAACCGTTGAAAGCGCACCCGTGGCAGTAGCCAGGGCCCCGCATGGCCCGGCTCACCCGCAGAAGGGCGTCCGACGCCGTGCAGGCTCAGGCATCCTGGACCGGCAGAACGTCGAGGGGACACCAGCCTCTCTGTGGATCCTCGGCACGCACGGCGGCGCGGGGGAAGCCACCATCAGCTCTCTCCTGGCAGGATCGGTGGCCGCCTCCCATGCCTGGCCGGTCCGTGAGGAGTCGGCCGTCCCGCCCGGAGCGGACAGGGTGCTTCTTGTCTGCCGCTCCAATGCAAAGGGTTTGCGCTCAGCGCAGGCGGCGGCCATTGAATGGGCCTCGGGGGAGTTCCCGCTGGCCTTGGCTGGGCTGGTTATCCTCGCCGATGCCCCGACGAAACTCCCGAAGGATCTTCTGGATCTGACCACCATTGTCTCCGGCGCAGTGCCCCACACCTGGCTGATGCCATGGGTGGAGGAATGGCGCCGGGGACTGACCCCGGACGTTGCGGAACTGCCCCGTCAGGTCCGCAACGTCCTCTCCGACATACAGCTGCACACCGCGGCACAAACACCATCACACTAAGGAAAAAAACATGTCTGTCTTCACCAACGCAATCCTCACCGCAGGGTCCGTCGTCACCGAGATCCCTAAGCCCATCGACGGCACTCCTCCCGGAGCTAACGGCCTCCTGACCATCCTGGGCTGGGTCTCCTGGATCGTCTTCGCCCTCGCAGTAGCCGGCGTACTTATCGTCGCCGGCAAGATGATGTTTGACCACCGCCAGGGCCAGGGCGGGGGACAGGCTGCCACCGGCCTGATGTGGGTGCTCGCTGGCTGCATCGTCGCCGCTGTCGCTTCGGGCCTTGTCGGGGCCGTGGTGACGGCTTCGGGAGGCACCGCATGAGCGGGGGAGAGGAAGCAACACCCAATCCGGAGAATCCCTTCACCCGTCCGTGGTTCCTGGTATCCGCCGGCGTCGTCGTCCTGGTCTTGATCCTGGCAGTGGTGTACGCGCTGCTGCCACCGGTCGGGGCGGCACCCTCCGGGCAGCCGACACCTAACAGCACATCAGCCTCGACGCAGCCGTCCGCTGCAAGCGGTGGAAGCGTCTGCGGGCTTCCCGAAGGGAAGCCAACGATCCCGGGCCCCGGCCTCACCTCAAAGTGGGAACTCAACGGCAAGACCGCTGTTCCCACCGACCCAACCGTCTACGGTCCCGGGAAGTCCGCCGATGGAGCCCGGACGTGCTACGCACGCAACCCCACCGGAGCCCTCTACGCCGCCGCCAACTTCCTTTCTGCGAGTGTTGAACAGCAGGGGACTGTCATGGTCAAGGACCTCATCGCGAAGGGGGAGATGCGAGATAAGTATCTTGCATCTCCAATGGAGTTCGGTCCAAAAGACGCAACGCTGTCGATTCAGGTTGGGGGATTCAGGGTTCAGTCCTACGTGAAGGAGACTGCCGTCGTCGTCCTCGGTGTGAAGGGATCGAACGGGACCCTGTTTTCCCTGACCGTTCCGCTCAAGTGGGAGGACGGCGACTGGAAAGTGAATCTGGAGTCCCTTTCACGCATGGCCCAGGTAACAACCCTGAATGATTTCGTCCCTTGGGCAGGGGTGTAGTCATGCTCCCGATGGCGGAGAACGGAAAGCCCTGTGAAATTTGGAACGTTGGGTGCCAGCTGGGTGATGGCGTCAAGAACCTGGCCGGTAGCGCGTTGGAGCAAGTTGCTGACGGCGTGATTGAGGCGTTCGGTAAGGCTGTGGCGTGGCTTGGCACGTTCTGGGTACAGGTGGACACGCCTCCCTTGATTTCCTCCGGGACGGCGGCGTCGTCTGAGGTGGAGTTCCTGCAAGGACATTTGTGGTTCTGGACGCTGGCTCTGGCCGTCATGGCGGTTCTTATTGGCGCAGGCAGGATGGTCTGGGAACAGCGCGGGGAGCCTCTGCGGCAGGTCGCTATTGGTCTGGTGCGCTTCATCCTTGTGTCCGCTGGGGGAGTAGCGGTAATCCAGCTCCTGATCACTGCTTCTGACGGGCTCGCGAAGTGGCTGATCGATGAGGCCACAGCGGGCACCGGCTTCGGGACGAACCTGATGGCGATGGTCAGCCTGAATGGGCAAGTAGGCGTCATTCTCGTCATTGTGCTGGGCCTGTTCGCGGCGATGATTTCGCTGCTGCAGCTGGTGTTGATGGTCTTCCGTTCCGGCCTCCTGGTGGTCCTTGCAGGGGTGTTCCCCACCACTGCGGCGTTCACGAACACCGAGATGGGCCGGCAGTGGTTCCAGCGCTGTGTGGGTTGGATCATCGCGTTCATTCTCTACAAACCGGCCGCCGCGCTGATTTACGCGACGGCTTTCAAACTCACAAGCGCGAACACCTTTGGCAAGGAGGACGACGGAACGGGCGGGGTGAAGATCCTGGCGGGTCTCGGGCTGATGTTTGTTGCGTTGATCGCGTTGCCGGCGTTGATGCGTTTTGTCACGCCGATGGTCGGCGCGGTCGCCGGTGGCGGGGGCGGTGGTGCTGCGATGGGTGCCATGGCCGGTTCCCTGGCCTCCGGGGCCGTCAGCAAGGGCAGTTTCTCGGGCGGGAGCCGTTCGGGTGGCCACAAGTCCGGCAGCACGTCCACTACCGGGAATTCTCCGGCTGAGAAGGGCCCCAAGGGAGCCCCGGAGACTGCCTCCAAACCCGGTCAGGGTGGTGGAGGCACTACCCCGGCGAAGGGTGCCTCCACGGCGGGAACGGCCGCGAAGGGCGCGTCCACGGCCGGCGCAGGAGCAGGAGCTGGGTCCGGCGCGGCAGCTGCGGCTGGTCCGGTCGGGGTCGGTGTCGCGGCGGCCGCGTCTGTAGCGAAGAAGGGCGCGGAGGCTGCCAAGGGCGCCGCCGAATCATCTACGGGCGAAGGCCCGTCAGGAAGCAAAGGATAAACAATCCATGGAAATCAGCCACAACATCCAGTTCAGCAACCCGAGCACGCTGTTGCTCGGAAAGCCGGGCACCGGCAAGACCGCAAAATTCAGCACGCTCATTGAGGGGACGGATCCGCGCGATTCGGGCATGTCTTTCGTTGATCCCGTGAGTTTCATCGAACCTTCGCCGGTTGTTGCCGACCTCTTGAAGAAAGGCCGCCGGTCATGAGTGAGCCGACGATGTACACGGAACCGACCTACGGGAACTGGCGCAAGCCGCGCACCGGCGGTATCGGCAAGCTCGGGGCACTGGAGACAGGCCTGCTGATCGGCGGGCTGTTGGTGACCATTATTCTGTTCCGGTTCACCGGTGCCCTGGGCGGGGCCGTTGGCCTGGTCCTGATGGGTGTCGCTTTCCTGATGCTGACGCTGAGGGACAAGCACGGTCGCTCGGTCAGTCAGCGGATTCTTGCCCGGCGGCTGTTCAACAGGGCCTCCCGGGCCCGCCGTAACATTTACCGTTCCGGTCCGGTCGGGAATGTCCCGGGCGGCAAGTGCCGGTTGCCGGGGCTGCTGGCGACCTCGGAGCTGCACGCGTTCGAGGACAGCTTCATGCGTCCGTTCGCTCTGCTGCACATGCCGGCCACGAACCACGTGAGCGTGGTCATTGAGGTTGAGCCCACCGGCCTGGCGCTGGATGACCGGGAGAACATCGACTCCTATGTGGCTAACTGGGGTGCCTGGCTCTCGGGACTGTCCAAGACTTCCGATATTGTGGCCGCGTCGGTCACGGTGGAGACCGCCCCTGACTACGGCGTGCGTCTCCGTCACGAGATCGATGCCAACATGGCCGAATCAGCTTCCCCTGCAGCGCGGGAAATGATGGAGGAAATCAAGGCCACGTTCCCGCAGCAGTCGGCGGTGACCCGGGCCTATATCGCCCTGACGTTCACGACCTGGCGTCCAGGAGCCGAGCGGAACCGCAAGATCGAGGACATCGGCCTTGATCTTGGGACCCGGCTGGGTAAGTTCACGGAACATTTGGAGGTGTGCGGGGCCGGGGATGCCCACCCGGTGACCGCGCAGACACTCTGTGAAATCGTCATGAGCGCCTACGACCCGGTGCTGGCCGAGCATTTCGATGCGGCCCGCAGCCAGGACGTCACCCCACAGGTGTCCTGGAACAACGCCGGCCCCGTAGCTGCCGAGGCGGGCTGGGAGTGGTACCGGCACGCTTCGGGCTTCTCCAAGTCCTGGGTCATGTCCGTCGCGCCCCGCGGCGTGGTGTTCTCCAACGTCTTCGAGCACCTGCTCACGCCAAGCGCGGACGTGGACCGCAAACGCGTCACGATGCTGTACCGCCCCGTCTCGGCCGCAACGGCCATGGACGTGGCCGAAGCCGATGTGAATGCCGCTTCTGTCCGGGCCGGCGCAACCCGCCGCCCCAGCTACCGGGCGGCGGCGGAGCTGGCTTCGGCCGAGCAGACAGCCAGGGAGGTCGCCAAGGATGCGTCCCTGATCAACTTCGGCATGGTCATTACCGCCACCGTCATGCGTTCAGCGGACGCCCGCGCGGCGTCCTACGAAATTGAAGACCTGGCAGGCACCGCCCAGCTCACCATCCGCCCTGCCTATGGATCCCAGGACGTCGCGTTCGTCGCTGGCCTGCCCCTGGGTCTGGTCCTGCCCGACTACGTTGCCGTCCCCGCCCGCGTCCGAGAGGCGATCTGATGAAATTCCCTCCGCTGTTCAAGAAGACCGACGACACTGCCGCGGACCTTCCCGGCGTCATGGATCCGGGATCCTCCGCGGATACCGAACGGATCCGCAAGGCCGGCCGCCGCGCCTACATCGCCCCGTCCAAGCGCGGCTACGCTATGGCCGGCGGCGGTCACGCCTCCTACATTGATCTGCCGGCAGAGTACCGGGGATCCTCCCGGCAGATCTGCGGGCTGTTCCCGTTCTCGTCCGGGGCAGGATCCCCGCTGGCCGGGGTGCCCCTGGGCTCGAACCTGCTGACAGGCAACATTGTTGGCCTGGACCACTTCACTGCCTACCAGCGGGGCCTGATCCCTAACCCCAGCGTGTATTTCATGTCCAACCCTGCGCTGGGTAAGTCCACGCTCGTGGGAAAGATCGTGATGGGCCTGGACGCCTTCGGTGTCCTGTCCATGACCTTGGGGGATGTGAAGGGCGAGCACGTGCTTCGTACCCGGATGACGGGCGGGAAAGTCATTCGGCTCGGCAACGACCGCGGCTACCTGAACCCGCTGGATTCGGGGATCGCCGCCCGGGCAGCCGAACGGCTGACCGGGGACCTGCGCAAAGAGGTCCTGTCGGAGTCTCACTACCACCGCAAGTCCCTGCTGATGGCGCTTCTGACGGTTGCACGGGGGTCCAACATCACGGAAGAAGAGACCATCGTCCTGGACAAGGCGCTGCGGATCCTCTTTGACCGCTTCGAGGGTGTGCCGCTGGTCAAGGACCTCTCCCAGGTCATCGCGGACAAGCCGGAGGCGATCCGCAACGCCGTCCTGGACCGCGGCGAGGACGAACGCTACGCCGATTCCACGGACTCGCTGCGTAAGTCCCTGAACGGCATCGCGGACGGGAGCACGATCGGCAACATGTTCTCCCACCACACCTCAGACAAGCTCGACATTGCCCGTTCCTGTGTCTTTGACCTGTCTTCCATCGATGACTCCCTGCCCGAACAGCAGGCAGCGGCGATGCTGGCGTCCTGGTCCACCGGCTTCGCCGCGGTGAAGGTCTCCCAGATCCTTGCCGATGCCGGGCTGGAGCCCCGCCGGAACTACAACATCGTCCTGGACGAGCTGTGGCGGGCCTTGCGGATCGGGCGCGGCATCGTGGACCGGGCCGATTCCCTCACCCGGCTCAACCGGCACCAGGGCGTGGGCCAGATGATGATCTCCCACACCCTCAAAGACTTCGACGCCGTAGCCGATGAGGCGGACCGCAAGAAGGCGCAGGGCTTCGCCGAACGGTGCTCCATGATCGTCATGGGCGGTCTGGGCCGCTCCGAGATGAAGGCCGTGCAGGAACTGCGGAACATGACCAGGGCCGAACGCCAGCGGATCATCTCCTGGTCCGATGTGAAGAACACGACGTCGCGGGGAGGCAAACAGATCCCGTTCGGGCGCGGGAAGTTCCTGATCAAACTCGGACAAGGGCCAGGCATCCCCGTGGAGACACGGCTGACAGCCATTGAGGACAGAGTGGCCGACACGAACCAGCGGTGGGAGCAGCTGCGCAAGCAGGGCCTCACCCCCGAAGAGATCGAAGGCCAGCTGGGGATCACCGACGCTGAGGAGACGGACCGCGATGAAGCAGCGTAAGGGAAACTCGATCACGTTCGGCCAGATCGCCGGGTTCGTGGCGATTGGCCTGTGCCTGGTCATCATCGGCGTCCTGGACGCCGGGATCTACGGCGGATCACTGATGAGCGGAGATGGCCAGAAGTTGCCGGCGAACCCGTTCGAGGCACCCTTCCGGCTGATCGGCGGCAAGGTCGGCTGGTCCACCGCGTCCACCGTGATCAGCCTGTCGCTGGCCGTGCTCGTTCTGGCGGCCGCCGTTCTTATCACTCTCCGGGTGCTCAAGGGCCGCAAGGGCCGCTCCCGGGTCGACCACAAGGCCGCCCTGATGGGCCGGGGCAAAGACATTGCCGACCTGACCGAACGGACGGCGGCCGCTGCCGCCAAACGGTTCGGCGTCAAGGACGGCATCGGAGTTTTCCTGGGCGTGGCGCTGGCCGGCCGGCAGCGCCTGTACGCGGACTTTGAATCGGTTGTCATGCAGATCTGGGGCCCTCGCCAGGGCAAGTCCTCCACACAGGTGATCCCCAGTGTTCTGGATGCCCCGGGTGCCGTCGTGACGACATCGAACAAACCTGACGTGATTGACGCTACCCGCCTGGCCCGGTCCCTTAAGGGCAGGGTCTGGGCGTTCGATCCGCAGAAGATCAGCGGTGACCCGCCCTCGTGGTGGTGGAACCCGCTCTCCTACGTCACCGACGATGAGAAGGCTCTGAAGCTTGCGGAGACGTTCATGGTCGCCGGCCGCGGCCCGGGGGTGAAGGGCGATGCGTACTTCGACAACGAGGGCAAGGACATGCTCACCGCGTTGTTCCTCGCTGCCGCCTTGGGGGAAAAGCCGATCAGCGTCGTTTACGACTGGATCAACCAAGGCAAACCGACCGAACCCAGCCGCCTCCTGCGCGAGAAGGAGAATGGCATCTACGCCGCTTATGCGGCCTCCCTGGAATCCCAGCTCAATTATGAGCCTGCCCAGCGCGACGGCGTGGTCGGCACGGCCAAGGCCATGGCGCAGACGCTGAAGTTCGTTGGCACCCTGCAATGGGTCAATCCCGTGTCCGGCTCGGACCATCGCCCGCAGTTCAGCCCGGAACAGTTCGTCCGGGACGCCACAGACACTCTGTACGTCCTCTCCAAGGAAGGTGGCGGTTCCGCTGCGGCGCTGACGACGGCGCTGACCATCGCGGTGGCTGACGCCGGGGAAGCCTACGCTATGACCTGCCCCGGCCGCCGGCTGCCCGTCCCGCAGATCATGCCGCTGGATGAAATAGCGAACGTCTGCCCGTGGAAGGACCTGCCGGACAAGTACAGCCACTACGGATCCAAGGGCATCATCCCCATCGCCTTCCTGCAGTCCTGGTCCCAGGGAGAGGAGCTGTGGGGGGAGAAGGCGATGAAGAAGATTTGGTCTGCGTCCTCGGTCAAGATCGTAGGATCAGGCATCGATGAGGATGGCTTCCTGCGCTCCTTCTCGGCGTTGATCGGTGAGTACACCTACGACACCGTGTCTCAAAGCTCCTCCAAGTCCGGGCAGTCCCGGTCCGTGAACCCGGATGGCGGCAAGGAAAGCATCATGACCGTCGCGGAACTGTCCTCCCTCCCCAGGGGCCGCGTGGTTATCAAACGATCCGGGGCACCGGCCACACTGGCCCGCACCCTGACGTGGCAGAACACCGAACACGCGGACGCGGTGTGGCTCTCACTGGACCTTTACGACCCGTCACCGGCGAGCCAGGAGAATGCGGCTCTCATCGTGGCCCGCGAAGGCGCCGACGAGATCCCCCTGGTCAAGGCCTACCGGGCAGCAGGGGGCACGGCCTTCGCCGACACAAAGACGCCAACCGCCGAAGCACCAGCAGCGGCTTCCCGTTGGATCAAGGCGGCCCAGAAATGACAGAGCCCGACTTCACCGCCTCGGACGACAACCAGCCGGATGCGTGGGAGGGAGAGCCTGGCGCTACCTCAGAACAGCCGGAGACCGCAGAAGCCCCAGGTGCCGGCCCCTATCAGTTCCAGCTGACGGCCAGTGAAGTCGCCGCGTTGGTCACCGAGCGGGCGGACAAACTCTCGCCCATCGCGTTTAAGGCTCTCGTGGCCGCAGGGGAGGCCCCTCAACCCGCCCTTGTCGAAGGGCGGACGCCGTTCTGGTTCCTTGAAGAAATCGAGCTGTGGATCCAGGATCACCACCCGCCCCGAGAAACCGACGACGATGCTCAGGGGGGCGACGAAGAGAAACCAGAAGCTGAGCCGGAACTGGTCTACGGTTCCGTCGCGGATTGGGTAGAGAACTTCCTCGTTCCCGTGTACCGGCGCGAACTCTCTGCCAACGGCTCCCGCAGCACCTGGTGCCCGAACTGGTGGATGCATGCCGAGGCAGTCATTCGCCTCGAGGCGCTATGGCGGGCGTGGGAGCACCTGCGCCTCGACGGCAAAACCGGGATGTCAGTGTTCATGAAGGATCACCTCGACCACCACCTGCCGGTCCTGATCGACACGAAAGGCCCGTTTGACGGCTGCACTATCGACCGTGGCCACGAAACCACGATGAAACCATTCCCCACCATCGCACCACCTCCCGAGCTGTTCCCTGACGTACGCAAACAGGCCGAATCAACCCAAGCACCACAGAACGAAGGAGAGTAACCATGGATTTCCTACAAGACAGCCTCCCCACGGGTGCAGGCAGAGTCATTCAGTTGAGCAGCAAGGGAGGAAGATCGATCAATCCTCTGGAGCCAATGTCCCCCACGGCCGCCGCAGCGGCCATCCAAAAACAACGGAAGTTCATCGCTGAACTCCCTGGATTCATAGGTGCACTCTCACTCACTGCAGGAAAGGAGAACCATCGTGGAATCTGATGGAGTGAACGAAATCTTTGACGACCTGCTCCGCCAGGCGCTCATGATCGCAGGCCGGCTCGGTGAGCAGGCAGCCCGAGCCCGGCAGCAATGGCTCCTCGAACAAAAAGCCGTCAGCGAACAAGCCGGTGCCGAAGCCACCGCCCGGCTTGCCGCAGAGCAGGCAGCGGCACGGGTGGCCTTGGCGCCAGTCATGGAAGACACCTGGTGGGCCTCAGCTTCTCCGGAACAAATCGGCGCCGCCTACGAGACCACCACAGCCTGGCGGGATCAGGACCCGGATATCGCCGCAACCCACGACGACATGAATCGTCGGCTAGCGGCCCAGAACATCTTTCCTGCATCAGGCTCACCGCAACAGCTCACGGAGCTGCTGCAGGCCAAGCAGTGGGCCGCCCGCACTGCTCCGGACGTGTATGCCGCGTACAACTACGATCTGATCCGCCCCCAGACGGTCCAGCATCGTGAGCGGATGAACAATCAGCTCGTTGCTTCGTGGCTGTCCAGCCCGGAAGCCCCGAGCGCGGCGCAGAGCCAGAACAACGAACTGTCCGAGCTGGATCAGGCCCGTGAATGGGCCACTGAGCACCAGCCCGAGGTCTTCGCTCGTTGGAAGCAGCGCTACGACTTCGCGGACACCGTAGAGGTCCAACGTTCCGCCGAAACGGATCTCATCCGCCAGTGGCAAGCCTCCACCGGCACCGCCGCCCAACCTTCCAATGCAGGGCTACCGTCACAAGGACAGGGCGACCACCAAACCCAGCTGACTCACGCCAGCGAATGGGCAGCAGAGCACCAGCCCACATTCTTCGCTGAATGGACCCAGCGCCACAACTTCGCGGACACCGTGGCCGATGAGCGCAGAGACGAGACAAAGCTCATCGAGCGTTGGCAAGCCGCTATCGGCACCGTCGCACCGACAGCGAAACCGGACTTCTCCCGCTCCGCTGACCTGCGCTCCGCTGCCTACTTCAAGGAAGCGGCGGCTCGCAGCGCCAACCGGAATGGCGACGCCGCTTCCGCCCGCAAGGACGACCTCCTGGACGGTGCCCGCGATCCGTCCACCGATCCCGACACGGCCGCCGGCCTCGAACGCGAGGCCCGGAAGGAGGAACTGACGGCCGAACACAACTGGGACACAGCTGAGCGTCGGGCCGAGTTCGCTCAGTCCCTCCACGGCAAAGCGGACGCCGCTGCCGTCGACGCCAGGGTCCTCGCTGACATCAGCCAGGGGACCCACCCGGCCGCCGCAGTCAAAGGCGGCCGTCCCAACGCCCCGGCGGCCAGGAAGAACACCGCCATGGCCCACGCCCGCTCCGTGAGCAAGGGAGGCCGCTGAACCCAGCCGGCACAGCAAAGGCCCTGGACACTTCACAAAGTGTCCAGGGCCTTTTGCGTACCGTCGCTACTTTCCTTTGAGGTACGTCTCCGTGTACGCGTCCATCAGCAGGGCGATGCTGTTGCGCTCTTGTTGGCGTTGCTCCACCGGAACGAAGAACTTCATTGCCTCGTCCATGGAGCGGATGTGGTTACCGAGCAACCACACCTCGGCTGCACGGGTTGGCGTGCTGATGAAGAGCGCAGCTTCCTGGTTCTCCGGGATCCAGACGGCCCGCCAGTTACCCGTCCTCGTGTCGCTTCCGTAGGAGGGATCATCGTCCCCGTCCCGGCGCCAGTGGTATGCAAAGTCCGCCCCGCCCGGAACTTCTGGAGCGCCTTCCCATCGGAGCCTGCGTCGCTCATCCCCGCCCAGGTACTCACTCATGGTGAACACCTTGAAACGACGGGAAGAAATGTCCCGGCCAGCAGCAATACGGTCCTCGGCCCTGCGTTGACCGGCCGCCATCGTTTCGGCGTACATTTCATCCACCCACTCGCTGACCGACGCGTGCTCGCCACGCAGAGCACCAAGCTTCAAGGCGTGCTCGTTGATCTCCTGCATCTTGTGCTGCACGCGGGCCTCGGCATCTTCCGCAATGGATTTCTCCCGCAGGAACGGCTCCGTCACCACACTCTTGAGCTTCCCGAAAACGCCAGCCGC
>DATCNU010000188.1:0-3006 GCA_036565085.1 Arthrobacter sp.
CTGGTTGAGGAGCCCGTGCCGTGTGGCGCGCTCGTATTCCACGAACCCGTCCCCGTCGCGGTCGCCATAGCGGGTAATCCATTCCAACGCGCGGTCCGCATGCGGAAGGAGCGCCTGCACCGCCTGCGGGTCGAGCCCCCACCGGCTGACTTCGCCCAGGAGGGTCACGAACAGGGGCGTCGCGTCCGCCGTTCCGTAGTACGTCTTGTCGCCGCCCAGTGACAAGGCGGCGCTGGATCCGAGGCGCACCTCGTGGAGTATTCGTCCGGGCTGCTCTTCGGTGAGCCTGTTGACCTTTTGTCCCTGGTGCTCCGCGAGAGTCTGCAGCGTGCCCAGTGCGATCGTGGGGTCAACCGTAAGGGCCATCAGCGATGTCAGCAGTGCATCGCGTCCGAACAGCGCCATGAACCAGGGAGCTCCCGCCGCAACGACGGTGCGGTCCGGATGGGCCGGGTCCGTGATCCGGAGCGCGCCCAGGTCGCGCTGGCTCTGGCGCAGGATTCGTTCGAACACGGGGTTGTCCATGGTGATTTGCGGTGCCGCCGCACCCCAGCTCCGGTGGCGCAGCGCGGGCACCGATTCGTGCTGCGGTGTGCTGGCGGAGAACTTGCCGGCCGGTTCGCTCCCGTCGGAGCTGGGCGTGACCACAATGGTGGCGGTCCAGGAACCCTTCGCGGGGACCATTACCTTGAACATCACACCGTGGCGGTTGACGTCCGCTCCCGGCGCCCGGACAGCCACACCCAGCATCCGGCCGTTGTGGCGCCCGCTGATGATCAGCCGGTCACCCTCCGGCCGGTGGGAGGGACGCAGCTGGCGGGTTTTCCGCCCGGCCTTGACCTCGAACAGGTCCGCGAAGTCCGCTTCCACGGCCAGTTTGATGCTGCAGGGCGCCGGAGAGCTGGAGTAGTTGTGCACAGTCAGGGTCTCCCGGACGCCGTCGCCCACCTGCCGGTCCCGCTCAATCACCATGGGGCGGTCGGCGGCGCCATCCGGCTGCGGTGCCCGGCCCGTGAAGACAGCCCGGTAGGGCTCGGGGTTCACAGCCGTCAGTTCCTCGACAACCTGGTTGTTGACCAGCAGGTTCCAGCGGGAAATGATCCTGGTGTCCTGGTAGAAGGCGCCGTGCGCCAAGGCAGGGTCCAGGTCCCCGTTAAGGGCTGAAATGAAGAACGACGATCCTTCAACGATGGTGACGGCGTCATGGCCGATTGAGCCGGCCGTGTCCAGGTTCCAGGCGTTCATGGCCCGGGCCAGGGAGTGCGCAGCACCGCTGAGGGCATCGGATGCGGTGCGGGGCATCGAAGGCTCATGAATTCACTCCGGACTGAGGATTCAAAGGCTGACTGCTTAGCCACCCACATTCTAAGTTTCCGCGCGGCCCGCCGACAAGATGCTTTGGACCCTAGTGCGGCGTGTTTGAAGTTGTCTTTGGCTTGGCTTTCGCGAGGATTTCTTCCGGGGACTTGGTCCAGGTGAAGGGGTGGCTGCGCTTGTTCCAACCGGTGATGAACTGCCGGATCTTGCGCATCAGGTCTGTGACCGAGGTGAACGTTCCGCGGTGGATGGCCTGGCGTTCGATGATGCCGAACCAGATTTCCACCATGTTCAGCCACGACCCGGACGTCGGGGTGAAATGGACGTGGATGCGCGGGTTCTCCGCCAGCCAGGTGCGCACTTCGGCCTTCTTATGCGTGGCGTAATTGTCCATCACCAGATGCAGCTCAACGCCCGAGTAGGCGCGGGCGACATGCTTGAGGAAGGACAGGAACTCCTTGTGGGTATGGGCCGGCTTGCAGAGGCCGGTGAGATTTCCGGTGGCGATGTCCAGTGCTGCGAACAAGGTCGTGGTGCCGTGGCGGACGTAGTCATGGGTGCGTTTCTCGGCGGAGCCGATCTGCATCGGCAGCAGGGGCGCGGTCCGGTCCAGGGCCTGGATCTGGGACTTCTCGTCAATGCACAGAACGACCGCGTTTTCCGGCGGGGCCAAGTACAGCCCGACGACGTCAACGACTTTTGCTTCCAGCTCCGGGTCCGTGGAGAACTTGAACGTCTCGGACTTCCACGGCTTGACCCCATACTCCCGCCAGGTCTTGGCCACAGTGGAAAAGTCAGTCTTCAAATGCCGGGCCAGCAGCCGGGAGGACCAGTGCGTGATCCCCAGCGATGCCGGTGGCGGCGTCAATGTGGCGGCAATGATTTTCGTCCGGTCAATCTCCCGCGGCCGGCCGGCACGCTGCTCGTCCTCCAAGCCGGCCATACCCCGATCTTGGTACCTTCCACGCCACGCGAGAACCGTGGGAACCGAGACGCCAACCTCCCGGGCAATGCGTGAATTCGGCGCGCCCTCGGCCGCCATCAGAATGATCCGGGCCCGCTGAACCAGCCCCGCCCGCATCGCCGACGAACGGGACCACCGCACCAAAACGTCAAAGTCACCATCACGAATAACCAAAGCAGGAGCAGGAGGATGAGCCATGCCCAATTCTCCCAAACACCAACCCTAAAATGACTTTAGACACGCCGCACTAGGGTTTTGAAACAGGAATGCAGCGCAGTGTGTGCACCGAGGCCAGGGACCCCGTCCCCTCACGCTGTAGACGTAATTAGTGGTGGACTTGCAGCTCCCAAGGCTACGATTTGGCGCCTGACTATGCGCGCTTTGCAGTGAGATACTTCGGGGCGACGGCGTTGCCGAAGTCCGAGCTGCGTCGGAACAACTGTTCGGCTTATTCTGCATCCCCCCGTTGTGCCAGCAGAAATTCTAGGAAGTTCATCGCCTCGGCGTTGCCCATGCCGACACCTCGGCGCAACTGCTGTTCGGCTTCAGCGGTTTCCCCGCGTTTCAGGAGTACAAGGCCGAGATAGGCCATGGCCATGGCGTTGCCCAGGCTGACACCTACGCGCAACTGTTGTTCGGCTTCATCCCATTCACCGCGCTTTAGGAGTAGAAGACCGAGGTTGCCCACGGCCTTCGCATTGCCTAATTCGGCGGATCGGCGAAGA
>DATCNU010000189.1:0-2275 GCA_036565085.1 Arthrobacter sp.
CACGTGGTCGGCACTGTCTCTGCCGTCACCGGCGGCCGGCTGAACTTTCTGCTCACCGACGGTACCAGCATCGCGGCCACGGCCGCCGGGGATACCCTTTTTTGGCGGACCGGCCCGGAGAGTGTCGTGGTGGCCAGTGAACCCTTCGACGACGGCCCCGGCTGGCATGAGGTGCCGGACGGCTGCCTTCTGACCGCCACCGCCGGCCACGTCGACATACGCCCGATTCGCAACCTCACGAAGGAACAGGTGGCCCCATGAGCCTCTCCACCGACCGCCCCGACATCATTCACCACCTGCCTCCGGACCACCTGGGACGCAGCCTGCGCGCCGATGTGCGGGCAGGACTCACCGCGTCGCCGAAAACGCTGCCGCCCAAGTGGTTCTATGACAAGCTGGGCAGCGAACTGTTTGAGCGCATCACAGACCTGCCGGAGTACTACCCGACACGGGCCGAACGTGAAGTGCTGGAGCTCTACTCAGCAGAGATGGCGGCCGCGAGCCCGGCAGAGACGCTGATCGAGCTCGGGTCCGGATCATCCCGGAAAACCCCGCTGCTGCTTAACGCGCTGAGGGAGGAGGGATCCCTGCGCCGTTACGTTGCCGTGGATGTCAGCCACAGCGCACTGCTGGATGCCCGCAACGAATTGGCTCCCGCCTTTCCCGACCTTGAGCTTCAGGCCGTGGCAGCGGATTTCGAGACCCAGCTGCACCTGCTGCCGCGGGCGGGACGCCGCATGGTCGCGTTCCTCGGCGGCACCATCGGTAATTTTGAGCCGGCGGCGAGGGCCCGCTTTCTCTCCAGCGTCCGCGAGTTGCTCGGCGACGACGGCGGTTCGCTGCTTCTTGGCACGGATCTGGTGAAGTCACCGCACATCCTTGTTCCGGCCTACGCCGACGCCGAGGGGGTCACCGCGGACTTTAACCGGAACGTTCTGCGCGTCCTCAACGCAGAGTTGGGCGCCGACTTCGACGTGATGGCCTTTGAGCACGTGGCGGTGTGGAGGCCCCAGGAGGAGTGGATTGAGATGCGGCTGCGCGCCAGCAGGCCAATGCTGGTGCGCCTGCCGGGGGTTGGCATGTACGTCCGGTTCCATGAGGGGGAGGAACTGCGGACGGAGATTTCGGCCAAGTTCCGCCTCGAGGGCGTCGTCGAAGAGATGGAGGCGGCGGGGTTCTCCATCGCCGGGCAGTGGACCGACCGGCAGAACCGTTACGCCATGACCCTGGCCGAAGCCACCTAGGCTGGCCGGCGGACTGACACCGTCAAGTGCCCGAAGACGATCCCCAAAGGAAGCCGACAAGCCGCTGGATCTCGGTCTCGGTGTTGTAGTAGTGCACCGAGGCCCGCACCACCAGGTCCTCCCCCTGTCGTGTCCCGGTGGGGATGGAGTCGGCCTGGGCGAAGGGCAGGGGTGCCACGGAGACATTGATCCGGCGCTCCGCCAGCCGGGTCCTGATGTTCCGGGCGTCGTTTCCCTTCACCGAAAACGTGACGATTCCGCACCGGATGATCCCACGGTCGTGGACAGTGACCGCGGGAACCGCAGCCAGTTCGGCCCGCAGCTGCTCCGCGAGCCCGGCGACACGCTCCTGTACAGCGTCCAGACCCAGGGCCAGGGCATAATCGACTGCCCGGCCCAGGCCCAGCCTTCCGGCGGCACTGCTCTCCCAGCTCTCGAAGCGCCGGGCATCGCCGCGGACTTCAAGGCCTCCGGCGCCGGTCGGAACGGCGGAATGCCCGTCCAGCATGGCCGGCTCAAGCCGTTCCAGGACCGAGGCACGGACATAGAGGAACGCGGTGCCGCGCGGTCCGCGCAGAAACTTCCGTCCCGTTCCCGCCAGCACGTCGCAGCCCAATGACTGCACGTCCAACGGCATCTGGCCCACCGACTGGCAGGCGTCGAGCACGAACATCACCCCGGCAGCGCGGCAGCGTCTGCCCACCTCCGCCGCCGGATTTACCAGGCCGTTGGCCATGGGCACATGCGTCAGGGCGACCATGGCTACGTCTCCGCGGTCAAGCTCCCGCTGCAGGTGTTCCACGTCAACCTGACCGTGCGGATCGTCGTCGAGCACCACAATCTGCAGGTCGTTGCGACGCGCAAGCTGCCGTAGCGCAATGACATTGCCAGCATACTCGGTGCGTCCGATCAGCACCCGCGTCCGAGTGACGAAGGGGAAGCTGTAGACCGCCATCGCCCAGGCGCGGCACCCGCTTTCGGCCAGGGCTATCTCGTTCGGCACCGCCCCGATCAGCCGTGCCACCGAGGAG
>DATCNU010000190.1:0-3653 GCA_036565085.1 Arthrobacter sp.
GTGTATTTTCCGCCGGAATAGCTGTACCTAAAAAGGTACGCAGGCTTCCCTGGGATTGAAGGCACCGGCGTTACGTCATTGGATACAGTGACCACATGGGAGGCGATGTACAGGTGACTTCCGTCCCATAGCGTGTCCGCCAAGGTATTGGTGCGGCTGTCGTTAAGCAGCCCGGTATCCACCCACGCTTCGGAGCTTCGGTCCAGCCGGTAGATGTGCCACCCGCTGCCCGTCGTCCACATGTCCGCCCACCAGGACCCGTCGTTCCACCACAGTTTGCTTTGGGGTTTGTCTGATGTCGGGGGTTTACCGACACCTGCGTAGCTGATGCTCGGGTGCCCGTAAGTGTTTGCGGCCTCTGCCGTGCTGGACGCGGGGATTCCAGTTGCGGCAACGAATGCGGCAAGAATGAGCACCGAAATAAGCCAACTGACAGGACGCTTCACTTTCATCGCAGCTCTCCTGGGTAGGACCGGATATCAGGCAATCCCTCGCCCAACCCAATTGGAGAGCGCGGCATAGCACTTCCCGGTCCAGATCTGGTCTCTGGCCCCAGCTGCCGTCGGTGTTGATCCGGGCCGGTCCGATGAGCCTATTGACTGGCTCCTCACGTTGTCCCGAGTAGTGAGTACTCGTTTTTCCGGTTCACCCCATCTCCCGGTTTGGCGGCGTCACGTATCGTTGACTGTGATGATTAGCAGACGCGACGCGGCAATTGCCCTTGATGTCCCGATGGAAATGGCCCAGCGCCATGGCATCCCCAAGCGACTTACCGAAGCAGAGCTGGGCGAAATCCTGGACAATCCGCCGCCGTGGCTCATCCAGTCGCGGGCCAACCGGACGGGCAAGCGGCCGGTGTGGGTCCATCTCGAATGCGCTGTCTGCGGCTATGAAGAAGCTGCCCGACCGAAGAAATGGTGGCCCGAGTTCACGTACGTGATCTGCGGTCACCATGGTCCCAGCGAGGTTCCAGCCCCGGGGCCGGGCCTTGTCCGGAGCGAGTTCGACGGCGTGGGGACCCGCTTTGTGGGCATCGCGGACGTTTCCGTTCCGGGCTGAATCCGGGCATTACATTCGCGGCGAAACTGGCGTATTTTACGAAGAGGGACGCAAGCCGTCCCTCGTTGTAAGGAGCAAGCCATGCCGGATAAATCACCCCATCAGCACCAGGCGAAAAAGCCGGTGAAGACCATCAAGGAGAAGCGCGCCGAGAAGAAGGCCAAAGCCCCGGGTGATGGTGCGCCGGATCCGGTGGCCCACCTGAAGAAGCGCTGACCGGGGGCACTACGCGTTCCCGGCCATTTCTTCGGGTACCGCCACGAGGTCCTTTTCCTTGCCGTCCCGCAGGACCGCTATGTGCAGTGGCTGGCCGATGGCGTCGGAGAAGAGCAGCTTCTGCAGGCTTTCGGCATTGCTGACCGGACGGCCACCGGCGGTCAGCAGGATGTCCCCGGCCAGCAGGCCCGCCTTGTAGGCGGGGGATCCTGCCAGAACTTCCACTACGCGGAGCCCGTCGCGTTGCCCGGTCCTGACCACGGCGCTGGCATTGAGCCGGATAGGGGTGCTGACAACCCCCAGGTAGGCCCGCCTGACCCGCCCGTCCGCCAGCAGCGCCGAGATGATCGTCCTGGTTGTGGCATTGATGGGTACGGCCAGGCCCAGGCCCGCACCGGCTACTGCAGTGTTGATGCCCACGATCCTGCTGTGGCTGTCCGCCAGGGCGCCGCCCGAGCTCCCGGAGTTGAGGGCCGCATCTGTCTGGATGACGTCCTCGATCACGCGCCGGTTACTGCCTGCCCAGACCGGAATGGCACGTCCCAGTCCGCTGACCACGCCCGCCGTCACTGATCCTGCCAGGCCCAGGGGGTTACCGACAGCGATGACGAGCTGGCCAACCCTCAATGACTCTGCATCGCCGAACTCCGCCGGTGCTACCTTCGGCGCCCGCCCGCGGACGACGGCAAGGTCTGACAAAGCATCCGACCCGACAAGTTCCACCTCGGTCCGGCTGCCATCGGCAAAGACGGCCTGGCCCTGATGAGTTCCTGCCACCACATGGGAATTCGTGAGCAAGTAGCCGTCCTCGGTGAAAAGCACGGCTGATCCCGCACCCACCCGGAACCGGCCGTTGCGGCCCTTCCCTGTCATTTCGATGGCTGCAACATGCGGAGTGACTGTCTCAGCCACGCGCATGACGGTCTCCGAGTACGAGTCCAGGGGATCGTCGTCGGACGCTGGTGAATGGTACTCCCGCGCCTGGCCCATGGCGCACCTCCTACGCACTGTTGGCGGCTCCCGGCTTGGCCAGTTGCCTGGCATGTCAGGGTCTTATCTGCATCAACCGTCCCGGCATCCGTCCTAGTCCCCGGCGCGCTACGCCGTCGGTGAACGCCGGCCCAAATTGTTGAAGCAGCTATGAAAGCCATTTCATGAGGGTCTCAGCCCAGAGCCTGCTCCCGGCGGGGCTGGGGTGGATGTCATCGAGCAACAGCGGGCGCACGTCGCCAGTTTCCTTGAACGCTTTGTACACATCCACAACCTCATAACCCCGAGTCGCGGCCAAGGCCCGGAGCTGTTCGACGACGGCCAGGCTCTGCGGGGTTTCCGGGTTCCTCGGATTCTGGATAACCACCAGTACCGGCGGTGTACCAAACCGTTCGTCGATCTTTTCGAGGAGCCGCGATACGCCGTCCTTCGCTTGCGATGGGTCAGCGTAATTGTGCCCATAATTGACGATGACGAGGTCCGCGCCGGCCGGGGCCATGGCTGCCAGGTTACTGGCGCCATACGTTGCGGTGGTTCCTGCCACCGAGCCGTTCCAGATGTGAATCTGCGCATTCCCGCCGCTGGCAGTGAACTCGCCTGAATAGCCTTTGCCGTCCATCCATCTGTGCACGCTGACGGTCCGGCCATGGGCTGATCTCAGCTGTTCCGCCGCCAAAAATGGAAACTCATCCAGGTCGTCGCCGGTGGAATCTCCTAGGATTACTACGTTCCAATCCCGTGTGGAGTCGGCAAGGAGGGCAACGGACGAAGCGGCACTCGGCCGGTGGTAGGCGGCGCCTGACGAAGGTCCTGCTTCGGTGCGCGCCGTGGTAGCCGTCCCAGATGCGGAAGGCGGGCCTGAGCATCCGGCTGCCAGAACCAGGAGACAGACGGCGATGGCGAATCCATGTGCCAGGAGATTCATGACGCCCCGATGGTTGTGTGGTTCAATCTAATCGCAGCAACAACGGCCGACCCCAGCCCAGGGCCACCCTCGTTGGCAGGCAAGAAAATGGCCCCTATTACTAGGGGCCAGCTTCCGTGGAGATGGGGGGAATTGAACCCCCGTCCGATGTCGTGTTGTCAGGGCTTCTCCGGGCGCAGTTTGCGTCGGATTTTCTCGGCCCCAGCTATCTTGCAAACAAGTAGCTGATCCGGGCCCAGCCATCTAAGAGTCCCGTTTACCCCGATGACGGAGGTAAACAGCAGTGGCTATCTAAATGACGCCAGGATCCGGGGCAATAGCGACCTCGGGCTGACGGACTGTCTTACTGCTTAGGCAGCGAGAGCGAAGTCAGTGCGGTTTGATTTGGCACTTATTGGTTTGCAGACAGCGTTTACGAGATAATTCTGCATCCTCGGCCCGCTTCACCTGTCGCGACTAACAT
>DATCNU010000191.1:0-3181 GCA_036565085.1 Arthrobacter sp.
ACGACTTGCCCGCAGGGGTCTTTGACGCATCTGTCTCGACCGGCAGGCCAGCCGCTTCCCACTCGGGATACCCGTCCTCGAGCCTGACCGCGGGGATGCCGTGCCGGCGCAACGTCCTAACGGCCTCGTCGGCGAACACACAGTACGGGCCACGGCAGTAGGCGGCGACGGTGTGGCTATCAGGCAGCTCCCGCAGCCGCTCCGCCAGCTCCTTCACCGGGACCGAGACCGCGCCCACGATATGCCCGGACCGGAATTCCGGCTCGGGCCGGACGTCGAGCACGACGATGTCGCCTCCGGTCATCCGGTCCCTCAGCTCGGTCCGGGTCAGCGTACTCAGCGCCGACCGGTCTCCGAGGTACGCGGCCGCGAGCTCGTTGAGCTTTCCGACATGATCCGAAGCCACCAGGCGGACGGCAGCCCAGAGCTGGGCCACCCCGGGCCCGCTGAGGCGGTAATAGATCCGGGTGCCGTCCCGACGTGAATGCACCAGCCCGGACCGCAGCAGGTGCTGGAGGTGCTGCGACGTGTTCGCGACGCTTTGCCCGATCTCTTGGGCGATCTCGTCCACGGCCCGTTCGCCCTGGGCGAGAACATCCACGATCTCGGCCCGGCGGCCGCTGCCCAGCACCCTGGCCACGGAGGCGAGTGCGTCGAACAGTGCGTCCTTTGCTGCCCTGTCACCCATGTGCTTTCCCCTCACTGCGACTGAATTCAAGTAGGTACTTGACAAGATACATCGTCCGGGTGTGCTATTCAAGTATTCAAGTGGTCACTTGAAAATAACCCCGGAGCCCACGGCCGGGTACTACCGGAAAGAGGCGCAGTGCGATGACCACCACATCAACCGTCCGCAACGGCATCGACGTCGACCGTCTGCTGGCGACAATCCAGGCAATCGAAACAGACCCCCAACAGGGCAGCTTCACTTTCAGTGCGACCAGCACATGGAGCGAAGGAACACACAACATCGGGCAGATTCAGGGATTCACCCACGCCGGTGTTCACGACACCGGCCGGACCCAGAGCTTCACCTTGGAGGGGGATGAGCCTCCCGTACTCCTGGGAAACAACGCCGGCCCCAACGCTGTCGAGCTTCTCCTGCAGGCACTGGGCTTTTGCTACGCGGTCGGCTATGTCGCGAATGCGGCGGCCCAGGGCATCGAGATCGCCTCATTGCAGATCCAGGTAGAAGGCGACCTGGACGTCGGGAACTTCCTGGGCCTCGCAGGCCCGCGACCGGGCTTCACGGCGATCCGCGCGCGGGCTACCGTCTCAAGCCCCAACGCCACCGTTGAGCAACTCAAAGCACTCTGCCAGTACGTCCAAGACAGCTCCCCGGTCCGTGACTGCCTGGCCAACCCCGTCCCAGTCGAAACCACCCTCGACGTCATTTGAACCGCAGGCACCGACATGAGCACACCAGCAGAGGCCACAACCATCGACCGCGCCGAGCTTGAGACCAAAGTCAAGCAGATCTACCGGGCGGTCGCCCAGAACCCCGCCGGCCACTACCACTTCCCAATGGGGCGCAGCCTCGCCGAACGGCTGGGCTACCCGCCCGCGCTGTTCAACCTGATCCCCGCCGGGGCGGTCGAGTCCTTTGCCGGTGTCGGATACAACTTCGACCTGGCAGCCCTCACCCTGGGCGAAGAGGTCCTGGACCTGGGCTCCGGCTCCGGAATGGACGCCTTCGTCGCAGCCCTCACGGTGGGCGCCGGCGGGCGGGTGGTGGGACTGGACATGACCGAGGAGCAGAACATGAAGGCCGAAAGCCTCCGGAAGGCCGCTGACTTTCCCCAGGTCACGTTCACCCAGGGCCACATCGAAAAACTCCCCTTCAGGGACGCAAGCTTCGACTGCATCATCTCGAACGGCGTCATCAACCTCTCCCCGGATAAATCCGCGGTCTTCCGTGAAGCGGCACGCGTTCTGCGCCCCGGTGGACGCCTGGCCATCACCGACATCGTCACCGAAAAACAACTCACCCCTCAGATTGTCTGCAATGCCGACCTGTGGGCTGCCTGCATCGGCGGTGCCGCCCAGACTGACACCTATCAACAGGCGATCACGGACAGCGGGTTCGTCCTTGAACAAGTAAGGAGGAACGCGTACGAATTCTTGTCCGACAGCGCCCGGGCCGCAGCCGCGAAATACGGTGTCATGAGCGTCTCATTCCTCGCACGGGCCCGCTGAACACCCCTGTGACTGTTAGGTCAGGTTGGCGGTTTTTTCACCGTTCGATTGGCGGTTCTAGCTGATGCCGATGACGAGGTTGAGCAGGCACTCCGCGGATTCCCAAACGTGTCATGGTGAGGTGCCGAGGCCAATTTTTGGTGCAGCCAATACGCATGCGGCGGTTCCCACGGCAAAGTCCCCGGACCACGACGAGATCGGCATCGGAAGTTCCTCGCCCGGGCGGCGGGAACTCCACAGCCTCTTGCCTGCCGATGTCGGGAAGAATCAGGCCGGGACTTGGTGGACGATTTCGGGAGCTGACAGTCCCTCTAGCCATGCCACCGCGGCCGGACGCGACGTGAAAAACTCCTGGAGACTGTGCTGGCCGCGCCGCACCCAAGCGGCAACGACAAGGTCAACCTTCGTTGTCCCCACCATGGCTACGGAGGAAACGAACCGGGTGTCCCGGTAGTGGTTACAGGCTTCGACGGTCAGGTTAACGCCGATGATTTCGATCAGCAATGGCAGCTTCCGACCAACACTAAGAACCTCCATAGCAAGCACAGATTCCATAGCGTCTTCGGCCTGAACGATGGAACCGGGCACCCAGATCAGGTGAAGGGTCCCGCCGGCATGTACGCTCAGCGTCCCTTTTCCACCTGCAAGCACGATCTCCGCCACTAATTCCCCCTGCGCCAGAATAGCCGGAGAACGTGTGCCCGGGTAGATGGCGCGCATGGCGGAGATCAGAGTCAAGTGCAAGGCACACGAGACCAGCCGGCGATGAAGAGCGGTGTTCGCTGACGCCGGCAGCGTCCCGACGTCCGTCTCGAAAAAAGTGAGCGAACGATCGTCTTTTTGTCCGATGAGTCCCAGCTTGGCAGAGTGCTGAGTCTGAGCGTCTTCAGGCCCAGTAGTTGGCTGATAGGAGTCAGTTCGGACACTCTAGGCATGTGCATGATGCTGAGGTATTCGAGGCGGCTTAGGATCCCTATAGGGCCCA
>DATCNU010000192.1:0-2685 GCA_036565085.1 Arthrobacter sp.
GATGTTCGGACCGACTGGACCGTGCGCGACGACGTCAGGGCCAAGCTTCGTTCCTCGATCAAGCGGCTTCTGGTGCGGTTTGGTTATCCGCCGGACAGGCAGCCAGAGGCCATCAAGCTGGTGATGGAACAGATGGAGTCCATGGCTCCGCGGTTTGCGGACACACGGGCGTAGCTCAAGAGGTTTCCGCCAACAGGCGGTTGCAATAACACTATGAAAATGGGGAAATGACTACTTTCGAAACAACCAGTGGAAACGTGGTGCCGGACGTACCGCCGACACCGGACCACGCACCGCAGCTGAAAGCCAAGCGGCTGAATCTATCGAAGCTCCGGACCGCCAACGGCGTCCGGATCATCCTGGGTTCGGTGCTGGCAGTGCTGCTGGTTATCACCTGGTTGGCCAACAACCCCGCCATTCAGAGCGGCAGCAGCCCTTCCGATTGGAAGTCGGAGCTCAGCGCAGCCGATGTAAAGAACACCTTGAACAACGGCGAGACCAAGGGCGCCCCGCAGCAAACAGTTGTCAACGGCTGGTACGCCAATGACATCGCCGCTGTCACTGCTGCGCAGAACACGTACATTGCCGCGAGTTCTGCCCGGAACGGGAATTTTTTGATGCTGCTGGGCATTGGGGCGGCCGGCGAACTGATTATCCGTGGGGCGGAACGCGCACGTATCAACCGCCGAGCTATCGCCTAATGCTTTGCACACCGGGCCGACCTCACTTCTGGTAAACGTCCCGCCGATGCCCCGGGTTGAGGACGAGAACCAGGAGAACATCGTCCTGACCGTGTAGGTGATCCGATAGTCACCTACACGGACTCGTGCTTGTAAATGATTGGCTCGTCATCGGATCATCGCCGAGGCCAGTCCGCCGCGTAACGCGAGGCTTTTTTGGATGGCCGGGGATCTTGGCCCAGCAGCGAGATTGCGCCCACGCAAAATGTCAGACCCCCTTTCCATAATGAGTACATGGCAAGCGAAGCGGTGGCAAAGGCATTTGAGGCGATAGACGCCGCTGTTGCCATGCTTCACGACGAGGTGGCTGAATCCGGTTGCGGGTCGCCCTCGGACTCCGACCCTCTGGCCGTCGTTGCTGACGGATGCTTGGACATCCTTGCCGGGATCGCAGGGGCTGAGGCTCGGATCGCGGCATTGAAGGCGGAGGCAGCCGCTACATATGCGGACTCGGCGCGGTCGGCGGCACCTCTGGACATGCCGGTCCAGGCGCAGGAAATGGCAATAGCGGCCGAAGTGGGCTGCGTACTGGCCATCGGCGACCGGGCCGCAGGCGCGCTGCTGGAGCAATCCTACGCTTTGGCAACATTTCTGCCACGCACCCTTGCAGCCCTTCAGGCGGGAACGGTTTCGTGGCAGCACGCCAGGGTGATGGTGGACGAGACCGCCACCCTTGACCGCGGCGCAGCCAAGGCAATGGAAGCCCACTTCCTCGATGCTGACACGCCCAATCCTGCCTGCGGTTGCCCGGCCGGGGAGATGCCCGCCTACAGGTTCCGCCGGAAAGCCCGGACCTGGCGGGAACGCCACCATCCGGACAGCATCGAAAAACGCCACGCTAAGGGCGTCGAGGACAGGTGCCTGGAATATACCCCGGAGCAGGACGGCATGGCGCGGATGTCGGCCTACCTGCCCGCGGACCAGGCGGCTGCGATCTGGAACCGCATTACCGCCATCGCGCGGGGCCTGCAGGGTCCCCAGGAGGACCGGACGCTCACGCAGCTGAGGGCAGACGTCTTCGCCACGGCAGCCCTGCGAAGCGACAGCGGCTGCACCAGCTGCCGCAACAGCATCGGCAGCAGCGGGACTGGGGCTAGTGCGGGGGCACCCGGCCTTGCCCATATCCCCACGCCCCGGGCGGAGGTCCTGATCACCGTTCCCATCTTCTCCCTTCTCGGGGTGACCGAGGAGCCGGCGATGCTTGACGGGTACGGACCGATCCCAGCCTCCATGGCACGGGATCTGGTGGCCAACGGAGCTGACTCGTTCCACCGGGTGCTCGTGGATCCGCGGGATGGGGCACCTTTGGAAATCGGCCGCACGAGTTACCGGCTAACGAAGGCCATGCGGAACTGGCTACGGATGCGCGACGGCAAATGCCCTTTCCCCGGCTGCAGCAACCATTCCCTGGACAACGAGGCAGACCACCTCCTGGCCTGGCATCACGGCGGAACCACCGGGATCAGCAATCTGGGACAGCCATGTCGCCGGCACCACAGCCTCAAACACACCAGCGGCTGGAAACCGACGCCGGCAACAAAGAATGAGCCGCCCGGCTGGGTCTCACAATCAGGGCGCAAATACAAAAGCGAACACCAGGACTGGGAACCTCCCCACTGGCCGACTTCACTGCGGCCGCGAGCCGGCGAGGGGCACCGCCCTGGGTCCTATCCACGTACGTCCACGGCCTCGCGCGGGACCGTGGACTATGTTCAGATGCCGCCATCGGCGGGAGAAGACTGCCTTCTCGCGTACCTTGGTGCAAGATGAGCTGCCGGACGAACCTGCCGGGCCTCGACCGTCCAGTGGGCTCCGCTGCGCCACCGCCTGTCCCTGGCGCCGGATCCACGTGACCTGCCCCCAACGCACAAGGGACGCCGCACAAAGCGTGCGGAGTCCCTTGTTGTCAGGTCCTGGAAGTTGTCGGGTCCTAGAAGTCCCAGTC
>DATCNU010000193.1:0-7734 GCA_036565085.1 Arthrobacter sp.
CCTGAGCATCCACAGCGCCGAAGACCTCGACTGGGTCGCACAGGAACTCAACGACCGGCCACGCAAAAGACTAGAGTTCAGAAAACCGATCGAACTGATCGAAGGACTCCTGTTGCAATGACCGCCTGAATCCGCCGAACCCCCAACGGGCAGCCACTGCGCCTACCGACTTGCCGGCATGCAGCGGGTCCCGCAGGTCGCGGCGCGCCCCGTCCAGCCGCTGGCTCCGGATCCAGCTGGCCACGGTGGTTCCTGACTCGTGGAACACGTTGTGCAGGTGCCGTGTGGAGATGAAGTGCGCCGCGGCAATGCTGGCCGGGGACAGCTGCGGATCAGACAGGTTGGCTTCGATGTATTCGCGCACCGAAACGGCCAGGAGCGCCTGCGGCTTCATCCGGTCCGGGGCGATGTCCATTTCGGCGTGCAGCATCGTGGACACCAGGTCAAGGGCGTTCGTGGCCAGCCGCGAGCCGCTGGGACCGCTCAGCACGTCAAGGTTTTCGGACAGCTGCCGGATGAACTGCCCCACGATACCGCTCAGGCCGGTGCTGCCGGCCATCCGGACTGCCGCGAGCTGGCCCACGTAATCCGTGGGCAGCGAGAGGGCATCGCAAGGGAACATCACCACCATCATCCGGGCCGCTTGCTCGAACGCGAGGGTGTAGGGGCGGTTGGTGTCGTAAATGGCCAGGTCGCCGGGCCGGAGCAGGGCCTCGCGGTTGTCCTGGATCAAAAGACCAGTGCCCTCCAGCTGGAGGTTGAGTTTGAAGTAGCGTTCGCCGGCCTGCGCAATCAGGGCAGGGGTTCGGTGGACCTCGTGGGAGGTTGCCGTGACTTCGACGACGGACATCCGGTCCAGTACGCGGGCGCGCATCTGCCCGCGGAACCCGTCAACGTCCGCGGTCCGTGCGGTAAGCGGCACGAAGGACTCTGCCACGAGGTGTTTCCAGTGGTCAAACGTTTCCGCGACGCTGGACGTGAGGTTCTGGCTGGCGGGCTGGACTGCAGCTGGCATGGATGTTCCTGACGACGGATGGCCGCAAACGTGGGTTCCTTCGATGGCTGTGTCCTGGAACACAGTCCACTCAGGTTAAGGCCGCAAAGGGTCTTTTTTCAACAGTCGGCGAAAAAAGACTATCGTCGACGGGTTGCCGCCCGTTGCGCCGGGCTACCTGTTCTTGCCCCGGGCGGCTACGACCCAGCGGTCCACGAACGCTCCGCGGCGGGTCACCGCGACGTCGTCCGCGAGGTTGATCGCCAGGCAGACGTGGTTGGGGACCACGCGCAGCCGGCTTCCGATGGGTGGCAGGGTGCCGCCTGCGGGGCACTCAACAGTGGCATGGTGCTCCGAGAGGGCGGTGATCCGGGCCTCCGGGTGGTCGATCAGCCGGCCGAAACCGCTTGCCCAGGCTGGCCTGTCACTGCCCAGGATCTTGCTGCCGGCGTCGATGATGAAGCGCCCCGGGGCGTCCGGGGCAGTGTCATGGTGGCTCACCACGGTGGCAGCGACGGTCAGGGCGATATCCTCTACGGCGCACCTGCCCAGTTCCAGCTGCTGGGCATCGCCGAAGACGTAGACGCCGGGACGCACTTCCGTGGCCGCCGAGCCCTCGGTCAGGAGCGCCGTCGGGGTGGATCCTCCGCTTCGGCGGATGACTTCGAACCCTGCAGCTGCAAGGGATTCAGCGGCCTGGCGCAGTGCCTGCTGCTCCTGCGCGGCAGCTTCTGCCGGCATGCCGGGGGCATAGCTGTGGCCCGGAAAGGTGAAGACCCCTGCAACATTCAGTCCGGCGCGTGAGGCGGCTTCGGCAACCGTCCCGGCAGCGTCCGGTTGGACCCCGCTGCGATGGTGGCCGCTGTCGACCTCAACCAGGACGCTGACGCTCCCGGCTGCATGTCCGAGCGTGGCTCCGAGCATGGTCGCTCCCGCCGTGGAGTCCACGCCCACGGAGATTGTTGCGGTTGCCGCCAGGCGCCGGAGGCGCTCGGACTTTTGCGCTGAAAGCGACAGGGGGTAGGCGATGAAAATGTCGTCGATTCCGGCGTCGGAGAACACTTCCGCTTCGCCGATGGTAGCCACCGTCAGTCCGGCTGCTCCGGCAGCCATCTGGCGGGCGGCGATCTCGGTGATCTTGTGGGTTTTGGCATGGGGGCGGAGGGCAAGGCCCTTTTCGCGGACGGCTGCTGACATCCGCGCGATGTTCCGCTCAAGGATGTCGACGTCGATCATGATGTCCGGAGTGTCGATCTCACGGGGAATGGTCATGACTGGGGTTCTCCGCGTGTCAGCAGGGCGAGGAAGCCCTCGAGCTGGTCGGCAAGGCCGGGCTCGCCGCCGGAGCCGGCAGCCAACGCTGCGCCGATCTGGGCGCCCAGCAGCAGGTTCAGGAGCTGGCTCGCCAGGGTGGCGTCGTCGACGGCGGTCCCGATGTCCCCCGCGTCCCGCGCCTCGGCAAGGTACCGGCGGATGGCTTCAAGCCACTCCTCCATGGACTGCTGGTGGATCTCGGCCTTCTGCGGATCGTTGATCGCCTTCTGCCAGAAGGGAATGACGATCCTCGCTTCGTTGACCCGCTCCTCGTCCAAGGGAAGGACCTCCAGGCAGAACGCACGCAGCGCGGGCAGCCCGGATTTGCCCTCGGTGACCTTGGCGACGCGCTGGTTGGTCCGGTTGAACACGTGGCTGAACGCAAACTCCAGCAGCGTGTCCTTGGTGGGAAAGTAGGGTTTGAGGGCGCCATTGGCAAAGCCTGCCTCCAGGGCGATCTCGCGCATGGTCGCCCCCTCAATGCCCAGGCGGGCGATGATCCGCCAGGTGGCATCCACCAGTTCCAGGCGCCGCTCGTCATGGTCAACAATCTTCGGCACTGTGGCCACTCCCCAGAAATATTCGGTCAAACCCTTGTGAGCCATCTTACGGAGGCTTATTCTCTACAACTATAGAAAATAAACGCAACGACCGGTAAACGGTCCCGGACAAAGGCCACCCATGACGCTTGCAGCAGCTGACACCGTTACCCCGTACCGCCTGGCAACAGGCGAGGAAATCATCGAAGTCCAGGCTGTCCTGCGCTCCGCCGGCCACCTGGGTCCGGAGAAGCGCATCGCCTACCTGGGCCAGCGGGATCCTGCCCGCGGGGCGGATCCGGAGGCCGCGGACCGCCGCTTCCGCGTGTTTATCCACGACGTCTCCGGCGCTGCCCCGCGCGATGTCGTTGTCTCGGTCACGCACCAAAGGGTGGACTCCGCCGTCGAACTCGACACCTCCGTCACCGGTGAGCTTCCGGTCCTGGAAGAGGAATTCGAGGTCGTGGAATCGCTGCTGGCCACGGATCCGCGCTGGCTGAAGGCCCTCGCGGATCGGGGCCTGGACGTCACCAGGGTCCGCGTTGCCCCGCTGTCCGCCGGCGTCTTCGAGTACCCGGAGGAAAAGGGCCGGCGCATCCTGCGCGGGCTGGCGTTCGTGCAGGACTTTCCAGAGGACAGCGCCTGGGCCCACCCCGTGGACGGGCTGGTGGCTTACGTGGACGTGGTCAGTAAGGAAGTCAGTCAGGTCATTGACCTCGGAGTCATGCCGATCCCGGTCGAGCACGGCAATTACACGGATCCGGCACTGACCGGTCCGCTCCGCACCACGCAGAAGGCCATCAGCATCACCCAGCCGGACGGCCCCAGCTTCACCGTTAGCGGCGGCAACCACGTGGAGTGGGAGAAGTGGAGCCTGGACGTCGGCTTCGATGTCCGTGAAGGCGTGGTCCTGCACAACCTCGCGTTCCAGGACGGTGACCGGCTGCGGCCCATCATCAACCGCGCGTCCATTGCCGAGATGGTAGTCCCGTACGGCGATCCGTCACCGATCCGGTCCTGGCAGAACTACTTCGACACCGGCGAATACCTCGTGGGCCAGTACGCCAACTCCCTGGAGCTCGGCTGCGACTGCCTCGGCGACATCACCTACCTCAGCCCCGCCATCAGCGACGCCTTCGGCAACCCCCGTGAAATCCGCAACGGCATCTGCATGCACGAGGAGGACTGGGGCATCCTCTCCAAGCACTCCGACCTCTGGACCGGCATCAACTACACCCGCCGCAACCGCCGCCTGGTGATCTCGTTCTTCACCACCATCGGCAACTACGACTACGGCTTCTACTGGTACCTCTACCTGGACGGCACCATCGAATTCGAGGCCAAGGCCACCGGCGTCGTGTTCACCTCTGCCTTCCCCGACGGCGGCTCGGATAACATCTCGCAGCTGGCCCCGGGCCTCGGCGCACCGTTCCACCAGCACCTCTTCAGCGCACGCCTGGACATGGCGATAGACGGCTTCACAAACCGCGTCGAGGAAGAGGATGTGGTCCGCCAGCCCATGGGGGAGGGCAATGAGCGCGGCAACGCCTTCTCCCGCAAGCGCACGGTGCTCACCCGCGAATCCGAGGGCGTCCGCGAAGCCGATGCCCGCAGCGGCCGTACCTGGATCATTTCCAACCCCGAATCCCGCAACCGGCTCGGCGAACCCGTGGGCTACAAGCTCCACTCCGAAAACCAGCCCACACTGCTGGCGGATCCGGCATCTTCCATTGCCCGCCGCGCCGCCTTTGCCACCAAAGACTTGTGGGTCACCCGGTATGCAGAGGATGAGCTCTACCCGACCGGCGACTTCGTCAACCAGCACCCCGGCGGTGCCGGCCTGCCCGCCTACGTGGCGCAGGACCGGAACATCGACGGACAGGACATCGTGCTCTGGCACACCTTCGGCCTCACGCACTTCCCGCGCGTGGAGGACTGGCCCATCATGCCCGTGGACACCGTGGGCTTCAAACTCCGTCCCGAAGGCTTCTTTGACCGCAGCCCGGTCCTGGATATCCCTTCTGCTGCAGAGTCCGCTAGCCCCTGCCACGACGACGGCGGCTCCGGCAGCCACTGCCACGGCTAGGCAAGTGCCATGACCCTTGCCCTCGAACGGGCCCGCTCAGGAAGGCCCGTCCTCCATCCCCGCCTGTGCGCGGGAGTGGTCGCAGTCTCCAGCACTGTGCATGTGTTGCTCGCCGTCCAAAACCAGCACGGGGCGTGGTTGAGTGCGCTGATGGTGGTCCTCGCCGGGGTCTGCCTTCCGTGCGTTCTTCACATCTGGAGGAACAGTCATGTTGCTGCGCTCCAGCGGGTCATGGCCTGCGCCCTTTTCATGGTTGCCCTCCACGGGGTGCTGCTGGTCGGCAGCGCAGCCGGTGGCCACGCACATGGGTCGGGCCATAGCGTCGCCGGCACCGCAGTGGACCAGGCCGGGAGCCTGCTCGCAGTCATCGGACTGGAACTGATCACCGCGCTGCTCGCCGCCGCCCTCGTGGCGCGACTACGACGTGGCCGACACGATGCCCGGATTCGACGGGTGAACGAGGAGCAGGACGCAGACTCTCCATCGGCTCCGAGAGGCGTCTCTTTTGCCGTATACCGGGCTGCGGACCTCAATGCTCCACAGCCAGACATACCCTTTATCGCCTTCCTGGTGCAAAAGAGCCGATAGTGGACCATATGTCGGCCCAGCGGGGCTGAAGTGCGGGCGGGGGAGCGGTGGCCGCATGTCCGGTCTCAACGTAGTTGTCAGTGTTCTCCTCGAACGATTCAGTCTACGGATGCGGGGCGCCCGAATCGTCCCAGGTGTCAGTGGCCGACACCTTGATCAATTCAGACTCCGTCGGCAGGCCGTCGGCCCCAGCGCTTGCCTGCGTCCACTCCTTCGTCGACTTCGAGGTAAAGCCCTTCCCAGGGAGCCGTAGTGATTCGGGAACTGGCTCCGTCGGCTCGGGCTTCCGTGACCTCAGGCACGTGGTCGGCCCAAGGTACCCCATTGGTGCACCTCGGGGCGGTGCAGGAAAGCGGTAGAAAGGGTCCGGTGGACGATGGTCATGATGGCTTCCTCCCTGAATCTATGCGTAAGAATCTGCGTCGTCGGAGGTAATGAGAACGCGGCATAATCCGCGGGCGAGATGGACCCAAATCATGGTTCCGTCGGGGGTCATCTCGTCGACTCATCCCGTTCCCACGGTCGCCGATCCCCGGCGCAGTTCCACAGAGAGTGCGCGGGGCAGTCCGCCGAACGAGAGCCCACGCAGCTCACAATCAATAATGTGATCAAAAATTATGGCGGCATCTTCGGGGGAGTGCCGTACTGCAGTCATGCATTCTCTCACCAGATCGCGTGCACTCTTGACGGATAGAACTGGCTCGTGTGTGCTCCTCTGAATCGGGGGCCTGGCGGCCGATTTCGGGCTTGCTTTTTCGCTTACGCCGACCCGACGGACATAGCCCCATGAGCTGTGGCGCAGGGTCTGGCACTTTCCTATTGGGTGAGGGCTACTGAGTCAGCCGCCCTCACCCGTCGTACAGGCTTCTGCTGGCGCCTTAGGCCCCCGATTGGTACTCCACTTTTAGGGAGTTTGTAGGATCGTCGGTGAGGACGGCGTCCGGGGGTCGCACTCCGAAGTGACACAGCTTCCAGGCTCGAGCCTGGGGAAAGCTGCATCGTCACCATCGACCTGCTCTACCAGCATTGACTATGGTGCATTGGACATCGGAGCGCGCTTCGAGATTCTTGAAGGCAACAGGCGGGCCGGAACCGGAGGGTGCACGGCGCGCTGTCCGCCGGCTGCTCGGCCCCCGGGGGCTTGGGGCTCAGCCGTTGAATTCGTTGGCGCCGAGGGCGAAGTCCCAGTGGCCGACCCCGTTGCTGGCGAGGCCTACCGTGACCAGACCCATTCCTTCCAGCCAGTGCGCCATTTTCAGGCCGCCGACGTCCAGCGGGCGCAGTCCGAGGCTCTCGATGAATGCCGCCACGTCCGTCTTGGCGTGCGTATTGTCGCCCGCGATGAAGACGCCGGGCCGGCCCTTTTCCAGGACGTTACGGAAGATGGTGTTGAATGCCTTCACCACGCTGGCGCTGGCCGGGGCCACCTTGGCGACTTCCTGCGCGATCGAGGTCTCCTCGTTGTGGGCCAGTCCGTCGAACGTGGCGTTGAAGGGGTTGCTGATGTCGACGATGACCTTGCCCGCGAGGGCGTCTCCGTACTCGGCGACGACCGGAACGACTCCGTCGTACAACAGGGCCGTGATGACGATGTTCCCGGCGGGGATGGCGCCCCACTTGCCTGTCGTCGCGCCGCCGCCCAGAGCCTTGGCCAGGCCATCGGCCTTGGACTGATCGCGTCCCATGACCTCGACGGTATTGCCGCCTTCCACCGCGAGCTTGCCGATGGTACGGGCCATGTTCCCCGTACCGATTATGGTGATACTGCTCATGAGGTGTGCTCTTTTCTTGTTCTCGAGGTGTCGCTCTGTCTCGTTCGTGCACGTTTCGAGATCAGTTCGCTGTGGCGACGGGGTTGTTGTGGGGTGTGCCCGCGGGATTCCTGGTGCGCGGTTCAGATGGCGGTGGTGCCGCCGTCGGCGACGAGTTCCAGGCCGTTGACGTAGCTGGAGTCGTCGGAGGCGAGGAACAGGGCGACGCTGGCGATCTCTTCGGGGCGGCCCATCTTTCCGCGGGGGATGAGGGACTCGAATGCGGCCTTGGTTGCCTCGTCGAACAGTTCTTCCTGTTTGGCGGTGGCGACCTGGCCGGGGGTCAGGACGTTGACCCGGATCTTGCGGTCGCGCAGTTCGTTGAGCCAGACGCGGGCCCAGGCCTGCTGGACGGCTTTGCTTCCCGCGTAGAGGCTCCAGCCGGGGAAGGCGCCGAGGGAG
>DATCNU010000194.1:0-25050 GCA_036565085.1 Arthrobacter sp.
GTATAGCGGTAGGTGAGGTTTCCGTCAGTATCCGCTGTGTGGGCGTGGACGAGTGCGAAGTCGGCCCTGATGGCGCGCTCCTGGACGTACGTTTCGCCGTCGAACTCCGCGAGCGGCTTGCCCTCGGCCACGAGGGTGCCCACGCCGGTCTTCGTGTAGAAGGCGGGGATGCCGGACCCGCCCGCGCGCAGCCGCTCAGCCAGCGTGCCCTGCGGCGTGAACTCCACTTCCAGCCGGCCCGCGAGGTACTGCTCGGCGAAGAGCCTGTTTTCGCCCACATAGGAGGCGATGACCTTCCGGACCTGGCCGGTCTCGATCAGGATTCCCAGCCCCTTGCCGTCCACCCCCATGTTGTTCGATACCACGGTCAGGTCCCGCACGCCGGAGTCCCGGACCGCTTCAATGAGGTCCGCGGGGATTCCGCTCAAGCCGAAACCGCCGACGGCAAGGGTAATCCCGTCCCGCAGCACATCCCGGAGGGCCTCGACGGCACCTGATTTCAGTTTGGACATGTCGTCTCCTCTTTGAGCGGTGGGATGAGCGGTGGTCATGGGCGTTGGTCTGCTGTCATTGATCCACTTTATGGACTGAACCTCTGACTGTGGAGCGTACGGGAGGCAAACTCGCACTGTCAACACCTGAAATTCCCTGAGAATTCGGTATCTTTACAGTGTGGACGGTATCCTGCAAAGTATCCATAATGTGGATGATGGAGGAGAAGATGAATCAAATTCCCGTCCAGGGAGCGCAGGTTGTCAGTCGTATCGCCGGATTGTTACGCATCGTGGGCCGCAAGCCGGAAGGGAGCCCGCTGGTGGCGCTCGTCCGCGAGTCGGGACTCACCAGGCCCACTGTCCACCGGCTCCTGACCTCCCTCGCCTCAGAAGGGCTGCTGGATCACGACGCCCGCAGCGGCAATTGGGTCCTGGGGCCGGAAATCCTCCTGATGGGTTCCGTGGCCTCGGCACGGTTCCCCTTGGAGGAGATTGCCCGGCCCAGCCTCCGCCGCCTCGCAGAGGAAACCGGGGAGAGCGCTTTCTTCTCCATCCGCCGGGGGGCCGAAACCGTGTGCCTCCTGCGCGAAGAGGGCAGCTTTCCCGTCCGGTCCTTCGTGCTGCATGAGGGTGTCCGCTTTCCCCTGGGCGTGGCCTCAGCGGGCACCGCGATCATGGCATTCCTGGCTGAAGGCGAGCAGGAGCAGCTGCTGGACAACTGGCCGGCCCACGCCGGGCCATTCGCGGAAGCCCACACGGAGGCCGTTGTCCGGGCCAACCTGGCGAAGACCCGGCGCGCAGGCTACTCGGTAAATCCGGGACTGGTGCTGGAGGGCAGCTGGGGGATGGGCGCCGCCGTCTTCGATCCCTCCGGCCGTCCGGCATGGGCACTCTCCCTGACCGGCATCGAACCGCGGTTCCGCGAAGACCGCCAGGAATTCCTGGGCCGGCTGCTGATGGAAGAGGCCCACCGGATCACCGCCCAGCTGGGCGGCCCGGGCAAAGAACTGTTGTGATGGCCGGAACGGCGAGCCTAGGCTGGCGGTACAGCGCCCGACACGCAAAGGAGCCAGGAATATGAGCACCAGGATCTACTTTGAAGAGTACGGCGATCCCCAGGTGCTCAAGGTGGGTCCCGAGGAACTTGTGGATCCCGCCGCCGGGCAGGTGCGGGTGGAATTCCGTGCCGTGGGCGTCAACCCGGTTGACTGGCAGCTCGTGGCGGGCAGGCTCAGATCCTTCGCCCCGCTGGAGTTCCCCGCTGTGCCAGGCAGCGAGGCAGCCGGAGTAGTCACGGCGGTGGGACCGGCCTTCGAAGGGTTCACCGTTGGGGACGAAGTCATTTGGCACGGCTTCACCGGCGGCTACCGGACTGAAGCAATAGTGCCCTCCGAGCAGCTCACGCCACTGCCCGCCGGAGTGGACTTTGAGCAGGGCGCCTGCCTCCCCGTGGCCGCCGCAACTGCCTATTCAGCGCTGAAGCAGCTGGGCGTGGGAACGGGCGACACCGTCCTGATCCACGCGGCAGCAGGCGGAGTGGGTTCGGCAGCAGTCCAGATTGCCCAGGCCCTTGGTGCCATGGTGATTGGCACGGCGTCCGAAGCGAACCAGGATTACCTGCGCGAACTCGGCGCCGCACCCGTTGTTTATGGGCAGGGGCTGGCGGAGCGGGTCAGATCCCTGGCTGAGGAGTGGGGGCCGGTGGCGGCGGTCCTTGATGCCGTGGGGAATGAAGAATCCGTTGCGGCCACCCTGGAACTGCTCCGGGAGCCCGGCAGGGCCGTGGTCACGGTATCCAGCGCGCAATCCCGTGAGGCCGGGATGGCCGTCGTCGAACAGCAGGAGGGGCGGATTGAGGACGTTGCCACGATTGCGGCGGAAGGGCAGATGACCTTCACTATCGCGCACAGGTTCCCGCTGATTGAAGCCGCGGACGCCCTGGAGATCAGCCGTACGGGGCACGGTCACGGCAAGATCGTCCTGCTGCCCTAAAGCGAAGCCGGGAGAGCGCTACTTCCACCAGGTGTCGAAGATGGTGACCGGGACTGTCCGCTTGTGGCGCGTGCGCAGGTACTTCTGCTCCACCAGCTGGGCTGCGGCCTCCGGGATCTCCCGGCCTTCCAGATAATCGTCGATCTGGTCATAGCTCAGGCCCAGCTCGTCCTCATCGGTGCGGCCCGGGGTGCCGTCCAGGAGGTCGGCGGTGGGAATCTTTTCCCAGACCCGCGCGGGTGCGCCCAGTTCGGCCAGCAGTTCCCGGTTCTGGCGCTTGTTCAGGCCGAACAGCGGAAGGATGTCTGCCCCGCCGTCGCCGTATTTGGTGAAGAAACCTGTCACCGACTCCGCACCGTGGTCAGTGCCGATCACCAGGTAGTTGTATTCACCGGCGATGGCGTACTGGGCCGTCATACGCGCCCGGGCTTTCGTGTTGCCCTTGTGGAAATCGGAGATGGAGGCGCCGGCTGTCTTTTCGAACTCCTCCTCGAAGCCGTCCACCGCCGCCGAGATATTGAACGTCCACTCCGTCTTCGGGCTGATGAAGTCCAAAGCAGCCCGGGCATCGTCCTCGTCGTGCTGGATGCCATAGGGAAGACGAACGGCCACGAAATTCGCCTCCACTCCCTCAGCCCCGAGTTCCTCCACGGCCAGCTGCGCGAGCCGTCCGGCCAGGGACGAATCCAGCCCGCCCGAAATGCCCAGGACAAAGCCCTTGCTCTGTGTGGCCTTCAAATAGTCCTTGAGGAAAGACACACGCTTGCGCACCTCCCCGGCGGGGTCGATCCGGGGCTGGACGCCCATTTCTTCGATGATCCTGGCCTGGAGTTCGCGCATGTCACATAGCCTAGCCAGCAGTGTCAACAAGGCTCAACTGTGTCCGCGGTTTCCGGCTATCGTCAGGCTGTTCTGCCGGTCAGGCGGGGGCGGGGCCCGTGGAGGCCCGGATGGTCAGATGGGTGGGCATGATCGCCAGTTTGCGGCTGGCCCGGCCGGGGGTGGGGTTGAGCTGGGAGAGCAGCATGGACACCGCCACCCTCCCCGCCTGTTCTATGGGGCTGGCGATGGTGGTGAGAGGGGGGTTGCAGAAGTCCGCGCCGAAGATGTCATCAGAGCCCACGATGCTCATGTCCTCCGGGACGCGGATCCCACGTTCGCGAAGCCGCTGGAGCATACCGATGGCCAGCAGGTCGTTGAAAACAATGCATCCGGTTGCCCCCGTTCGCACGGCGGCGTCCGCCGCGGCGGCACCGGAAGTGGTCTTGGGGACGAAGGGCCCGATGCGATGCGTTTCCATGCCACGCCTCAGAGAGTCCTCTTCGAAGACCTTCCAGCGAGCCTGGTTGGACCACGACGTGGGCGGTCCGCTGACATAGCAGACACGGTGGTGGCCCAGGGAGGACAGGTGCTCCAACGCCTGGATGATGGCCGACGGCGTATCGATCACCACGGTGGGTGCGCTCGCGGATGCCCTGTTGATAGTTACCAGTGGCTGGGTTCCCGAGACCTCGGCCAGTTGGGAATCTGTAAGCCTGGAGGCCGCCAGGATAAAGCCGTCGGCGGAGCGGCGCATCTTGTGCAACGCCTCAAGCTCCATCTCGTTGGACTCCTCGGTGTCCACCAGGAGCTGGGTGACACCGACGGCCTTGAGCTGGTGCTGGGTCCCCCTGATGATGTCGAAATAGAACGGGTTGGTGATGTCGGGGACCAGCACGGCGACGGCGTTGGTGCGTCCCGAGCTGAGGCCCCGGGCCTGGGAACTGGGAACGTAGTTGAGCCGCGCAGCCACTTCTTCGATACGTTTCCGGGTGTGCGGGTTGACCCGGTCAGGCTTGGACAGAGCGCGGGATACCGTGGACGTTGCCACGCCCGCCAGCTCCGCGACGTCGCGGATGGTGGGCATCCTGTCCGAATTCCCCGTTGCCTCAGCCATGGACCAGCCCTTTCTTCGTCAGCCCGAGGGATTCACTCCCAAAGCTCAGCGTTCGCTTGCCCATATGGAGCATCCCCCAGGCATCATCAGAGCATGGATGGCAATTTTTGGCAACCGCTTGCCGCAACTGTTGCAGTCTCCCTAGACTGGGTTTCGAATCGCCCGCAGTGATGAGCGCCACATGCCGTTGTGGCCATGGGGGTGTTCTGGAGGAGAAAACAATGAGGTTTAGATCGTCTACCGGGCTCGCGGCAATCGTCACAGCCGCAGCACTCGCCCTGACCGCCTGCGGTTCCGGGTCAGGAACCACGGGCGGCTCCACAAGCTCCGACGGCAAGGTGGATGGAACGGGCAAGACCCTCAACGTCCTTGTCGGTGTCCTGAGCCAGTACCCGGAACAGCAGAAAAAGTGGCAAAGCGACATCGCGGCCAAGTTCAAAGCAGAAACCGGGGCGGACGTGAAGTTTGAAACCTTCGCCTCCGCGAACGACGAGCTCACCCGAATCCAGACTTCCGTGGTGTCGGGCCAGGGGCCGGACATCTACGGACTCGGCACCACCTTCACTCCCACCGCTTATGCCACCAAGGCATTCGTGACCCTGTCCGACGATGATTGGAAGAAGGTTGGCGGCAAGGACCGCTTCAACCAGGCTGCGCTGGGTATTTCCGGTCCCGACAAGGACCACCTGGCCGGTATCCCCTTCGTCAGCCGTCCCTTTGTCATGGCCTACAACAAGGAACTCCTGGCCGCGGCAGGCATCGACAAGCCGGCCACGAGCTGGGATGAACTTGCCGCCCAGGCCAAGAAAATGACCAAGGACGGCGTCTTCGGAATTGCCACCGGCTACAAGGACAACTTTGATCCGTGGAAGTTCATCTGGGCCATGTCAGTGCAGGCCGGCAACCCGCTGGTGGACGGCAACAAGCTCAAGATGGATGATCCCACCGTCAAGAAGGCCTATGAGACCTACTTCGGCTGGCTGACCAACGATAAAGTGGTCGATCCCGCCTCCGTGGGCTGGAGCAACAGCAACGCCGTGGCGGCGTTCGCCAGCGGCAAGGCCGGCTATCTGATGATGACGACGTCAAGCTCTGTCCCGACGCTCAGCAGTTCAGCGGTGGCAGGGAAATTCGAGTATGCCTTGATGCCCACCACCCCGCCCGGGGAATCCAGCCCGAAGGGCGATGGCGGCAACGCGGCCAGCATTCTGTCCGGCGACAACCTGGTGGTGGCGGACTACTCGAAGCAGAAGGATCTTGCCTTCGCCTACATCAAGCTGATCACCTCCAAGGACGAGCAGCTGAACTACCAGAAGACCTTCGGTGACCTGCCTGCCAACGCCGAGGCATTGGCCAGCCTGACTGACCCCGTGCTGAAGCCGATTGCCGATGCCGCCGCCAAGTCCAAGGCGACGCCTTTCACCGGTGCCTGGGGTGACATCCAGCTCGGCCTGCTGAACGTCACGGTCCAATCGATTCCGGACCTTTCCAGGGGAACCATCGATGAGTCTGCCCTCGAAACAAGAATCAAGGACGCCCAGACAAAGGGACAAGCGTCCCTTGACCGGGCATCCAAAGGATAGGTTCTGATGTCTACTGACGCTTCCAACGAAGTCCGGCTTGCGGCGGAATCCACCGCAAGCCGGACCTCCGGGACTGCCGCCTCGGTGGCTGGTCCGCCGCCTGCCGACGGGAACAACGGGCGCCGCAAGCGCCTGAGCGAAACGAACCGGCCTCTCTGGATGCTCATCCCCGGTGGGACATTGATGCTCATCATCATCATCGTTCCGCTGGTCCTGGGCATTTACATGTCCACCCTCAACCTGGACCAGTACACGCTTCGCCGATGGATCAGCGCACCGTTCATCGGCGTCGAGAACTTCGTCGAAGCAGTCACGTCATCGCCGCTGCTTCATGCGGTCTGGCTGAGCGTCAGCTATTCGCTGCTCGCCATGGTTGTCACCCTCCCGCTGGGGATCGCCGCCGCCGTAGCCACACAAAATGCGTTCAAGGGAAGGGCAGTCATCAGGTCCATCTTCCTGATTCCCTATGTGCTTCCCTCGTTTGTGGTCGCCACTGTCTGGCGCACCATGTTCCAGCCGGACGGGATCGTGGACCGCGCCCTGGCCGTCGTAGGGATCCACACCGGCCTTTGGCTGAACGGCCCACAGACCTTCTGGACCCTGGTCCTGGTGCAGATCTGGGCGTCCTGGCCCTTCATCTATCTGCTCGCCCTGTCCGGACTGCAGTCTGTGGACCATGAGGTCCATGAGGCTTCGGCCCTTGACGGCGCCTTGTGGTGGAACAAACTTCGGTACGTCGTCTTCCCCTACCTGAAGGGACCGCTTTCGCTTGCCTTCCTGATCGGCATGCTGCACCACATCAACAACTTCACGCTTCCCTACGTGCTGTTCGGGGTCCCGGCCCCAACCGACGTCGAAGTGCTCCCCATCCTTACCTACGTCACGAGTTTCCAAAGCTTCCGCTTCGGTCTGAGCGCGGCCATGGCCTTCATCTCCCTGGTGCTGGTCGCCATCCCGCTGTTTGTCTACCTTCGCGCCGTCAAACTGGACGACGCCGAATCACCTGGAGCCAAGAAATGACCATCTCCACTGCGGCCAGTCGACGCAATGCTGCCGCGGCCGCCGCGGCCGGTGTGCCACGTCCGGGCTCCGCCCGGCAACACGAGGTGACCAGGCTCCTGCCCCGTCCACTGCTCGCCATCATCCTGGTGTTCCTCGGTGCCCTGGTCCTGATCCCGGTGCTGTACATCTTCCTGGCGTCCGTGAACTCGGATATCGGCGTGGCAAACGGGGAGTTCTGGCCTTCGACCGTCACGTTTCAGAACTATTCGAGCATTTGGACCAGCGTTGGCCTGGCAACGGGCCTGACAAACAGCGTCCTGGTGGCGGGCTCAACAGCAGTTGTCTCGGCGGCCATGTCCGTCTCGACGGCCTTCGTCCTGGTGCGTTACAGCTTCCGGGGCCGCCTGACCATCCTGCGCGGGCTCCTTGCGCTGCAGTCAGTGCCTGGAACGCTCATGGTGCTCCCCGTGTTCGTGCTGTTTTCATCCGCCGCCACGTACCTGGGCATCCAGGTCATCGGGACGCAGTGGGGACTGTTCGTCACCTACCTGACGTTCGCGATGCCGTTCTCCACCTGGGTCATGGTCACCTATCTGCGCGGACTTCCCCCCGAACTGGAGGAAGCGGCGCGGATCGACGGCGCCAGCAATGTTGGCGTCCTTTTCAGGATCATCCTGCCGCTGAGCTGGCCGGGCATCGTGGTCTCTGGCATCTTTGCCTTCCTGCTCGGCTGGAACGACGTGCTGTTCGCGTCCGTCATGACGCGGCCCGAAAGCCAGACCGCCGCTGTGGCGCTGCAGATCTTCGGTGCATCCCAGGAAGGCGGTGCCATCCCGTTCTACGGCCAGATGATGGCCGCAGCCCTGGTCTGTGCGGCGCCTGTAGTCATTCTGTACTTGATTTTCCAGCGTTACCTAGTTGGCGGGCTGACCGCCGGAGGAGTTAAATAACCATGGTTTCAACCACCCAGTCCGCGTGGCTCCTGTCAGGTTTCGGGGACGAGATCGACGACGATCCCGTGGTCCAGATCGCGGTGATGCAGGCGCTAGGTGCCAACCACATCGAGGTGCGCAGCGCCTGGGGCACCAACATCGTTGACCTCTCGGACGATCAGCTCAAGGCACTCGCCGCCCTGCTGGCCGGGAAGGGGATGAAGGTGTCGGCCATCGCCTCACCCATCGGCAAGGTTGACGTCAGCCTTCCGGTGGAACACGAAGTGGAACGCCTGCGCCGTGCCGCCAACGCAGCCAAAGTCCTCGGGGCCAAATACATCCGCATCTTTTCCTTCTACTACGGCGAATCAGTGGCCGTGGACAGCATTCGCGACGACGTCATGGAACGGATGCGCGCCCTGGCCGCCGTCGCCGAGGAAGAGGGCGTGGTCCTGCTGCACGAGAACGAGAAGGACATATTCGGTGACGTACCGGACCGCGTGCTGGACATCATCGAAACGGTGAACTCCCCGGCCCTGAAGGTGGCCTGGGACCCGGCCAACTTCGTCCAGGTGGGCGTGAAGCCGTTTGACGAGGCATATGCCAAACTGCGTCCCCATCTGGAATACCTCCAGGTCAAGGACGCGCTCTTCGCCAACGGACACGTTGTTCCGGCGGGCGAAGGCGACGGCGATCTGCTGCGCACAGTGGAGGCGCTGAAAGCCGACGGCTACAGCGGCTTCGCCTCCCTCGAGCCGCACCTGGCCGGCGCGCACGGCCTCGGCGGATTTTCCGGGCCCACGGCATTCGGAATCGCCGCACGGGCATTCGCAAAAGTAACAGCAGAAGCAGGAGTCCAGACAGCATGAGCGGGACGCTAAACGTGGCCATCACCGGGTGCGGAGTTATCGGACGTACCCATGCGGTCGCCATTCACGAATTTCCCGAGGCGAATATTGTGGCCCTGGTCGATGTCATTCCGGATGCGGCCGAGTCCCTTGCGGACTTCATCGAAAAGAGCGGACGGCCGCGGCCGTCCGTCCATGCCACCCTCAAGGACGCATTCGCCGCCACCGACATCCACCTCGTTGCACTGGCCACGCCCAGCGGCCTGCACATCCAGCAAAGCCTTGAAGTTCTGGCGGCCGGGAAACACGTGGTGATCGAAAAGCCCCTGGATGTGGATCTGAGCCGGGCGCAGGAGATCGAGGCGGCAGCAGCGGAGGCCGCCCGGCACGGCATCGTCGCGTCCGTGATCAGCCAGCACCGTTTTGACCAGTCCAGTGTGGCCGTTGCCGATGCGGTGGCCAAGGGACGTTTCGGCAGGCTGACCTCGGCCATTGCCTCCGTCGCATGGTGGCGCGGACAGGGCTACTACGATTCCGGCGACTGGCGCGGGACGTGGTCGATGGACGGCGGGGGAGCCCTGATGAACCAGGGCGTCCATACCGTTGACCTGCTCCTGTGGTTCATGGGGCGGCCCGTGGAGATCCATGCGCACACGGCACGCCTGGCGCACGAAAGGATCGAAGTGGAAGACACTGCGGTGGCCACACTGACGTTCGAGAACGGCGGCCTTGCCGTGCTGCATGCCACCACGGCTGCCTATCCGGGGCTGACGGTCAGGGTTCAGCTGATGGGCTCGGAAGGATCCGCCGTCGTGGACAACGACCGGCTGCAATACTTCCACGCCAAGGATGCCGGCGGTGCGTCCGCCGACATGGGGTTGCAGGGCGGGGGCAACCAGGCCGAAGCGGAACTGGCAAAGTACCCGGATGAGGACTATCAGGCCAAGGACCCCACGGTGTACCCGGCGGGACACATCCGCCAGTACCGGGACATCTTCGGCGCGATCGCCGAGGGCCGCCAGCCGGGGGTGACGGTCAGCGAGGCCGTCAACGCCCTGGCCGCCGTGCGCGCAGTCTATGTTTCGGCCACCCTGAACCAGGCGGTCCTGTTCGACGACGTCCTGGCTGGCAAATACAACGACCTTGAAGTCCGAACAGGCAGCACCTCCACAGAAAGCGTCTGACACGATGAAATTCTCAGTATTCACGGCCTCCACGCCCGATTGGACCCCAGAAGAGGCCGTTACCGCCTTGGCCGCCCAGGGGTGGGACGGCATCGAATGGCGGATCACGGACCAGGCGGATGCGCCGGAGCCGGGATTCTGGGCCGGCAACAAGGCGTCCATCCCGCTGACCGGACTTGAAGACAACCTGGAGCACCTTGCTGCCATCACCCGTGGGGCTGGCCTGGAGTTCTCGGGGATTGGCGGCTATGCGCGGTGCGATAACCGCGACGACGTCGAACGCATGCTCGCGGCCACCGCCGCCCTCGGCGCCGGCCAGGTCCGGGTGACCACGCCGGCGCTCGGTACCGCGGCCTGGGGGAGCCAGGAGCCAAGCGGGATTCCATACCCTGTCCTGTTCGAGTCCGCCCGCGGTGACTTCGAGTGGGTCGCCGAGCGGGCCGCCCACCACGGTGTCAAGGCGCTGGTGGAACTCCACCACCGCACCATCACGGCCTCCGCATCGTCTGCCCGCCGCCTGCTGGAGGGACTGGATCCGCGGCACGTGGGGGTCATCCATGACCTGGGCAACCTCCTCATCGAAGGACAGGAGGACTACCTGCCGGCATTCGAGCTCTTGGGGGATTACCTGGCACACATCCACGTCAAGAACGCGGTATGGGTCCGCACGGACGCGACTGACGCCTCCGGAGCGGCGGTATTCCAGAATGAATGGGCGCCGCTAAAGGCCGGCCAGGGCAGCGTCCTGGAGTACTTCAAGGCCCTGGCCGCATACGGTTACGACGGCTGGGTCACCGTGGAGGACTTTTCCACGGAGCTTCCCCTGGCGGAACGTACCGCCGGAAACCTTGAATACTTGCGGAGCACGGCGGCCCTTGCCGGGCTCACCGCCGGGGCCGGGGCGCGCTGAACCATGGCACAGCCGATAGCAGCCCACCCGGACCGGCTCCTCCCTGCGGATCCCGGTATGCGGGCGATAGCCCGTTCGCTGTACTCCGCCGTGGCGGGACTTCCGATCATCTCTCCGCATGGCCACGTCGATGCCGCGGTCATCGAACAGAACCTGCCGTTCCCTGATCCCGCGGCACTGCTGGTCACCCCCGACCACTACGTGACGCGGCTGGTTCATGCCGGCGGGGTTCCCCTGGACCAGTTGGGTCTCGGCGGCTCCGCGCCCGACCCGCGGCAGGTCTGGCGCAACTTCTGCCAGGCCTGGCCCGCCTTCGAGGGCACCGCGTCCGGCTACTGGATCCGGCAGGAATTCGAGCACGTGTTCGGGGTCCATGAGGAACCCACGGCCGCGAATTCGGACCGGATCTTCGACGCCATCTCCGCCAAGCTCGCAGAACCCGGTTTCCGGCCCCGCGAGCTGTTCAAGGAATTCAACATCGAGGTGCTGGCCACTACGGACGACCCCCTGGACACTCTCGAAAGCCATGCGGCGCTCGCCGCCGACCCGGCCTTCTCCGGCCGTGTGCTGCCCACGTTCCGTCCGGACCAGTACCTGAATATCGCCCATCCGGCCTGGAACGAAAACGTGGAACGCCTGATCGCCGCCGCCGGACCTGGTGCGTCGGGGTATCCGGGGTACATCACGGCGCTGGAAGCGCGCCGCCGGCACTTCGTCGACAACGGAGCCGTGTCTGCCGATCATGGCGTCCGGACCCCGGCCACCCTCAAACTGGACGACGACGACGCCGCGCGGCTCTTCGAGCGCGCGCGGGCGGGCAAGGCCACGCCGGAGGACGGCGAGGCCTTCGAAGCCCACATGATGTACCAGATGGCCAGGATGTCGGTGGAAGACGGCCTGGTCATGACGATCCATCCCGGCTCGTACCGGAACCACCACGATCCCACGTTCAAGGCTTTCGGCGCTGACACGGGCCACGACATTCCGTTCGCCGTGAACTATACGGAGGCCATCAGGCCGCTCCTGCAGGACTTCGGCACCGCCAAAGACTTCCACCTGGTGCTGTTCACCCTGGATGAGACCGTGTTCTCGCGCGAACTGGCGCCGCTGGCCGGGTTTTACCCGTCCGTCTACATTGGCGCCCCCTGGTGGTTCCTCGATGCGCCGGATGCCATGCTTCGTTTCCGCGCTGCGGTCACGGAGACGGCGGGCTTCTCCCGGTCGTCAGGATTCATCGACGATACCCGCGCGTTCTGCTCCATCCCGGCGCGCCACGACACCTCCCGCCGGGTCGAGTCCGCTTTCCTTGCCAGGCTCGTGGCCGAACACCGCATCAGCGAAGATCGCGCCCACGAACTGATCGTTGACATCGTCGATTCCTCTCCGCGCAGGGTGTTCAAGCTGTGACGGACATCCAGCTGCCCGTGCTGGACAGAACGCTCAGGCCCTTGGCCAAGGCGCCGGTGCGGATTGTCCATATAGGACTGGGGGCCTTCCACCGCTCACATCAGGCGTGGTACACCCACCACTCTTCAGATGCCGCGGACTGGGGAATCGCGGCCTTCACCGGCCGCCGGCCGGATGCGGCCGTGGCGCTGGCGGCGCAGGACGGTCTGTTCACGCTGGTTGAGCGGTCAGGCGCCGGCGACAGCTTTGAAGTCATCGGCAGCATCGTAGAAGCGGCGGACGGGGCCGACGTCGGACGCCTTTGTGAACTGGTCTCCGCGCCGCGGACCGCGGTGGTCACCCTGACGATTACGGAGGCGGCGTACGGACTGGCCCCCGACGGAAGTTTCGACGCCGGCTCACCTGGCATAGCTCGGGATCTCGCCGTGCTGTCCCGCCTGACCGTTCCTGCCGCCGGGGCCGCCGGTTCCGGCGGGGCAGTGGCACCGGCACCAGGGGCACCGACGACGCCGCTGAGCCGGCTGGTACTGGCCCTCGCGGCCCGGAGGGACGCCGGGAGCGGACCGCTCGCCGTCGTCAGCTGCGACAACCTCCCGGGGAACGGCGACGTCGCCCGCCGCGCGGTCGCCGGCATGGCGGAGGCCTGGGACGGGGAAGTGGCGGCCTGGATCACGGAAAACGTCAGTTTTGTCAGCACGTCCGTGGACCGCATCACGCCACGGACAACCGAGGCCGATGTTGCTGAGGTGGAGGAGCGGTGCGGCTACCGCGACAGCTCACCCGTGGTAGCGGAACCCTTCCGCGACTGGGTGCTCAGCGGTGAATTCCCGGCTGGCCGGCCGCGCTGGGAGGATGCCGGCGCCGTCGTCGTGGGTGACATTGAACCGTACGAAAACCGCAAACTCTGGCTCCTGAACGGCGCACACTCGCTCCTGGCGTATGCCGGGCAGCTGCGTGGCCACGCCACCGTGGCGGCGGCCCTGGAAGACCCGTTCTGCCGCGATGCCGTGGAGGCATTCTGGGACGAGGCGTCCGCGCACCTGCACGGGAAAGACCTCCACATCCCCGAATACCGCGAGGCGCTGCGCGGAAGATTCGGCAACACGCGGATAGCCCACCACCTTTCGCAGATCGCGGCGGACGGCACCACCAAACTCCGGCTGCGTGCCCTGCCGGTCCTCGCAGCCGAAAGGTCCCAGGGCCGTTCCGGTGCCGGCAGCGCCCTGATGCTGGCGGCCTGGATCGACTATGTGGGCCAGGAAGATTCGCCGCAGGATCCGCTCTCCTCCGCCATCCGCACCGCGAACGGGTCAGCCGGACCCGAGCGCGTGGCCACCCTCCTCAGCCTTGTCAGCCCGCACCTGCCGGATGACCCACAGATCGTGTCCCTGGTGGCGTCCCTTTGCGGGACCTGCGCCGCGGAACCCGGCACCAAGGCCACCACATCGGCCACGTCCGCACCGCACCTGATTCCCGGAAGGAACAGCTGAAGTTCATGAAGATTGTCGCAGCAGAAGTGTTTGTCACCAGCCCGTCCCGCAATTTCGTGACGCTTCGGATCACCACGGAAGATGGCGTCACCGGCATCGGCGATGCCACCCTGAACGGCAGGGAGCTTGCCGTCGCCGCCTACCTGAAGGAGCATGTGGCCCAGCTGCTGATCGGCAAGGACCCGCACCGGATAGAGGACACCTGGCAGTTCCTTTACCGCAGCGCCTACTGGCGCCGCGGGCCGGTGACCATGGCCGCGATCGCCGCAGTGGACATGGCGTTGTGGGACATCAAAGGCAAGATGGCAGGGATGCCCGTGTACCAGCTGCTGGGGGGCGCTTCCCGCAACGGGCTGCGCGCCTACGGCCACGCCTCGGGAGCGGACATCCCGTCGCTGTTCGATTCCGTCCGCGAGCACCTGGAACTCGGCTACAAGTCCATCCGGATCCAGACAGCGGTCCCAGGCATCAAAGCCGTGTACGGGGTTGCCGCCCAGGCACAGGCCTCCGGGGAACGCTATGACTACGAGCCCGCCGGCCGGGGCGCATTCCCGCAGGAAGAGGACTGGGACACCCGGGCGTACCTGCGCCACCTGCCCACTGTGTTTGAGGCTGTCCGGAACGAGTTCGGCCCGGAAATTCCCCTCCTGCACGACGGCCACCACCGGATGACGCCGATCCAGGCAGCGAAGCTGGGCAAGGCGCTGGAGCCGTATGACCTGTTCTGGCTGGAGGACTGCACCCCGGCAGAAAACCAGGAAGGGCTGCGCCTGGTCCGCCAGCACACCACCACGCCGCTGGCCATTGGCGAAATCTTCAACACGGTGTGGGATTACCAGACCCTGATCAAGGAACAGCTGATCGATTACGTCCGTGCCGCGTCCACGCACTTCGGCGGCATCTCGCCGCTGAAGAAGGTCATGGATTTCGCCGCGCAGTACCAGATCAAGTCCGGTTTCCACGGACCCACGGACATCTCCCCGGTCGGGTTCGCCGCGCAGCTGCACGTCGGCCTGGCGATCCACAACTACGGGATCCAGGAATACATGCAGCACTCGGATAAGACGAACCAGGTGTTCGAGCAGTCCATGACCTTCGTTGACGGATACCTGCACCCCGGCGACAAGCCCGGCATCGGCGTCGAATTCAATGAGGAAGCCGCAGCCGCGTTTCCGTACCAGCAGGCCTACCTGCCCTACAACCGCCTCGTGGACGGAACCGTCCATGACTGGTGAGCAGGCACCGCCGGCGGTTTCCAGCCGGCCGGTCCCCCCGCAGGGAACCATACCCGCCGGCACGGACAGGCTCCGCATCGTCGTCATGGGCGTCTCCGGCTGCGGCAAGACCACCATCGGCGACCTCGTGGCCCGCGCACTGGGACTGCGCTTCCTCGACGGCGATTCCCTCCACCCGGTGGAAAACGTCGCCAAGATGGCAGCCGGAACGCCCCTGACGGACGAGGACCGCTGGCCATGGCTCGCCACCGTGGGCGCTGAACTCGCCGCTGCCGGGGACGGCATGGTGATGGCCTGCTCGGCCCTGCGCCGCCGCTACCGCGACGCCATCCGCGCCCAGGCCCCGGACGCCCTCTTCCTCCATCTGAACGGCAGCAAGGAGGTTCTGTCCGCGCGGCTTGAGGGGCGTTCCGGGCATTTCATGCCGCCCGCTTTGCTGGATTCCCAGTTGGCAACCCTGGAGCCGCTCGAGACCGACGAAGCGGGGTTAGTGGTGGACATTGCGGCGCCTGTGGACGCCGTCGTGGCCGCGGTGCTCGCCGGTATCGCCGGAGCAATCGGTGCCGGGCGTTCCGCGCCGGCCCCGCCGGCAAGCACCGGACGGCCGCCCGGACGCCAGTTTGAGGCCGACCTTCAGGCGGCGCCGTTCAATCTCGATGACGCCGCGATCGCATGGGTGGAGTCCACACTGGCAGCGATGACGCTCGAGGAGAAGATCGGGCAGCTGTTCATCAACCACAACAACGACTACTCCCCGGAATACCTTGACGGAATCCTGCAGAACTATCACGTCGGCGGAATGCGCTACCGTCCGGGGCCGTCCGCCGCGGTGCAGGAGCACATCCGGTATGCGCAGTCCAAAACCAGGGTGCCGCTGCTGATAGCTTCCAATCCGGAAATGGGCGGCGCGGGCAGCTGCGACGACGGCACCTTCGTCTGTACGCACCTGCAGGCCGGCTCGCACCCGGACAAATCCATCGCCAGGCAGATGGGACAGGTGGCCGGAGTTGAGACGGCGGCCCTGGGCTGCAACTGGGCGTTCGCCCCGATCGTGGACATCCACTACAACTGGCGCAATACGGTCATCTCCACCCGCTCCTTCGGCAACACACCTGAGATTGTGGTGGAGCGGGCCAAGGAGTATTTCGATGGCATCAGCGAGTCGCCGACTGTCTGTGCCATGAAGCATTTCCCCGGCGACGGAATAGACGAGCGTGACCAACACGTGGTGACCTCGTACAACACCCTTGGCTACGAGGAGTGGAACCGGACATTCGGGTACGTGTACCGCGAACTGATCGGCCACGGCATGCAGTCCATCATGATCGGCCACATCGGGGCGCCGGAGCTTTCCCGGCATTTCCGGCCAGGCATGGCGGACAGGGATATCCTGCCCGCAACCTTGTCTCCCGAACTGGTCCAGGACCTGCTGCGCGGCGATCTTGCCTTCAACGGCCTCATTCTCACCGATGCGTCCCAGATGGTTGGGCTGACCCAGACCATGAAGCGCAAGGACCTGGTCCCCGCCACCATCGCCGCCGGATGTGACATGTTCCTGTTTTTCCGCAACCCCGCCGAAGACTTCCGGTACATGATGGAGGGCTACAAGACCGGTGTGATCAGCGAGGAGCGGCTGCACGATTCCCTGCGCAGGATCCTGGGCCTGAAAGCCACCCTCGGCCTGCATTCGGCGCAACGGACAGAACTGGTGCCACCTCCCGAAGCGCTTGCCGTGATCGGCGGCGAAGTGCACCGCGCCATTGCCGCAGACATTGCGGACAAGACTGTCACCCTGGTCAAGGACACCGCGAACAACCTGCCCATCACCCCGGAAAGCCATAAGCGGATCCGGCTGTACGGCATCTCGGGCGGGCCGGACTTCACCCGGGCCGATCCGCTGGCCTACCTTGAGACCGTCAAGGACGAACTGGAAAGAGCCGGATTCGAGGTCCATACATTCAAGACCGCGGAGCAGCGCGAAGCGGCGGGGGAGCCGGGTATCGACTTCATGTCCGTCATCTCCGAGGAAGCCACGGGCGACTACGCGGAAAAGTACGATGCCGCCTTCATCTTCGCGAACGTCAAGGGCTTTGCCCAGGAGGCGGCAATCCGGATCAAGTGGTCCTCGCCGATGGCCGCGGAAATCCCCTGGTATGCCACGGAAGTTCCCACCGTTTTCGTTTCGCTGAACCAGCCCAACCACCTGATCGACGTTCCCATGGTCAGGACCGCAATCCACGCCCATGCCGGAACACGCGAAGCCATCCGGGCGACCATTGAAAAGATCCAGGGCAAGTCCACATTCCACGGAACGTTCAACGAGAACGTCTTTTGCGATTCCTTCGACACGAGGCTCTGACCTGCGACAATGGCCCGGCCGGCTCTGGCGGCACGCGGGCAAATGCACGTGCGGCCGGTGCGGGTACAGCGTAGCGTTGGGGCATGGAGCGAACGGGGTGCGCTGTAGTCGGCGGAGGACCTGCCGGCATGATGCTGGGACTGCTGCTGGCCCGGGCAGGGGTCCAGGTCACGGTCCTCGAAAAGCATGGCGACTTCCTGCGGGATTTCCGCGGCGACACCGTGCATGCCTCCACCATCAGGCTGATTGACGAGCTGGGCCTCGGCGCCGGATTCCGCAAACTTCCGCAGAGCCGGCTGAGCAGCGTTGCCTTCCCCATACCGGGCGGCGCCGGCATGGTCACCGTCGGCGATTTCACGTCCCTGAAGCCCCCGTACAACTACATCGCCATGATGCCGCAATGGGACTTCCTGAACTTCCTGGCCGCGGAGGCTGAGCGCGAACCCACCTTCACGCTCCTGATGGAGCACGAAGCCACGTCATTAGTGTTCGACGGCGGACGCGTCACCGGTGTCCGCTATCGGAAACGGGGTGCAGAAGAGACGGGTGCTGTCGGGCCGGTCCCCGGCGCCGGCAGCACGGAAGGGGCGCTTTACGCCGACCTTGTGGTGGCGACGGACGGGCGCCATTCGGTGTTGCGCCGGGCCGCCGGCCTGCAGCCGAAAGACTATCCGGTGCCCTTCGACACATGGTGGTTCAAGCTTCCGCGCCATGCTTCGGAAAAGGGGGCCGTGGCCGGAGTGGTTCCGGCGCTCCGGAACCGTGAAGCCATGATCGCCCTGTACCGCGACGACTACTACCAGATGGGGTACCTCGGTCCCAAGGGGGCGGACGTGCGGATCCGCTCCGAGGGTGTTGAACGGTTCAGGGAGCGGGTCGCCGCGCTCCGCCCCGACCTGGCGGACCGGGTGGACTCCATCCGTTCACTCAATGACCTCCACTGGCTGGATGTCCGGCTGGACCGGCTCAAACGCTGGTACACGGACGGATTCCTGTGCATCGGGGACGCCGCGCACGCGATGTCGCCCGTCGGCGGCGTGGGCATCAACCTGGCCATCCAGGATGCCGTTGCGGCAGCGGAGCGCCTGGCACCGGCCCTGCTTCGGGGACACGTCCCGGTCAAGGATCTCGCCGCGGTCCAACGGCGGCGCCACATGCCCACCGTTGTTGTGCAGACGGTCCAGCGCATCCTGCACCGGGCAGTCTTCGTTCCATTGTTCGCCGGGAAGTGGACAGGCGTTCCGCCGGTCCTGCTGTTTGTCGTCCAACACGTGCCGTTGGTGCGGCGGCTGATGCCCCGGATGATCGCCCTGGGGCCCCGGCCCGAACACGCGCCTGCGTTCGCCAGGCGTCCCTGAACGGAGGGCCACCCGATGGGGTGCCACTAAACTGGGAGCCATGACTTCCCCTCTTGACGCTGCCGCTGCCCGTGCCCGCCTGCTCGAACTGATCAAGGAGCTTGCCGTTGTCCGCGGCAAGGTGATCCTCTCCAGCGGTGCTGAGGCCGACTACTACATCGACCTGCGCCGCATCACCCTCCACCATGAGGCCTCCAAGCTGGTCGGGCAGGTCATGCTGGCCCTGGCGGACGACGCCGGCATCGACTTTGAGTGCGCCGGCGGCCTGACCATGGGTGCCGACCCCGTGGGTACGGCAGTGATGCACGCTGCCGTGGATGCCGGACGGAACGTTGACGCTTTCGTTGTCCGGAAGGCCCAGAAGTCCTACGGTATGGGCCGCCAGGTTGAGGGGCCGTCAGTCGAAGGACGCAAAGTGCTGGTGCTTGAGGACACCTCCACCACCGGCGGCTCGGCGCTGACCGCCGTTGAGGGCGTACGGAAGGCCGGAGGCAACGTCGTCGCTGTCGCGGTGATCGTGGACCGGGACACAGGCGCCAAGGAAAGGATCGAGGCCGAGACCGGAGTGCCGTACCTGTTCGCATTCGGCAAGGACGAACTCGGACTCGCCTGAGGCGGGTCCGCCCTGCGCGGGGCCTGCTTGCTGGACGCGCCCCCGGGGGTGCCTGAATTAGCCAGGTTCTCGGCCCCCCCAGATGGCGGGCGACGGCGACGACGCGCTGTGCGGAATCACGCTGCTCCGGGACCGCAAGGCCGCCACCATCGGCTGGAGCAGCGACTCCGCCCGTGAAGTGGACCAAATCCAGTACTCGCTGTCCCAGGGCCCGTGCCTCACGGCCGCGGAAGAAGAGCGGGAAGTCCACGTCCCGGACCTGTTCGACGAGGACCGGTGGGGCCCTGACTACGCCAACGCGGTTGCTTCCCACGGGCTGCGGTCAGTGCTGTCGCTGCCCTTCAATTTGCAGGGGGACGCCAGGGCGGCCCTGAACCTCTATTCGGACGTGCCGCACAAGTTCGATGAACGCGCATCCGCCAAAGCAAGGGGCTACACCCGGGAAATCTCCCAGGCGCTCCGCCTTGCCGTCCGGTTTTCGCTCCATACGGACAGTGCGGCAAACCTGCGTGCCACCCTCGAGTCCCGGACCACGATCGACATCGCGGTGGGGATAGTCACGCAGAACCGCTGCAGCCAGGACACCGCGGCCAGAATCCTCACAGAGGCATCGAGCAACAGCAACACCAAGCTGCGCGATATTGCCAAGTCGCTGGTGGAGTCGGTCGGCGGGACAGGCACGCGGACGCATTGCCAGGAACCGGACCAGCAGGCCGGATAGGCTCTCCCGATTTTGCGGCTTGTGCCGGAAGCACGCGGAAGATAGGCTTGCCGAGGTTGAGCCGTCGGCCATAGACACCCTTTTTTGGAGTACCTATGGACCGCAAACTGCATGCCCTCGTTAAGCTCGACGTCGTGACTGACGTCGTCAGGATCGATATCCGGGGGAGCCTCAACCAGGAATCCCGGACCTCCCTCGTGCACATCATCCGCCGCGTCCGGGGCATGGGGATCAGTTCCCATATCCGCGTTGACCTTTCCGGCGCAGCGTTCATCGAGTCAGCAGCGCTGGCGGGCCTCCGGAACGATCTCAATGCCGTTGACGGTGAGACGCTGCCCGGAATTGACGGCGAAGGCGTTTCGCTGCAGCTGACGGCCCCTGCCACGGACGGGGCTACCGCAAGCATCAACGAACAGTCGTTGGCCATCACCGACGTGCTCACGAACGGAGCGGACGGGCCCCCGGCGGCAGATGCGACCGGCCACGGCGTGTTGGGGGGACGCCTGGCGGGATATTCCGATGATGAACTCCTGGGCGCCAGTGACTCGCTCTTTGCCCTGCTGGACACCCCCGAGGCATTCGCCGGGTCGGACCTGCTGGCCCGCTACAACGACATTGGCCAGGAGATCTCGCGGCGCCATCCTGCAGACACCGTGCTTCCGCCCGCGGCACGCGAGGAGGCTGCCGGCTGAATCGGCGTCCCGGCCTGAAGGCCATGGACATGCAGTTGCAGTGACTGCTTCCCCTGTGGCTACGGTAGAGGTGTGCCGCAAACCGGGGAACCAGAGCAGGGGGAACAGCCGTGCGCTGCGGAAATCCGGCTGCTCGCCGAGGCCGCTGCCCTCCGGCGGTTCTCGCGCCGCAGCTTCCTGATCGGGGCCGGCGCCTCATCATTGCTCGCCGCGGACATGCTGTTAACCCGGCGGATCCAGGCAGAGCGCCGGGCCAGCAGGATCCTGACGGTACCGGACGACTTCGCCGACGCCTACTACCCGGAGGCCAGCTGGTTCCTCTTCCCGGGCTACAAGACGAGCTGGGAAGAAGCCCAATGGATCCTGAACTCACTCCGCGGAGCCCTGAACAAGCGCGGCCAGCTGGCCGCCGTCGGATATTCCAACCTGGGTCTGGACATCGATGACCTGGTCATTGCAGTCCTGGAGCACATCCGGGTGAAGAAGCTGAAGAAGCTCTTCTTCTATGGGCAGAGCTTTGGAGGAATGGTGGCCACCGAGGTGGCCTACAAGCTGCGGGAGCTCGCGGGCGTGGAAGTGGACTTCATCCTGCTCGATTCCAGCCCCTATAACAAAAACGATGTCCTCGACCAGAGCTGGTTCGACGGCGTGGTGTTCCTCTACGAGAGCGGAATCCGCCTCCCCTCCGTGGTGCGGGGCAGTTATGAGCTGGGTGAGCGGGTGATCCACAAGGACGAGCGGTCCTGGCGCCAGATCCTGGACCAGACCCTGGAGCAGCTGTCTCCCATCGCACCGTCCACTCTGCTCATCCAGACCGAGTCCGACTACATCTACCACTTCGACGGCACCGCGTTCAAAGACAAAATGGGCGGCACGCGGATGGCCTTTATCGGCAACCCCGGGGACCAAACGGTTGACTATGGGACTGCCCGGGACAAATGGGCGGTGGCGTTCCGGTCCAACATGGTGTCCACCGACCTGCAGACGGACGGCGCCCGGCCGGCGCACGCCAGCCCGGGTTGGAACCCTGGAATCTACCGCCCCATCGTGGAGCGTCTGATGAACGACTACTTCCCCTTGCCCGGAGGCGGAACAAGGGTGACGGTTTTCTAATTCCGGCTTTTAGATCTGGCTCTTGAGGTCCGCCACGGAATTGAGGACCTGGTTGGGGCGGAACGGGTAGGACGCGATCTGCTCGCGCTGGGTGATGCCGGTCAGGACCAGCACGGTGTGGAGGCCGGCTTCCATGCCGGCGATGATGTCCGTGTCCATCCGGTCCCCGATCATGGCTGTGGTCTCTGAGTGTGCGTCGATCTGGTTCATCGCGGAGCGGAACATCATGGGATTGGGCTTGCCGACGATATACGGTTCCCGGCCGGTGGCCTTGGTGATAAGCGCCGCGATGGCACCGGTGGCGGGCATGGGCCCGTCTTTGGAAGGGCCGGTGGCGTCGGGGTTGGTGGCGATGAAGCGTGCACCCGCCAGGATCAGGCGGATGGCCATCGTGATGGCCTCGAAGGAATAGGTGCGGGTTTCGCCAAGCACCACAAAGTCGGGATCCTGGTCGGTGAGGATGAAGCCTGCCTCGTGCAGCGCCGTAGTGAGCCCTGCCTCCCCGATGGTGTAGGCACGGTTGCCTGAACCGGAACCCTGCACCTGGTCCTTGAGGAACTGGGCCGTAGCCAACGCAGAGGTCCAGATGTTCTCTTCCGGGACTTCCAGGCCGGAGGCGCGCAGCCGGGCGGCAAGATCCCGGGGCGTGAAGATGGAGTTGTTGGTCAGCACCAGGAAGCGCTTGGATGTGTCCACCCAGCGCTGGATCAGTTCTGCAGCTCCCGGGACAGCCTGGTTTTCGTGGACCAGTACGCCGTCCATATCGGTCAACCAGCACTCGATCTCCTGCCCGCTCCGGTACACCGCCGGCGATTCCCTGACCTGGTCTGCTTTTGCCATGTTTCTCCTCCGCCAGTGATGAACGTTCCAAAGGCTCAGTCTAGTGTTGAGTGGTGACTGACCACCCCCAGAACCCTGACTTGTCCGTTCCCCCGCCCGAGGATGCGCCGGAGCCCAGGGCGGAGGTCGGCGTCGGGCCCTGGGAAGGCGACTGGCCTGCCGGGGACCATTGGGATCCGGAGCTGCTGGCAGACGGCGACCGGCGCAATGTGGTGGACAAGTACCGCTACTGGAAGCACGAAGCGATCGTGGCGGATCTGGATTCCAGACGGCACAATTTCCACATCGCCATCGAAAACTGGCAGCACGATATGAATATCGGCACCGTGGTGCGGACCGCCAACGCGTTCCTCGCAAAAGAAGTCCACATCATCGGACGACGCCGGTGGAACCGCCGCGGGGCGATGGTCACCGACCGCTACCAGCATGTCCGCCACCACGCGACTGTCGACGACTTCGTGGCGTGGGCGCAGGGGGAGGGGCTGGCTATCATCGGCATCGACATCTTCCCGGACTCGGTCCCGCTGGAAACCTACGAACTCCCCAAGGACTGTGTGTTGGTGTTCGGCCAGGAAGGGCCGGGCCTGACGCCCGAGGTCCACGAGGCGGCGGAGGCCACCCTCTCGATCGAGCAGTTCGGGTCCACCCGCTCCATCAACGCGGCCTCGGCGGCGGCGATCGCCATGCACGCCTGGGTGCGCCGGCACGTTTTCAACCAGCACGTCTGACACGACTGTTACCCGGCCGCGTGACCCGAAACACGGCGTTGCGCCAGAAATGGCTAGGATGGTTCGTAGCCGACGAGGTTCACTCCAGGGTCAACAGAAACCCGCAGACGAAATTCACTTGAGGAGTCAGCATGCCCATTGCAACCCCAGAGATCTACTCCGAGATGATCGACCGTGCCAAGTCGGGCGGCTTCGCATACCCGGCCGTCAACGTCACATCCTCGCAGACGCTCAATGCAGCCCTGCGCGGTTTCGCCGACGCCGGGTCCGACGGCATCGTCCAGGTCTCCACCGGCGGAGCTGCCTACTGGTCCGGCGCGTCCACGAAGGATATGGTCGCCGGTTCCCTGGGCTTCGCCGCCTTCGCCCGCGAAGTGGCCAAGAACTACAACGTCAACATCGCGCTGCACACGGACCACTGCCCCAAGGACAAGCTGGACGGCTTTGTCCTGCCGTTGCTTGCGGCTTCCGAGGCTGAGGTCAAGGCAGGGCGGAACCCGCTGTTCAACTCGCACATGTGGGACGGCTCCGCCGAGACCCTGCAGGAAAACCTGCGCATCGCCCGTGAGCTGCTGGAACGCACCGCGGCCGCCAAGATCATCCTCGAGGTGGAGATCGGGGCCGTCGGCGGCGAGGAAGACGGCGTCGAGAACGCCATCAACGACAAGCTCTATTCCACGGTGGAAGACGCCCTGGCCACCGTCGAGGCTCTTGGCTCCGGCGAGAACGGCCGCTACATCACGGCGCTGACCTTCGGCAACGTGCACGGCGTGTACAAGCCCGGCGGCGTCAAACTGCGCCCCGAGATCCTGAAGGACATCCAGGCCCAGGTGGGTGCCAGGATCGGCAAGGAGAACCCGTTCGACCTCGTATTCCACGGCGGCTCGGGTTCCTCCGACCAGGAAATCGCCGACGCCGTTTCGTACGGAACCATCAAGATGAACATCGACACCGACACCCAGTACGCCTACACGCGTCCCGTCGTGAACCACATGTTCAAGAACTACGACGGCGTGCTGAAGGTTGACGGCGAGGTCGGCAACAAGAAGCTGTACGACCCGCGGGTCTGGGGCGCTTCGGCCGAAGCCGGCCTGGCCGCCCGAGTGGTCGAAGCAGCCAAGCAGCTCGGCTCCCTCGGCAAGACGTTCTAAGGATGTCCGACGAGTTCCGCAAGAACCTGATGGGCCCTGAGCCCACGCTCCTGCCTGCCGAGACTGACGTGTACCAGCAGCTGGCGGCGGGCCAGGAAGCCCTGGACCTCGTGGCCAAGCACCCCACGTCCTCACTGTTGTGGGCTGTTCTGGCAGAGGAGGCGTGGGCCGAGGGCCGCACCATCGATTCCTACGCCTACTCCCGCGTGGGCTACCACCGCGGGCTGGACTCGCTGCGGCGCAACGGCTGGCGCGGCGTGGGGCCCATTCCGTGGGAGCACGAACCCAACCGCGGCTTCCTGCGGTCGCTGTATTCGCTGGGGCGCGCCTCTGCGGCCATCGGCGAGGCAGACGAGCCGGAACGCATCGAGAAGTTCCTCAAGGACTCGGACCCGGCAGCGAAGGCAGCCATCGAAGGCAAGTAGTTAGAGTACGACGGCGGGCGGTCACCTTTTACTGAAA
>DATCNU010000195.1:0-7984 GCA_036565085.1 Arthrobacter sp.
TACCGGCCGGACTCATCCCCGTCGCTACCGGATTCCTCATCGACACCGTCGGCCTCGGGGCGGGTGCAACTGTCTTCGCCGTCATTCTGGGCGCAGCATCCATGGCTGCCCTGACCTTCGTCCACCGGCGACTTCAACGAAACTAATGCACGAAAGCGGTAGCTGAATCGCAAAGAGAGACGGGGTCTAACAATTATTGACATCAGTGCTTGGGCTGAGATTCGCCGATTGCACCGCACGAGAAGGGGTCCGCTCAGCCTTCCGCAATCGGGACACCGAAACCGCATCGCGGGGTGTGACGGAGCACGGACCCGTTTCCCCAGCGTCAAGGAAGGCCCAAGATTTCCGCAGGATCAACCGAAATCGGGTTATTCCGTCAATCGGGGACGTACTTTGGATGATGGCCATTTCAGGATCAGCACACTCCGGCGACGAAGATACGGATCCCGTCGACGAAAGGGCATCCTTCGGAGCCCCCGCGGGCGGGGACCTGTCCCTTGGCGGCCGAGAGGTGCCGTTGCTGGATACGGCAGTGCTGGAAAACCTGGCAGAACAGCTGGGGCAGCCGGTCGTTGCATGGGATTTTGCCAACGACTATGCCTCCATGTGGGGGCCGCGCCAGCATCGCCTCATTGCCTCCCTCGGGCGTGAGGACCGGGCCGCAGCCCTTGACGCGGTGATCAGCCTGAAAGTCTCATCTGCCATGGTCGGCGCGTTACGGTTGGCGTATCTCGCGGAGAGGCTGGAGGCTGCCGTCCGCGAAGGGGACCTGCAGGACGGGGCGGCCCTGCTGGCCATGATCGCAATCCACGGCCGAGCGACGGTCAACGAACTACAGCTCCGGTACATAGGGGCCGACCGATAACTGCCGGCCCCGTCGCAGCCTCCACCATCCTAAGACGGGCCGTCCGGCCGTTGTGACCTTTCCGCAGTCAACCGTTAGCCTGCTCCGCGGTCGGGCTGCAACCAGCGAGGGCGACCCCGGATCGTCACCGAGCTTGCGGCGAAGGTCCCCGATGTGCTTCTCCACGCCACGTTCGTCGGCGTCTTTGGTGAAGGCGCCTTCGCCTTCCCCGCCCCGGATGGCACGGACGAGTTCAGAACGGGAGATGACCGCTCCGGCCCCCCGAAGCAGCTCGCGAAGGAGTTCGAACCCGCTCCGCGTCAGCTCCACCGCAATCCTGCCCACTGTTGCCGTCCGCCGCCTGTAATCCATGTCCAGCCTGTTGTCCCGGAGAACCGACTCCCCCCTTCCGTGTCCCGGAAGGGGGTGCTCAGCCGAGGTTTCGGGGGGAATGACCGTCCGCGGTCCGGGGCCGTGCCCGGCTCAACATCGCAGTGATTCTGGCCCGCATCTCCCGCGGCCGGAAGGGCTTGGTGATGTACTCATCGGCCCCGGAGTACAGGGCAGCCAGTTGGTAGGGCTCGTCAGCCCTGCCAGTGAGCATCACAATATAGGCGTCGCTGAACTCTCGGATCCGGTGCAGAACTTCCAACCCGTCAATGTCCGGCAGGCCCACGTCCACGGTCACGACATCGGGGCTGACATCCCGAACCAACTCAACGCCTTCGCGGCCGCCGGATGCTGTATGAACTTCGAAACCCCATTGGAGAAGAATTCCTCCGATCAGGTTGCGCATGTCCTCATCGTCTTCTATCACTACAGCCACGACCACGTCGCTCATGGCCCCCTCCATGTGTGCCTGAAGAATCCGCGTCAGCCCAGCACCGACACGGTATTCAGACCCGCACTTCCCAAGCTACAAGGAAAAGGCGTTCTCTGCATGAACTGTTTTCAAAGAAGCAGCCTGGGCCGGACAACATGTCCGTTGGGTAACCGGCCGCCCCCGTCGAAAGGTCGTGGGTTCAGTGGCGGCGCATCGACGACGAGGTGCTGGCCCACATCTCCCCGGCGCACAGCGAGAACATCAACTTCTTCGGATCCATCGACGTCGACATTTTTCAAGTACTGTCGAAGTCGTCCCGGGGACCCCACTGCTCGAGAAGGTTTTCCGCTTTGTGCCAGTTGGCGTAGCGCAGGGCGGAGAGGGTCTTGCCGATTCCTGCCTGGCCGAAGCAGATTCCGATGGTGCGCTGACGCCGGACCGCGTCGGCGAACTCCATGAACCGGCGGTGCTCCTTCGTGGCAATGAAGCCCTGTGCATTCATCGGTCATCCTCCAGGTAGGTGCGGAGTTTCGGGCGTTTTCTTGGTTGGCCGGCCGGTTCCGATTCTGGGGTACGTCTCTAAGATGACAGTTCCGGCAGATGTTGATCGACGACGGCGACGCGCTGGTTGATCTGTCCTCTCAGTTCACGCCGGCATCAACCCCTACGTCATAGCGGCGGCCGCCCTGACCGCTCTGGCCACCCTCTATATCCTCATCCGCAGGACTCGACGCCGTCCACGTTGACAAGCCGTGTTGGGAAACAACGACTGAAAACCTTGGTGACAACAGAATCGACATGCTCAAAATTGCCGCCAAATCAAGGAAGACCAATCACTAACGTGACTTTCCTGAGCATTGGTCCTCAACCACATAGCCCTGAGAAGTGAGCCTGGCAGTCTTCCGGATGGTATGACGAGCCGGGCCTGCGCTGTTTAACCGTCGCAGCCGACGATGTGCTGAGCCAGCGGGGGGAGCAAGGGCACCGCATTGCCGCCGGCTCGGCGGGATGGACATCGACCTGCTGCCTGTTCCTGCGGTTGTTGCTGGTGGCTCCAGCCTCGCTGCGGGGCCAGGACATGGCAGCGCCCCGATGCTATTGGGGGATGCATCGAGGCGCTTGTGAAAGCATATTAGGAGGCTTTTTCAAGTCAAACCGTTAGGGCTGCATCCGGGAACCACCACAGAGCCCCAAGCAGCGCGGCTGGTTTGCCGTGGCCTGCGTCAGGACAAACCCCGACTCTCGCTGACCTCCTGCTCGGCCTGGATTCCCGAAGACGGTCAACTAGTTGGATTGGACGGGCTTGCTTACCCAATCTCCTCACCTGGACATCCCTTTTTCAGTTTGCTGCTGGTGACCTTTGGCCTAATGTCTGGAACCATTGACTATGTCTCGGGCAGTAGGGACGACAACCGGAGCGGCCCACGCTGGTATGGGGACCGCTGGCGATGAAGGTAGTTATTGTGGAAGATCCACGACGAACAGCGCAAACCCTGGTCGACCGGGGTGAAATAAGCGTCGGAGAGTTGTGGCTGCGGTACTGGGCCAACGGCGGTGATGCGCAACCGTTCGAGTTTGAGGCGTACATACATGAGATGTACGAACTAAGAGCAATCGATCAGGAAGTTCTTGCCCTTGCAATGGAAGACCTCGAAACCTCCAGGAAACCGCGGTGGTGGTACTACTGAGGTTCAGTGCATCCGCCGGCTCTGCAGATCGCCCAGGTCCTGTTGCCTGGTCGGGCCTGCCAGGGGTTTGACCATCGTCCTCACTGCCCTGCACCAGCTTGAGCGGTTCGACGACTGCCCAGCTCATGGCAGCCTGCGGCTGAGCGCCCGTGCTCTGTCCAGTGCCTGTTGGCAGGCCTGGACCAGGTGTTCGCGCTGCCCGGTGCTGCGGTAGAGATCGCGGGCCCATTCAAATTCTGCTGCCGCTTCCCGGTACCGGGCTTCATCGAATAACCGGCGGCCGATCTGACGCCGGACCAGTGCTTCCCGTGCCCGGGTGCGGGCCAGGCGCAGGGCTTCTTCCTGCAGCCTTGCGGCTTCGTGCCAGGAGTATTGCCGCTGGTATGCCTGGGCGAGTAACAGCAAGGGATGGAGCCGGTCCGATGACGCATCCAGCAGTTCCTGTCCTTCAGTGATGGCTTCCTGGGTCCGGTCCAGCAGGCACAGGATCCAGACCCGTTCCAGCGCCGGGCACCGGTCCAGGCGGGCCTCCATCGCGTCCCGGCCCAGCACGATGTCCCGCAATGTCGCCGGATCTGTTCGCCAGAGATCCTGGGGTGTCTGGGCCGGGCCGGGGATCACAGGCCGGTACCGTCCCCCGGTTCGGGGGACGGATGCGTGACCGGGCGGTGCCAGCGGTCCTTTTCCAAGATCGTGCCAGGCGGGACATCGTTGCTGGCTTCCACGGTGAACAGGGACAGGCTCCGGCGGGTAACGAGGACCCCTCGCCGGTCCCTGGGCATGGCAGTTGCGAGGATCTGTTCCACGGCGCGATCCAGATCATCCTGCAAAGACTTCGGGTCCTCGGCCACTACCTGAAGGACTTCGGGGGCCTGTTGAGAACCAGGGGTAACGGGAGTGGGCATGGGTAACAGTTCCTCGATCTGTTCCGGCGCAGGCGTCGCCCGCGCTGACGATTCTTTATCCGCCCTCATACCCGGTGACGTTGCATACTGCTTTCTCCCCCTGCTCCGGGTGGAATAACGGGATTCCGTGCAAGGGGCCGGGCTAACCTGGGCCTTCACCAGCATAAACTCTTCCGGAACCATCCTTCCAACCCCCTGGATAGTGCCTTTCCTATGCGCACCGAAGGCACCCGAAACAATTTCATAAACACGAAACTGTATGACAAGAGCTGTGTCAGGCGTATGTTAAGGCAGAAGCAAAACGAGCACTTGGTCGCCGCTGACGCTGACCCTGGGGGCTGTGATTTTTATTCAATACCTTTGTTGTGAGTGCGGACGCCTGGCCGCTCCTATCCGGCGCGCGTCACGGCTGACGATGGCCCGGGAAGAACGGCCCCCGGTGCATAACTGGTGCTGCCCGGACCCTTGGTGCCCGAATTCGATCGGCAGACTCAACGGCCGGCTCGGCTTCCGCCCCATGGACAACAGCACACAAAACACCCGCCGACGCTGAACCCGGCCGCGGGCACAACCACCAGGTCCAGCCCTGCGCCGCAAGCCCTGGCGCTTAGGCTCGGCGGGGAAAGGCCTGGAAAGCCTGACAATGACGTGCGTTTCACCCCCGTCATGGAACTCGCGATCCCCTGAGGCCGCGCGTCTGGCAAGACATCATCGTCTCGGTAGTCCCACGCTCGGCAACGGGCGCGGGGCCCGCCCGTTGCCGAGTAGGTGCCTAACACGCCGTCACCTCGTCCCGTAAACCGATCCCCATACGGACAAACAATCGCAGTTCAGACGACTTCTGAAATTCCGTGCAGGCGACTCCTGAAAATGACACTCGAAACAAGTGGCCTGTGAATCACGGCGATAAGTGGCGGCGTTTTCGCAGCGCTAAACGTCACCCGTGGTGACCGTTAGCCGAACCCTGACCGGGCGGGATGGTTCGCTTAGACCCCTCCATAGCACCGAAGCTGACCTCTGCCGGTGGCACCAACCCGACCTCCGGCACCCCGCCCACGCCGGGTTCAACCAGTACGGGCAGGACAACGGCGCAGGAAAGCGGGGCGACACCGGACGTTTCGCTGAAAACCCAGGATTGACGGGATCTGCGGGTAAGAAGTGCCCTACCAGCGGATGGGCACCCTTGGATCAGGGGGCGGTGTTTCCGAGCAGCCAATTCATGGCCTCGCTCCTGGAAGTGAAGAACTGCGTGGGGCACGGCGGCGTGTGGACGCCGAGGAAAAAGTTAGCGATGACTCGATCCACCGGACTGGAGCCGAGGAGGGCGATCCGCGAAGCCGCGCACGGGGTGGCCCATACGGCGCGGGCCTCACGGCTGACCGTCTCAGTGTCAGCCATATCGACCAGCATGGGATATTCCACGCCGTTGCAGACCTCGTTGACCATCGCCATGGCTGCCTGCGCGTCGACTACGTCAATTCTGACTTTGGGCGTCCAGTCTAGGTGGATGACACCGTCGGCGCCGAGCTCGACCGAGCCCTTTCCCCCTTCAATGACGATCCGCCGCACTCGACACCCTTCCGCATGGTTCTGGACCCCATGGTAGCCTCCACAAACGCGGCACGGGCTCCGGGGTGGAACGCTGCCAGTCCCTCGAGCTTATGCTGACCTTGCGCCGTTCCTGAACGCCCCGAACAGGCCACGCTTGTTCATTGAGCGCTTCTTCGGATTAGCACCGGCCCCGGGAAAACGCGCTCCAGCAGGGGCCTCGGGTAATCCTGTTCTCTTTACCGAGAGAGAAGTAACCTTCATCGACGGCTTGTTAGCGGCCACTGTCCTGATCGGCGTTCTACTGAACGACCAGCCCGCCGGTGTGTGGAGGGACCGCCCGCGGGCCTGGTCATCGTGTACTGGCGCTCTGATCCAGCCCCCATGCCTCTGGGGTTCCCTGGGTCTATGCTCGAAGACTCCAAGTTGTACCGGGCCGGCAGGTGTGGCCAATCCGCTGGCTGGGCATGCCTCTCAGCAAAGGTCCGGCTCGGATCCGGCCAAGTGCGCCGGAGTGTGAGCTGGTGCGCTGCCGGTATCGGGTCTGGGTGCGGCGGTGATCAGGTGCCGGTGCCGGTTTCGGCGTGGACGTCGACGGTCAACGGTGTGAGCACGCGCAGAGCTGATCCTTGCCAAGTTTGATGGATCCGGCAGAGGGCGTGGGATCCCGAAGCGGGCAGCCCGGCAGCGCCTGAAGTGTCACCGGCTGTCAGATCAGGTATCGGTGAGTCGGACGGGGGTGATTCCTGCGGCGTGCAGTGCCGGCAGCACGCCGGCGATGCCGGCGGCTGTTCCTCCCCTCGGGTGGTTGGCATGGGCGATGACGATGTCCCCGGCCCTGGCTTTGCTGACTTCACGGGACACCACCGCGGCGGGGTAGGTAGCACCGCCGTCGCCGTTGACGGCGAAGGAGACCGGAACGAGTCCCAGTGTTTGGACAATACGTACGGCAATGTCGTCAAGGTGGGCGGTCCCGGACCGGAAATAGCGGACTGTTTTGCCGGTGAGCGTGTGGAGGGCGTCCTGGTTGAGCATGACCTCGTCGTAGATCTCCGCCACGCTGGCGGTCCCGGGAATGCCGTAGGCGCTGCGGCCGGTGACCGAGAGCGGAACGTGCCGCCTGCCGTGGTTTCCGATGCTGAACAGAGGGTTTTCGGCCAGTGACTTCGCAGTCCCGGGGTTCGCCTGAATCCACCGGAAGTTCAGGAAAAAGGTTGCCGGGGTTCCGGTCTTTTGCAGGGTATCAATGAGGGCCTGGTCTACGGCGTTGCCGCCGGGACCGCCGCAGCAGTCGAAGGTCAGAGCGATTCCGGTGCTGCCGGCCGGGAGTTTGGTGAGGACCCCGGGGAGTTGCATTCCCCATGCCTGGGGTATTTGACCGGTGAAGGCTGCCACGATCTGTTCCTTACCCGGTGGGCCTGGGCTAGGTGCGGGAGGAGCAGGTGAAGGACCTGACGAGGCAACGGCACCGGCGGTAGGCGCGGGGAACGCCGGTCGGGCTCTTCCCGGCCCAACCGGGTTTTCGCATCCTGTGAGGCCCAGGACGGCGGCGAGCGTGAAAGCCCTGCGGCTGATCACTGCACCGGGGTTTTCACTGGCGGGCGACGGTGGATGCGTGCTCTGCTGGCTCATCGCTGTCCTAACGTCCTGTTTTCGACCTGTGGATCAGGTGGCTCCTGGCGATCCGTGGTGCTATGAGGTTATTCCACTGGCGCAGCTAGACGAGAATGGGACGCCGTTACGCAGTACACATACCGCCAGGTCTCGCAACAAGATCCACCATCGGCACTCCTCCACCCGCCCGCGGGAAAAGCTGATCCAAACCTCGTGCAGGAAATCATTACTGCCACCAACGGCCTCCGGAATGCCGCGGTCCGCAAAGCAGCCGACGCGCTCCTCGCGTCTGGGCTATGACGGCACCTTGCGGCCGCATTTCCAGTGGGGCCACCGGCCGTCCCGCAGGAGGATCCTTTGCCGACACCACACCGCACCACCTCTAGTTGGCCCGGTACTCCTAGAGGTGGCCCAAGAGGACATGTAACCGGTCAGTAACTTCTTGGCTTGGGGCAGCCGCCGCCAACGTCGCCAACGAGCTCGTGAGTGTGATTCGTAGCCTGGCTCAGTACGAGGAGGATTTGGAGCCTCAGCCTCACGTCGTTCCAACCTCTACTGTGAA
>DATCNU010000196.1:0-36151 GCA_036565085.1 Arthrobacter sp.
CTTTTACTGAAAAGGTGACCGCCCGCCGTCGTACTCTCGGTGAGGGGTGGGGCCTAGCTGGGCTTCGTCAGGCCAGTGCGTGCCATGGCGTCGGTGTAGGCTACGTGCATTTCCTCGAGGTACTGTTCCTGCCGGGCGGGCGTTCCGGCGAAGGCGCGGCCGCTGAGGGAACGGACCTTGTAGGTCTTCAGTCCGCGGCGCCAGAGCAGCGGCACCTCGGTCTTCAGCAGCAGGTTGGCGAGGCGGTTGGCCTCGGTGCCGTGGGCCACTATGACGGAGGCGCGCGGGACCAGGGCCAGAAACTTGAGCAGCGGCTTGAGGCCGGCGGCGATCTGATCAGGGGTGAACTTGCCGTTGGGCTCGCCCGGCGTGTGCCACGGGTGGACGTTCCAGGGCATCACGAACTCCGGGCGCAGGCCCAGCTTCCACTGCACGCCCAGCATGCGGGTGGCGGCGTCCTCGTCGCCCGCGGTGATGAAGCCGGACTTGTCAGCCTCGCCGATGTTTGAGTACAGGCTGATGATGCGGCACTCGTCGACGTCGTGCATCGGGTCGACGTAGGGGACTTCGGTGTGCGGCTTGACACCCTGCAGGGAATCGCACAGCTCGTTGACGGCTGCGACGTTGGGCTCGTAACGGCGGCTCAGGAGCTGCTCGCGGAAAGATTCGGGTGCCAGGGCTGTCATGTAGTGCAATGTCTCCTGCGGGGCTCGGCGATGCTGCCAATCCGGAAAATGCGCGAGTCGTGGGCGCCGCAAGTCCGGGATGGTTTGAAATGTGGTGTGGACCGATTCCTGGTCGGTCTTTAACAGTTTAGCAAGCCCGGCGAAATGAAACGCCGGACCGCACGCCTCGGCTGCTGCCCAGGCGGGATATCGGCAGCCCATCGGCTAAACTTGGGTGGTAAGAGCCCCGGAACTCTTGCGTCCTTGCCCAGCGGCCCACGCCCTGGGCGGGACGGCGAACTTCGGGGCATTCTCATGAACGGCGCTGACTTCCGGCCGTCCGCCCCCGGTGAATCAACGGGGATGGACCTGGGATGCGGCCCGAACGAATGGGGGAGGATCCCATGCCAGCAATCGTGATCGTCGGAGCCCAATGGGGCGATGAGGGAAAAGGCAAGGCCACCGACCTGCTCGGCCACCGCGTCGACTACGTCGTTAAGCCCAACGGCGGCAACAACGCCGGGCACACCGTCGTCGTAGGCGGTGAGAAGTATGAGCTTAAGCTCCTTCCGGCCGGCATCCTCAGCCCCAACGCGGTTCCCATCATCGGAAACGGCTGCGTGGTGAACCTCGAAGCGCTGTTCCAGGAGATTGACGGCCTCGAAGCGCGCGGCGCGGACACGTCCAAGCTGCGTGTTTCCGCCAACGCGCACCTGGTTGCCCCCTACCACCAGGTGCTGGACAAGGTCACCGAACGGTTCCTGGGCAGCCGCGCGATTGGCACCACCGGCCGCGGAATCGGTCCCGCGTACATGGACAAGGTGGCACGCCTGGGCATCCGCGTCCAGGACGTGTTCGACGAGTCCATCCTCCGCCAGAAGGTTGAGGGATCGCTGCGCCAGAAGAACGAACTCCTGGTCAAGGTCTACAACCGGCGCGACATCGAGGTGGAGGAGATCGTCGGCTACTTCCTCTCCTTCGCTGAGCGCCTGCGCCCGCTGGTCATCGACAGCACGTTCGTCCTGAACAAGGCCCTGGACGAGGGCAAGGTAGTGCTCATGGAGGGCGGCCAGGCCACGTTCCTGGACGTCGACCACGGGACCTACCCGTTCGTCACTTCCTCCAACCCGACGGCGGGCGGCGCCTCGGTGGGCTCCGGCATCGGGCCCACCCGCATCTCGCGGTCCATCGGCATCATCAAGGCGTACACAACGCGGGTTGGTGCCGGACCCTTCCCCACGGAGCTGTTCGACGAGATGGGCCTCTACCTCCAGAAGACCGGCGGCGAATTCGGCGTCAACACCGGCCGCCCGCGCCGGTGTGGCTGGTACGACGCCGTCCTGGCCCGCCACGCGTCCCGGGTCAACGGGTTCACCGACTATTTCGTCACCAAGCTGGACGTGCTCACAGGGATCGAACAGATCCCGGTGTGTGTGGCCTACGACGTAGACGGTGTCCGGCATGACGAAATGCCCATGACCCAGACCGAATTCCACCACGCCAAGCCCATCTTCGAGTACTTCGAGGGCTGGACGGAGGACATCACCGGCGCGCGCAACATCGAGGACCTTCCGGAGAACGCCCGGAACTATGTCCTGGCGCTCGAAAAGCTCTCCGGTACGCGCTTCTCGGCCATCGGAGTGGGCCCGGACCGCGACCAGACCATTGTGGTCAACGACCTCATCAGTGACTGACACTCTTTGAAGTCCGACGCCGGCGGGTCACCTGGGGAGGTGGCCCGCCGGCGTCGGTTGCAGCTATTTTACGCAGGGTTTACCGGGCCGGTCTTGTGAGCCTGCGTGCCGTGGCGACAGACTCATAGCACAGGAAGAGCCGGCCAGCTGGTCGCTCGACCAGACCCGCGGGAGACCGGCGCAGGGGTGCGTCGTGTGGCCTGCTCCGGGGTGAAGCCGCTGCCGGACAGGAGCCCGCAGACCGGAAGGATTGCCATGGCCGGAATGTTTGAGGTGTTCGTTGATACCGAGTCCCATTTCAGGTTCCGGCTTAAGTCGCCGGACGGGACTGTCATGGCGGTCTCGTCGGCCTTTGACGACAAGCCCGCCGCAGTGGCCGGAATCGCCGCCGTCCGGGAGTGCGCGGGGATGGGTCTGGTTACGGACCTTTGCCCGGTCACTGCGCCGGCCGAGCCCGCCCCGGCCGCCACGACAAACCCGGCCTCGGCCCCGGTTCCCGCCGCCTCCCTGCAGGCGTGCGACGACAAACGCGTGCCGGTGATCCGCATGCATGCAGTTGGCCATCCAAGAGCAACGCACCGGCAGGCACCGGCACCACATCGGACCGGAGCGGCGTAAGCGGTCGGGCCGCCGTCGTAGTCCAAAAAATTCTTGGCCCATTGGCGTAACCCCCAGCCGGCTTCGAGCGATTACCTATATGAAGCGCCGGGCTGGAACCTGTCCCCCATCACGTTCCAGCCCGGCTCTTTTGTGCCCCGCAGCCCACATCGGCTGCGGGTTTTCGGAGCAGAAACTGCGCGGTTGGCCCGGACAGCTTGGATACCGGGGGCAAAGTTGGCCTGGCAGGGGCATTCCGTGCAGTTGCCACTGGCCCTAGACTGAGCAAGCAAAGTCCCTCTTCACCGAAAGCCCTGCGTCCGTGACCGATGTGCTGACAGACGATGTATTGCGGGCGGGCGCCCGCGATCCAGAGCTTTTCAGCCTCGTGTACCGAACTTATGCGTCACAAGTCCTGGGCTATCTCACCGCCCGCGGAGTGGAAGATCCGGAGGCGGTCATGCAGGAAGTGTTCCTCGCCGTCCTGCCCAGGCTGGAGAGCGTCAGCGGCGGTCTTGCCGGCCTGCGCACCTTTATTTTCTCCGTGGCCCATGCCCGCATGGTGGACGACCACCGGAGGCAAAGCCGGACCCCTGTTCAGCTTCCCTTCGACGCGGACCTGGACCAGCGCGCGGAATCCTCCGCAGAAGCCGAGGCCCTGGAGCGGGTCTCGCCCAGGGAAGTGCTGGATCTCCTCCAGGGCCTTCTGGACGAGCAGCGTGAAGTCCTGACGCTGCGCCTCATCGGAGGCCTCACCGTCGATCAGGTTGCCGCCGTCATGGAGAAGAGCAGCGGAGCCGTCAAGCAGCTTCAGCGGCGTGCCTTGACCACCCTCCGTGAGCAGTCGGCAGTAAAGGAATATGTGGGGCAATGACACCGAATGCATGCCGCGTGCTCAAGACCGTGGATGAGATGCTGGCCGACGCCGGGGAATCCCACGCCCGTGAGCTTCGCTCCGCCCTGGTCGCCCTGGGATCGTTCGCCGTACTGCCGGCGCCCGCCCCCGGCGCCGAGCTTAGCGCGTTGATGGCAGGCTCCCAGGACCAGCTTGCCCGACGACGCCGGCTGTCCAGTCGCCGCCTGCCCAGGCACCGGCCGACGGCGATAGGTTTGGCCGTCATTGCAGGCATGGGGCTGGGCGCCAGCGGCGTAGCAGCCACGGCGCCTGTTCACGGGCAGCCCGCCAGCACCTCCATTCAGAGCCTGCTGCAAGGCTGGGGCCCGTCCTGGACAATCGCCGGAGATCCGTCAACCAGCGCCGCAGGCTCCCTGCCGGGTCCGCAACCGGGGACACCTTCGCTGTCCACCGGGCCCGATGAATCCGTCGCGAGAGCAGCGCTGGTTCCGGCAACGGAGCCAGCACCGGCAGCGGACGCCCGCGGCAATGCCCCCATGGACTCGGTCCATGGGGCTGAGCATGCCGCCGAAACCGCTCGCGGCATTGATGTGGCACCGTCCCGGAAGGCTCAGGAAACCACGTCCCGCGAAACGGAACGGGCCGCAGACCGTATGGCACGGGAATTCGACAGGGCGCAGGAACTGTTCGCCCGGCAGTGGCTGAAGAAATTCAACCACTAGGCCGGTAATAGGATGGGTTTATGGGCCACGTTAACGATCCCGCAGTCATTGAACGCCTCATGCGCACCAAAGGGCGGTGGGCCATCGTCGGCCTGACCACCAACGAATGGCGGGCTGCCTACGACACGTCCCTGTTCATCCGGGACCAGCTGGGTATGGAGATCATTCCCATCAACCTGCCCGGCGACCCGGTGCACGGCGAAACCGGTTACCGCAGCCTGGCGGAAATTCCGCCGGAAAAGCAGCCCATCGACGTCGTCGATTGCTTTGTGAACTCCCAGAAAGTCGGGGCGGTGGTGGACGAGGCCATCGCTGTGGGGGCCAAGGCTGTGTGGCTGCAGCTGGGCGTCATCGACGAGGCCGCGGCAGAGCGTGCCAAGGCCGCCGGGCTGGATGTGGTGATGAATGTCTGCCCGGCGCAGCAGGCCTGGAAGTACAACCTGTAATCAGCGGCCCAGGAGCTCCGGATAATGCCTCTCGGTAACGTCCGGGTGGGCGCGGATCCTTCCCTTGAGCATATTCAGGCCGAACGAGGCGAGCATCGGGTTGGACGGGTCGTCAGAGATGCCGCGGGCCTGGGCCTTCAGCTCCGGCGGCAGCGGTACCGGGTCTATCACAGCGTCGAGCCGGGGTGACCAGAAGAACGGCACGGAGTACCGGTCCACGCCTGGCGGCGGCGCCTGCACTCGGTGGATGGTGGCAGCAAGGTAGCCCTCGGTGGCCACCTCAAGCATCTCGCCGAGGTTCACCACGAGGGCACCGGGGAGGGGCTCCACGGAAGCCCACTCGCTGGCTCCCGGCGGCAGCACCTCCAGGCCGCCCACTGAATCCTGCAGGAGGAGGGTGACAAAACCGTAGTCGGCGTGCGAACCCACACCCTGGTCCCCGGCCGCTTCCACCACACCGCCCACGTAATGCACCAGCTTCCCCATCCAGGCGGGGCTGTCCCGGAAGGGCCCGTCAAAGTGGTCCTCGGGCAGCTGCAGGGAAACGGCGATGGCCCGGAGGAGTTCCGCTCCCACCGTGGACATCAGTCCTGCCCATTCCATGGCCGCCGGCTCCAGTTCGGGCAGCGACTCATCCGGCCACATATTGTGGCCCTGAAGGAGCCAGTAGGGCTGGTCCGGGGGACAGTCCTTCACGGGTTCACGTTCCGGTGAGTAGTCAATCTGCTCCCGCGCGTCGGCCCTGCCCTGGGTGACCTCAGTCCCCATCCGGGTATATCCCCGGAAGTGCGGCGAGAGCCGGTTGTCCAGCTTCATCCGCTCCTCGAGGGGCAGGCCGAAGAAGCGTCTGATGGTTGACAGGAGTTCCTCTTCCTGGCCAGGTGAGGCGCCGTAACCCGTGAGCTGGAAGAAGCCCACCCGGTGTGCGGCATCGCGGATCTGCTCAATGAACTCCGGACTGAATGACCCGTCGGCCTGCCGAGCCTTGCTCAGGTCCAGAACAGGTATGCTCCCCTGGTCATGTGACATGCTCGCAGACTAGCACCGCCGCTGATGGCTTTGTAGGCTCACTGTATGGACCCTGCTGAACTGAGGAAGATCTGCCTGTCGTTTCCCGGCGCTTTCGAGGATTTCCCGTTCGGGCCTGAGACATCGGTCTTCAAGGTCCGCGCCCACGTGGCAGGCGGGGCCAGGCATGAGGCCAAGATGTTCGCGGCGTCGGCCATGGATCCGGAGGACTGGTCCGTGAGCCTGAAGTGTGAGCCGGCCCTGGCGGAGCAGCTTCGCGCCGCTCATCCCGAGATCGCCGGTGCCTGGCACATGAACAAGACCCACTGGAACGGCGTGCGCCTTGACGGCGCCCTCCCGGATGCCATGGTGCGGGACATGGTGGAGGACTCCTACGATCTGGTAGTGGCAACGCTGAGCCGAAAACAGCGGGAGCAGCTCGGCTGGGCCCGGCTCAGCAGTTGACCGCTCGCCCCCCTCGGTAGCTCCATAGCCGCCCTTTGAGCCGTCAGAACGGCGCCTGCGGAGCAATGGATAGCATTAAAGGCATGTGGATCGGCTGGATTGAATTCGATATCCTCCTGGGCGACGTCCAGAGCCTGAAGGAGAAACGCTCCGTCATCAGGCCGCTGCTGGCCGAGCTGAAGCGCCGCTTCGACGTCTCCGTGGCTGAAGTGGGGGATCACGAGCAGTACCGGCGCTCGCAATTGGGCGCCGGCCTCGTGGCACCCGACAGGGCGCACCTGGTGGAGGTGCTGGCCGCCGTCGAACGTTTCGTGGCCGCCAGGCCGGAATTCGAGCTGCTCAGTGCAAGGCAGCGGGAGATGCACAGCGAAGACTGAGCCGCCGATTTATTACTCCGAAGCGGCTATCGATTGCTCCGGAGCCGCCGTTTTGAGGATCCAAAAGGGGGGTTCCGGAGCAATCGACGGAGGAAGTCCTTAGTCGAAGTACTTCGGCAGGGTGGCCTCGTGGGCTTCGCGGAGCCCGGCCAGGGACAGGGTGTCCACGCCATTGATGTCGAGGGTGCCGCTGGCCGCGTCCACCACGCCGATCCGAAGGTGGGCAAAACCACGCGCGGTGCACATGTCCGTGAACCGCACTTCCTCGGAGCGGGGTACACCCACAACGGCACGGCCCTGGGTCTCGGAGAACAGGGCCGTGAACAGGTCAACGCTGTCCCGGTCCAGGACATCCTGCAGGGCGATCCGGGCACCCACGCCGTAGCGCAGCGAGGACTCCACGAGGGCTGCCGCGAGGCCGCCTTCGGAGAGGTCGTGCGCGGAATCAACCATGCCGTCGCGCGAGGCGTTGATCAGGATCTCGCCCAGCGCGCGCTCTGCCGCGAGGTCAACCTTGGGCGGCAGGCCGCCGAGGTGGCCGCGCATGTTGGCCCACTCGGAACCGTCCAGTTCCGCGGCGGTGGTGCCCAGAAGGTAGATTGCCTGGCCATCCTCACGCCAGCCCGACGGCGTGCGGCGGGCGACGTCGTCGAGCTTGCCCAGAACCGCCACTACCGGTGAGGGGTGGATGGGCGTGGTGCCGGTCTGGTTGTACAGGGAGACGTTGCCGCCGGTGACCGGGATGCCCAGCTCCATGCAGGCGTCGGACAGGCCTCGGATGGCTTCGGCGAGCTGCCACATGACATCCGGGTCCTCGGGGGAGCCGAAGTTCAGGCAGTCGCTGACGGCCATCGGCACGGCGCCGGAGGTGGCCACGTTGCGGTAGGCCTCGGCCAGGGCCAGCTGCGCGCCATGGTACGGGTCCAGGAAGGTGTAGCGGCCGTTGGCGTCGGTGGCCAGGGCAACGCCGAGGCCGGTTTCCTCGTCCACCCGGACCACGCCGGCGTCGTCCGGGAACGCCATGGCTGTGTTGCCGCCGACGTAGCGGTCGTACTGGTTGGTGATCCAGTCCTTGCTGCACATGTTCGGCGAGGCGATGAGCTCGGTGACGGCGGCGGCCAGGTCCTCCGGAGCGGAGGGGCGGCCGGCGTCCTGGACTGAACCGGTGAAGGTGTCGGACTGAAGCGAATCCTGCCATTCGGGACGGGCGTACGGGCGGTCGTAGACCGGACCGTCGTGGGCCACGGTGCGCGGGTCCACATCCACGATGACCGCTCCGTCCCACGTGATGATCAGGCGGCCGGTATCGGTCACCTCGCCCAGCCAGGAGTATTCCACGGCCCACTTGTCCATGACAGCCTCGAACGCGGCGATGTTCTCGGGGGTGACCACGGCCATCATGCGTTCCTGCGACTCGGACATCAGGATCTCGCCCGGGGTCAGCGTCGGGTCGCGCAGCAGGACGGACGTCAGTTCGACTTCCATGCCGCCGTCGCCGTTGGAGGCCAGTTCCGAGGTGGCGCAGGAGATACCTGCGGCGCCCAGGTCCTGGATGCCCTCAACGAGGGAACCCTTGAACAGCTCCAGGCAGCACTCGATCAGTACCTTCTCGGCGAATGGGTCACCGACCTGGACGGCGGGGCGCTTGGAGGGCTTGGTGTCGTCGAAGGACTCCGAGGCCAGCACGGACGCGCCACCGATCCCGTCGCCGCCGGTGCGGGCGCCGAACAGGACCACCTTGTTGCCCTTGCCTGAGGCGTTGGCGAGGCGGATGTCCTCGTGGCGCATCACACCGACTGCCAGAGCATTGACCAGCGGGTTGCCCTGGTAGACGGAGTCGAAGACCATTTCGCCGCCGATGTTGGGCAGTCCCAGGGAGTTGCCGTAACCTCCGATGCCGGCCACGGCACCGTGCATCACGCGTGCGGTATCCGGGTGGTCAATGGCTCCGAACCGCAGCGGGTCCATCACGGCTACCGGGCGGGCGCCCATGGAGATGATGTCGCGGACGATGCCGCCGATGCCGGTGGCCGCGCCCTGGTAGGGCTCAACGAACGATGGCGAGTTGTGGGACTCGATCTTGAACGTCACGGCCCAGCCGTCGCCCAGGTTGGTGACGCCGGCGTTCTCACCGATGCCGACCAGCATGTCCTTCTTCATCTCCTCAGTCACCTTGTCGCCGAACTGGCGCAGGTGGTTCTTGGAGGATTTGTAGGAGCAGTGCTCGCTCCACATCACGGAGTACATGGCCAGTTCCGCCCCGGTGGGGCGGCGGCCCAGGACCTTGACGACTTCCTCGAACTCGTTCTGCTTCAGGCCCAGTTCGGCCCAGGGCAGTTCCGTGTCCGGGGTCTTCGCCGCGTTCTCCACCGTGTCGATGTTGAACTTCTTGCTGACGGTTTCAGCTGAGGTGGTCATTTGCTTACTCCCACAATCTTGTTCAATACGGAGGTGAAGAACCCCAGGCCGTCGGTGTCGGAACCGCCGATACCGTCCAGCGATTCGGGGCCGAAGCCGACCTCCACGGCGTGCTCCGGGTGCGGCATGAGGCCCACCACGTTGCCGGCGGCGTTGGAGATGCCGGCGATGTCGCGGCGGGAGCCGTTCGGGTTGAAGCCAACGTAGCGGAACACCACGCGGCCTTCGGCCTCAAGGGCGTCCAGGACCTTCTCATCGGCGATGTACTGCCCGTCCTGGTTCTTCAGCGGAACGGTGATTTCCTGGCCGGCGGCGTAGTCGCTGGTCCAGTCGGTGGTGTTGTTTTCCACGCGCAGGACCTGGTCGCGGCACATGAACTTCAGGTGGTCGTTCTTGATCATCGAACCGGGCAGCAGGTGCGACTCGGTGAGGATCTGGAAGCCGTTGCAGATGCCCAGCACGGGAAGCCTGGCGTCGGAGTTGGCCGCATCGATAATCCTGGACATCAGCGGCGCAAAGCGGGCAATGGCCCCGGCGCGGAGGTAGTCACCGTAGGAAAACCCGCCGGGGATCACGACTGCGTCCACGTCGCCGAGGGCCGCGTCAGCATGCCAGAGCGGCACAGCGGTGCCGCCGGCCAAACGGACGGCACGGGCGGCGTCGCGGTCATCGAGGGTGCCAGGGAAGGTGACGACGCCGATCCGGGCGCCGGTGAGCCCGCGAACACCAGAAGCGTCCGCCGCCACCACGACGGCCTCGCCAATCAGGGGGAGTTCAGTCATCTCAGGCCTCGACGACCTCGACGTTGACGACGTCCTCGATGACGGGGTTGGACAGGAGCGTTTCCGCAGCGTTCCGGGCCTGGGCCAGGATCTCCTCCGTCACCTCGCCGTCGACCAGGAGTTCAAAGCGCTTGCCCTGGCGTACTGAGCTGAAGGCGGTGAATCCCAGCCTCGGGAGTGCACCTACGATGGCCTTCCCCTGCGGGTCCAAAATCTCGGGCTTGGGCATGACGTCGACAACGATCCGGGGCATCCGGCAACTCCTGTGCGTGAGCGTTGGGTAAGGGCGCAGCGGAGTGTTGCCGTCTCACGCCGTTCCGGTTGTGGGGGACATCGAGGACGGGCGCTCCGCGAGCTTGCTAGCCCATTCTACCGGCCGGACCGCCCCACCCCGTATTCGGGGGAAACGGCTGCCGTCATGACAGTACGGGCGGCACCGGAGGCCGGACGGAATGGACGAAGAACGACGGCGGGCTCTGGCCGTGTCCGCGCCTCCTCACTAGGATTGCGTAATGGCTGAGAAATCGAAATCCGTGCTGTTGCCCGTGGTTGCCGTGGCAGTCTTTGCCGGGCTGGGCCGGATGGTCCTGCAGAAGATCAGGGCGGACCGGGCCGCCAGGGAACACCGTGTGACGGGCCATGTGGATGAGAAGACCCGGCAGTGGATCAGCGAGGTTGTCAGGACGCCGCGAGAGTAGTTGGCGTCCTTGGCGAAACAGACGGGGAGGCGGGCGTTCCTGGCAGGGAACGCCCTCTTTTGCGTTTGCGGCCTTGCCGGCCCCGGGCATTCCGCCCAGCAACGCTGACATGGCGTTCCAGCGGGCGATCTCGCAGCCATCCGTGCGCCGGAACGTGGCATTAACCGTGCGGCAGTGGAACGTTCCCGTCAGCACGGCCACCTGCGGGCCGTCCTCTCTCTTAGGCCTCTGCGCCGGTTTCCGCGGACGGTGCGGCTGTAAAGGATGCCAGTTCCAGCGCGAGGCGTTTGCGGAGTGCGGCGGCTTCCGCCGAAAAGGCCCGCTGCTGCTCGACGTAGGCCGCTTTGCCTTCCGGGGTTTCGATCCGGATGGCCGGATAGCCCCATTCGGCCAGGTCATAGGGGGAGGCCCGCATATCCATGGCCCGGATCCGCCAGGAGAGCTCGAAGCAGTCCATGACCAGCTCGCTGGGGAGGGCAGGCAGCAGCTTGTACGCCCATTTGTAAAGATCCATGTTGGCATGCAGGCAACCAGGCTGTTCCAGGTCCCGCTGGTTCTCCCGGCTGGGCGCCAGCTCATTGCGGGGCGCGGCGTCCGGGGTGTAGAAGCGGAAGGCATCAAAGTGCGAACACCGGATCCGGTTGTCCTCCACCACCTTGTCCGTGCCTGCGGAGCCCAGCCGCAGCTGCAGGTATTCGTGTCGAAGGTCGAACTTGTCCTGGCGGTAGACCATGGCCCATTCGTGCAGCCCGAAGCAGCCGAACTGGGCAGGCCGCGCCGCGGTCGCGCGGAGGATGATTCCGGCGAAAGCAACCGCATCGTTCCTGTCGTCCAGGAACGCGTGGCGGTCAACGGTGACCGCCATTGTTCCGGCCGGCAGTCCGACGGAGCCCAGTTCGCCGTCGTCGAGCGTTCTGTAATGCTTCCAGCCGCTGCGGGCGGCCGCGTCGGCCCCGGCGAGTACGACGCCGGCGCCCGGATGCCAGCGCAGGAGCTGGCCGGGCTTCTGGGTGTAGTAGGTGAAAAGAAAATCCTCAACCGGGTGCTTCCGGCCGGTTGAACGGCGCGCAAGGTAGGGCTCTGCATAGCGCCGGACGCGTTCCTGGTGGGCTGTTTCGCGCCTCAGCCAGTCCTCCCGCGCGAGCAGATTAAGGTGCTGCACCGGCGGGACCCAGAATATCCTGGGCGGCATTCCAGGCGCTGATCTCGCAGCCGTTGGTGCGGGCGAACGTGGCGTCGATGGGCGTTTCGTCGACGGTTCCTGTCACCGTGGCCCGTTGCGGTCCTCCGTATTGTTCCGTGCAGGCCTGGGCGGAACCCTTGGTTGGCGGGCTCAGGAGGGCCGCATTGTTCTTGAGTGCAGCGCAGGCGGCCTCCGCGGCGGGGTGCTTGCTTTCGGCTGCCGGGACGCCGTTCCGGCAGACCAGCGTGTAGCTGATGGCGGGTTCGGACTCTGAGGGCTTGACCAGGATGGCCAGTTCTGCGTTTCCGGCTCCGGGTCCGGCTGACGGCGCAGGGGCTGAAGGCGTTGCCGGAGCCGGGACGGACGTTTCGGTGTCCGGGGCCGGGGCGCCGGATGACGCGCCGCCAGGACCGGGAGCAGCAGTGCATGCTGCCATCAAACCCGCCGCCAGCAGCAGGGCCGTCACCCGGAACAGCAAACTACGCACGCGCGCCCTGGCCTCCTCGATTTCTGCCATTCTATCGCTGGACGTCCGGCTCCCGGCTGGCGCCTCCAGCGGTGGCCGCGATCAGATCCATCATGGAGGCATGCAGCTGCTCCGCCTGAGCACGGGTGAGGCCGAGCCGGTCCATCATGATGCCCGGTACGGAGACCGCCTGCTGCCGCAGCTGGGCACCTGCAGGAGTCAGGCCCACGGCAAGGGCACGTTCGTTCCCGTCCGCCCGTTGCCGGGTGATGAGTCCAGCCGTTTCCAGCCGCCGGAGCAGGGGCGAGATAGTGGCAGGCTCCTGGGCCAGTGCCTCGCTGATGTTGCGCACTGTGCGGGGACTGGACTCCCACAAGCACAGCATCACCAGGTATTGCGGATGGGTCAGTCCCAGCTTCTCCAGCACGGGCCGGTATGCGCCCACCACGTTCCTTGAGGCGACGGTCAGGGCGAAGCACAGTTGGTGTTCCAGCAGCAGGTCGTTGTCCGGTTGCTGCTTCTTCGGCTGAGCGAGCGTCGCCGTCATCACAGGCTTCCTCTGGTTAGTTAGTGCACTAATTATTAGCGTACACTCAAGAAATCCGTTCTCTCGAAGGAGCCAATTCAGTGGGTAGGGACAACGAAGTGGGCAAGGGCAGTGGCGAGAGCAGCAGCGCCGGCAAGGGCAACGCTTCGCAGCGGTTTATGCGGGCGACAGGCAGGCTCAGGGCCATTTTCGGTCCGGCAAACCGCAGTTCGCTGGTACACGAAATGACCGACGAGAACCGGAAGCTGCTGGCGGAACGCGAAGCTGAAAGCCAGCAGTGGGAGACCGTCCGCCGCCCGGATGGCAGCACGTACGTTGTCCCGAAGGATCCTGGCGACAGATCCCTCCGGTGAGCAGATCCCTCCGTTGAGCGCGGCAGGCCAGTGGTGTTCAGTCGGCATGTTCCTGCCTGACGAGGACGGCTCAAAGGTGCAGCAGGGCTGCAACAGGGGGGCCTTTCGGCGGCTGCGGGCGTAAAATAAGGGCACTGGCTCCTCCTGGGGCAGTGACTCATGGGCTCTTCCGTCAGGGATGCGGGAAGGGGGTGGAAATTATGGCACACGTACTCAGCGGTTTCATGAGGCAGACTGACAGGCTCCGTTTCGTCTTTGGCCCGGCAGCGCGGCTGGACACGGACACGCCGGTAGTACACAAGCATGATGCGTTCGAGCAGGCCTCAGATGAGGATCTTTCCCACTTTGAAGTGGAGACCGATTCCGAAGGCCACCACTACGCAGTCCGCCGCGAAGATCTCAAGTAAAGAAGCCAACGAAGAAATAAGTTGTGACGGCCGAATGGGCGCCGCCCGCCACCCCGAGGGGTGGCCGGCGGAGCCCATCTTCACGTTCGGTGCAACCTGCCGACGTCGAGGCTTAGCGACGTTGTGGCCTAGCGCCCGGTGCCGCCGTAAACAGTTGCTTCGCTCTCGCTGTCCAGTCCGAACGCCTTGTGGATGGCGCGGACCGCATCATCCAAAAGGTCGGCGTGGGTGACCACGGAGATGCGGATCTCTGAGGTGGAGATCATGTTGATGTTGATCCCTGCGGCAGACAGGGCCTTGAAGAAGGTCGCGGAAACGCCCGGGTGCGAGCGCATACCGGCACCAATGAGGGACAGCTTGCCGATCTGTTCGTTGTACTCGATGTTCTCGAAGCCGATTTCCGGCTGCGCGGCCCTGAGCGCCTCCAGCGCGTCCGCCCCTTCGACGATGGGCAGGGTAAACGAGATGTCGGTCCGGCCGGTGCCGTGGGTGGAGACGTTCTGCACGATCATGTCGATGTTTGAGTGGGCGTCGGCGATGACCTGGAAGATCGCGGCTGCCTTGCCGGGAATGTCCGGTACGCCCACCACAGTGACCTTGGCTTCGGAACGGTCATGTGCAACGCCGGAGATGATTGGCTGCTCCAAGGCAACTCCCTCTTGAGTGGTGATCTTGTCTTCGGCGCTGGGAATGACCCAGGTGCCTTCATGCTGGCTGAACGAGGACCTGACGTGAAGCGGCACGCCGAACCGGCGCGCGTATTCAACGCAGCGCAGATGCAGGATCTTGGCGCCGGAGGCGGCCAGTTCCAGCATCTCCTCGCTGGAGATGGTGTCGATCTTCTGTGCCGAAGGCACCACACGGGGGTCCGCTGTGTAGATGCCGTCAACGTCCGTATAGATCTCGCAGACGTCGGCCTCCAGAGCGGCTGCCAAGGCAACGGCTGTGGTGTCCGAGCCGCCGCGGCCCAGGGTGGTGATCTCGTTGGTGGCGCGGCTCATGCCCTGGAAGCCCGCCACGATCGCGATGTGCCCCTTGTCCAGCGAGGTGCGGATGCGGTGCGGGTCGACGTCGATAATCCGGGCCTTGCCGTGGATGCCATCCGTGATCATGCCTGCCTGGGAGCCCGTGAAGGACTGCGCGGAGGCACCGAACTTGTTGATGGCCATGGCCAGCAGAGCCATGGAGATGCGCTCCCCGGCGGACAGGAGCATGTCCATCTCGCGGGCAGGGGCGGAGTCGGTCACCTGGGCGGCGAGGTCCAGCAGCTCGTCCGTGGTGTCACCCATGGCGGAGACCACCACAACAACCTCGTTGCCGGCCCGCTGTGCGTCCACTACGCGCTTGGCCACGCGCTTGATGCCTTCGGCGTCAGCCACTGAGGACCCGCCGAACTTCTGCACAATAAGCTGTTTAGTGATGGCAGCGCCGGCAGGCAGCTCCTGCGGCTGCGTTGCGGTGTTCACTTCGGTAGTGGGCGTACTCATGCGCGTACCTTCACTGGATCAATCGGAGTTCGGAGGCCAGGCAGCCCTGCGGCTCGGCCGCGTGACTTGTCAGCTCAGTTTATCGCCGCGTTCCGCCCGGCGTTGAATTGTGACCGAATCTCAGCCCCGCGGTGGGCTGTCCCGCAGCCCGGCCGGCGTACGATCGCGTAGTCAGTATGCATACAGGACTTGGGGGACAGGTGCGCAGAGAATGGCAATAATGAGCGACGCAGCAAAGGATCCGATACCGCCGACGGGCCGGCATCACGGCGGGATAACGGCGGGATAACGGCGACGGCGGTGAGCCGAAGGTTCGGCGACGTGCGCGCCGTCGAACACATGGATTTTCACGCTCCGGCAGGCAATGTCACCGCGCTGATCGGGCCTAATGGAGCTGGCAAGACCACGCTGCTTCTCATGCTGGCATCGCTGCTGGCTCCGGATTCCGGCACCATCAGCGTGGGCGGGCTCGATCCCCTGCGCCACCGGCACGAGGTGCGAAGCAGGATCGGCTGGATGCCGGACACTCTGGGCGTCTGGGAGTCCTTGACCGCCCGTGAGATCCTCACGCAGATGGCCCGCTTTTACCGGCTTCCTGCTGCGGGAATCGCCGAGCGTGTTTCGGGCCTGCTTGACCAGGTTCGCCTCAGCAGCCTCGCGGACCAGCCGGCCCGTGTACTGTCCCGCGGCCAGCAGCAGCGGCTCAGCCTGGCACGTGCGCTCATCCACGATCCATCGGTACTCCTCCTTGATGAGCCAGCATCCGGGCTCGATCCGGGGTCCCGGGCGGAACTGCGGACAATGCTGCGGCAACTTGCCAAGGCGGGCAAAGCCATTGTGGTTTCCTCGCACGTCCTCAGCGAACTCGATGAGATTGCCGACTGCGCGGTCTTCGTCAATAACGGCCGCACCGTCAGGCAGCAGACCATCGAAGAAGCCGCGGCCTTGGGGCGGCGCTACGCCATTTCCGCGACGGATTCAGGGGCGCTGGCCGCCAAGCTCACCGAACTGGGCCTGGCATTCCGGATCGAGGACGGCCGCCGGCCGGCTGTCAGCCTGATGCTGCAAGAGAACGACGACGCCGTCCGCCTCCTTCGCGACCTGGTGCTCGGCGGCGTCGGGGTAAGCTCCTTCGCCCCCGCCTCGGGTGCCCTGGAAGAGACATACATGAGCATTGAGGGAGAGCGGCGATGAGCCAGTTGACCGATACGCAGCCGTACCCGGGGGCCCCCGGGGCAGGCGCTGCCTACCTCGCCGGAATCAGGGACGTTGTGGTCCTGGAACTGAAACAGCGGCTGAGATCGCGCGGTTGGTACATCATGCTGGCCATCTGGTTCATCCTGACCGGCATGGCGACCTGGCTGACCTGGGCCAGCTGGAATGCCTCGCAGGCCGCACAGCGCGGGTTCTCTAGTTACACGGCCGGGACCGCGGGTCCCGGGTCCATGATCTTTGAAGTCGTGCTCGCTTTTGTCCTGCTGTTCGCTCTGTTGGTGGCACCGGCCCTTTCCGCGAATGCCGTCAACGGTGACCGGGCCGGCGGAACCCTGGCCATCCTGCAGGTAACGCTGCTCCAGCCCGGCCAGATCCTGTGGGGGAAGTTCTTCGCAGCCTGGCTCGCGGCGCTGGCATTCCTGGTGACAAGTACGCCATTCCTGGTCATCGGAGTTGTCCTGGGCGGCATGACTCCGGGTCACGTGCTGGTGGCACTGCTGATGCTGGCGGTGGAAGTCGGCATAGTCTGCGCCGTGGGCGTCGGGATCTCCGCGCTGGCCGGACGGCCGCTGTTTTCCATTGTGGTGACCTACCTGGCAGTGGCGGGGCTGGTGTTCGGGACGCTGATTTCCTTCGGGCTTGGCGCCGGGCTCATGCAGGGCACTGTGAGGGCCAACCAGGCGCAGTACAGCGATTATTCACCCCTGAAGCAGGGGCCGGCCCAACCGGAGTACTCCTGCGTGGGGCCGCTCCAGGAGCAGCCGGCCGTGCGCACGGAACGCGTGGCCTGGCTGCTGGCCATGAACCCCTATGTGGTGGTGGCCGACGCCATCCCCTATCCGGACCGGACGGGGCAGGGAGGCTACTCGTCAGCGGGAGCGATTGAAAGCATCAGCCAGGGTGCGCGTTATGCGATGGCGGGTCCGGGCCGGACCTATCCCTGCGCCAACGGGGAGGTCAAGCCCCGGTACCTGGGGCAGGCCACTCCCTTATGGCCGCTGGGCCTGGGGCTGCAGCTACTGCTGGCCGCGCTGCTGATGTGGCTTGGCTGGCGGTCACTCCGAACCCCGGCCCGCGGGCTGGCTCGGGGCACCCGGATCGCCTAGCAATACTTCAACGGGCAGGTTCAGGCTGGGCTTGTCCAGTCTGAATCTCAGCGACGGCAGGCCCCTGCCGAATCTGTCTCTTTCTGCGGGCACGTAGCGGCCTGCGAGAAGCCCCGTGAACGCGGCAGCCGGCTTAGTATTTCCCCCAGGCGAAGGGGTTCTCGTCGGCGGTCTGTGGTGATTGGGTCAATGTCTTCCCGGCGCATGTTGTCACCGGGCCTTAGGTCAAGGCGTTTCGGCGGCCTTCGAAAGCGCGGCCCAGGGTGACCTCGTCTGCGTACTCCAGGTCCCCGCCCACAGGCAGGCCGGACGCGAGGCGGGTGACGGCGATGCCGATCGACTTCAGCATGCGCGCCAGGTACGTTGCCGTCGCCTCGCCTTCGAGGTTCGGATCGGTGGCGATGATGACTTCCTGAATGGCGCCGTCGTTGAGCCTGGTGAGGAGTTCACGGATGCGCAGCTGTTCGGGGCCGACGCCGGCAATGGGATTAATGGCCCCGCCCAGAACGTGGTAGCGGCCGCGGAAGGATCGTGTGCGCTCCACGGCCAGAACGTCTTTGGACTCCTCCACCACGCAGATGATGGAAGGGTCACGCCGCGGATCCCTGCAGATGTTGCAGAGTTCCTGCTCGGTGACGTTGCCACAGACCGTACAGAACTTCACCCGTTCTTTCACGGTGGTGATTGCTTCCACCAGGCGCTTCATGTCCTGTGGATCGGCTTCAAGGATGTGGAACGCCAGGCGTTGCGCGGACTTGGGGCCCACACCGGGAAGGCGTCCGAGCTCATCAATCAGCTCTTGGACCGCACCTTCGTACACGTTTTCCTCTTTAGCTTGGCTTGGTTGATGGGTGAATCAGCGGCTTACGGTGCAGGTGTTTAGTGGAGCGGCCCCGCGTCGCTTAGTACCTGGGTGGAAGGGGGCTTCCGTCGAGTGAACGCTCTTCAATGAGCTTTCCGCCCAGAATACGCTCGACGGCGGCCCGCCCAAAGACGCCCGATTCCTCGATGGTCTCATCGTCGGCGCTGGGAATGTCCTGCACATAGGTGGTGCTGGACGCCACGGCCCGGGCCGGCGCTTTGGCACGGCCTGCTTCAGCTTCCGGACTGTTGGAAAGGCGCTGGTAGAGACTCTGCCGGGCGGCGGCCGCCAACGGTGAGGTTGCCGGGGCGGGCTGCGGAGGCGCAGCCAGCGGAGTCGAGGACGCCATGGCATACACCTGTTCCCGGACGTGTTCCAGAGCCGCCGGTTGCGGAGCCCTTGCTGCCAAAGTGACAGGTTCCCCCGCGGGTCCGGTGCCATTTACGGACGGAAGTTCCCAATCGGCTCCCGGTCCCGGTTCGGGATACGTGACGGGAGCAGACGGCTGTTGCTCCCCGGCCAGTTGCTCCCTGGCCTGGGGTGTTCCGGCCTGGGGTATTCCCGCCTGGGGCACCTGGGCGGTGGCAGGTTCATAGGCAGGTGCCTGCGCTGGGGCCGCGGCTGCCTCATCCGACGCAGCACTGACGGCACTCTTGCCGAGATTGCTCTCGGTGCCGATGACCCACACTCCCGGCGCCTGCTCCACGGCACGGGTCCATGGATCATGCGCGTTCTCAGAGTTTGACCGCGCCGTAGCTGACTGCGTCGTCTTGCGGGTCCCGGCCGCGGCGGCCTTGGCCGCCCCGGAGGTGCCTTTTTTCGCTGCTGTCGCTCTGGCCGGGGGGGCTTCGGTGCGTTGCAGGGCAGCCGGGGCTGAGGGATCCCAATCCATGGGAGGTTCCTCGTCGAGGGGCGGGGCGTCCTCGTCACGCGGGGTGCCCCAGTCGTCATCGGAGTACGCGTACATGCCGGCGGTGCTGACGTCCTGGTCCTGACCCGCTGGGGCGTCGGCTATGGCAGCCGCAGTGGAGGCCACATGGGGTTCTGCCCGCCCGCCCATCAGTTCCGCAGCATGCTCCTCGCCGGCATCGAGGGCCGGCGTGACGGAAGCATTGGCAGGTGCAAGTCCCCAGGCCACATCCGCCGACGTGGCCGGGGCTTCCGGGCTATCGGGTGCTTTTGGGTTTGGCTCAGCGCTCGCTGCACTGTTGGAGCCACCGGCGACTGCCGCGATCTGGCAGTCGATACCCACCGTTTTATGGATCGCCTGGCGCAGGTTTTCGGAATGGTCCGCGCGGCCGAAGGCGCCCGCCAGTCCGGCCGTGGTGAAGGAAAGCGTGAGGACCTGGCCGTCAAAGGCACCAACCTGGGCGTTGGGCTCCACGAGCGCCCAGGTGCTGCGTTTGATCTTGGACAGCGTTTGCAGGACTTCCGGCCACGCGCGGCGGAGGACCTCGACGTCGCCTGTGGCTCCGGTGCCTGGCGAAGATGCGGCGGGCGACGCCGGAGCCGGAGCCTCAGCGGAAGGTGCCGCCGGTTCAGGAGCAGCAGCCGCCACAGGGGCCAGTTGCGGTGGGGCCGGTTCCGGCCGGGCCGGTACAGCCTCGCGCACTGGGCGCTCATCAGCGGCAGGCGAAGGTGCAGAGCGTGCGCCCGGCTCATCCACCGGCCAGTCCGCGGTGCTGACCCGCGGCGCCGTCAATGGCTGACGTGTTTCGGCTGCCCCGGTTCTCACAGGTGTCTGGGGCGGCCGGGCTGCAGTCCTTGAGGCCGCTTCTTGGTGCGGCAGGGGTGCTGCGCCTGACTGAAGCGGAGCGCGAGACGGTGCCGCGTCGGGCAACTGTGCAACTTCCGGCACCTGCGGCCGCCGGGCTTCCGGTGTGTTGGCAGGGGGCGTTTCAGCAGAAGGAACCGCAGGCGACGGAAATGCGCCTGCGGGGCCCCCGACGTCGTTCCCTGCGTAGTTGAGACGCCGCTCCACGCGGTCGATCCGGGCGGCGATGCCGCGTTCGGTCTGTTCGGAACTGGGCAGCAGGATGCGTGCACAGAGAAGTTCAAGATGCAGCCGCGGCGACGTGGCGCCGGTCATCTCGGTGAGCGCGGTGTTGGTGACATCCGCTGCGCGCGAAAGTTCAGCGGCGCCGAGATTGTGGGCCTGAACGTGGAGCCGGGCGATCTGGTCTGCCGGCATGCCGCGCAGAATGGTCTGTGCACTTTCCGGCATGGCCTGGACGATGATCAGGTCGCGGAAGCGCTCCAGCAGATCCTCGACGAAGCGGCGCGGATCATGGCCGGTCTGGATGACGCGGTCCACTGCGCGGAACACGGTGGCTGCGTCGGACGCGGCAACAGCCTCCACGACGTCATCCAGCAGGGAGGCATGCGTATAGCCCAGGAGGGCAACGGCAAGCTCATAGTCCAGGCCGCCTGGCCCCGCACCCGCCATCAGCTGGTCCAGGACGGACAGGGAGTCCCGGACGGAGCCGGCGCCTGCTCGAATGACCAGGGACAGCACACCGGGTGCCACCGGCACGTTCTCCTGCTGGCACAGGAGTTCCAGGTAGGCCATCAGGGGCTCCGGCGGCACGAGCCTGAAGGGGTAGTGGTGGGTGCGGGACCTGATGGTGCCGATCACCTTGTCAGGTTCCGTGGTGGCGAAAATGAACTTGATGTGTTCCGGCGGCTCTTCCACGATCTTGAGCAGGGCGTTGAAGCCGGCTGAAGTGACCATGTGGGCTTCGTCGATGATGAAGATCTTGTACCGGTCACGGACGGGCGCGTACGTGGCACGTTCACGAAGATCGCGGGCGTCATCGACGCCGCCGTGGCTGGCGGCGTCGATCTCGATGACGTCTAGGGATCCGGAGCCGCCGCGGGCCAGTTCCACGCAGCTGGGGCAGGTGCCGCAGGGGGTGTCGGTGGGACCCTGGGCGCAGTTGAGGCAGCGGGCCAGGATGCGGGCGGAGGTGGTTTTGCCACAACCGCGCGGGCCCGAGAAAAGGTAGGCGTGGTTGACCCGGTTCTTGCGCAGGGCCGCCATCAAGGGCTCCGTGACATGTTCCTGGCCGATAACGTCTGCGAAGGAGTCCGGACGGTATCTGCGGTAAAGGGCGGTTGTAGCAGTCACAGGGAAAACCCTACCAATCGGGGCAGACAATCAGGATCCCTCGCGGGTGGTCGTCCTGTGGGGGAATAGTAAAGACCCCCCATGCACCCGCCAGAGCCCGCTTACCCTTGCTACCTTCCGGTCCTGGGGGAGTTCAACAGGATGACGCCACATGAGGGGCCGTCAGCAAGTTTACCCGAACTTTTGACCTGCCCCGAACCAGGCAATCCGGTATCGGTCAACGCCAGCCGTCGACGGGCCAGGTCATGAAAGCCGGCTCCTCGTAAGGGTGCGCGGAGCGCAAAGCCAGCACGACGGCGTCGAGACTTTCCGCCTCAACCACGCATTCGATCCGGTCCTCAGCCACTTTCGTGGGACTCTCCACGTGGCCAAGGAATGGAGTGGCGCCCGCGTGTGGCGTGAAGCGTCCCGTTCCGGCGGTTACAAATGAGCAATTCGAATAGTTCCCAATCCGGCCGGCTCCGGCATCGCCAATGGCGGCAAGGACGGCGTCCGTATGTGATGGGGGCACGTAAACCACCAGGGCATGCAGGTGTTTCATGACCCCATCCTGCCAAGACCGCGGTCCCGGCAGTGTCCACTGCGGTTTTCAGGCAGGATAAGTGTGCCATTTTCATTGCTTATCCGGCAGCCAGGCACGATCATGGGTATGTACACCGATTGGGGCAATCTCAAGATTGTGAGCTGTGGGGCCTGGCGGAGGGCCGGACCCGGCAGCTCAACATGTGTACCGGTGGAATGGACGCATTGGGGGCGTCCATTTTGGCGTTAACGCGCCGGGCTGTTGCCTGCCGGGCAGACGGGGACTGTGGGCAGTGCGCTCAATTGGGCGATGCCGGGAAGTTCAGGTATTCTAGTATCTGCTTTTGATTCGAAAGCAGTTGGAGAATTCGCCTAGCGGCCTATGGCGCACGCCTGGAACGCGTGTTGGGTTAACGCCCTCGGGGGTTCAAATCCCCCATTCTCCGCCAGCCAAAACCCGGCCCTGACAATATCAGGGCCGGGTTTTTGCATTCCTGGGAAATGGTCTTGGAAAAGCTGCAGACTGGTGAATCCGGCCGCTCAATTCCCCTGCAGATACCCAAGCCGCTGGAGTCGCTTCCGGGCGGCCTGCTCGCTGGGGCTCTTGCTGCCCAGCGCCAAGCGGACGACGCCGAGAGTCACCCTGGTGGCCAGCTTCACCGGAAGAGGAAACGGGCCCAGCCGCGGTGTGCTCAACCCCAGCATTCGGCGGTACTTGGGCTCAAGGCTGCAGACGGCGCCGGCGAACATTATCCGGTAGCCGGGACGGAGCAGCGGGTGAAGCGGGGGATTGCGGATGAAGGCAACAGTCTCGGCGACCCTGCTGTCCACCAGGAGCTCGCCGTTGTCATACCAGCTGTCCAGCTGCCGGCGCATCTCGGCTTCTGTCAGCGGCGGATCCTCCACGCCCATCAGCCGCCCTGCCTGGGCCCATTCGCGGACATACGCGTCCGGGCCGCCAGGGATGGGACCGCCCCAGATTTTGTGGGCCGAGATGAAAGCGTCCACGAAAGCAATGTGGACCCAGCGGGCCAGTTCCGGGTCGTTGGCTGAGTAGCTCCGCAGCATTCCGTGCGCGTCACTGTAGCTTCCCCGGACTGGCTCGTGCAGGCGGCGCAACCTCGCAGAGGCCTCCTCTGCCGCAGCCTTCGAGCCATAGGTGACGGTAAAGATCCAGCGGATGGTCCGCGCCAGCCGGCCCAGCGGGTCCTCCCGGAAGTTGGAATGTTCGTGGACCCCTGCCAGTGCGGCAGGATGAAGGGCCTGCATCAGCAGCGTACGGATACCGGCCACGATGGTGGGCATGGAGCCGTGCACTGCCCAGACGGCCGAACCTGGAAGGTGATAGCCGGCGTCGTCGCCTTCGGCCAGCCGCGGAACCCAGTCGGGCAGGGCATCAGGGCTGCCGGTGAAGGCCCGCTTGAGTTCGCCCCGCCATTCCCTGAGGAGATTGCGCATATCCCTATTCTTGCGCACATCCCGCCCGGCCAGGCTGGGCGTGCGCCGCCCGAAAGCCCTGCCCCGCCAGGCGGGGCAGGGCTTGCGCAGTCCCGGACCGGTCAAGGTTGCGTGACTGTGACCGCCGGCTTCTTGCGGCGGGACGGAGCCGCGGCGATGAGGAGCGCGGAGACCGACACCGCGCCGCTAAGAATAAGCCCGGGCCGGTATTGCGCCAGCATTGCTGCGGAGTCGTGGGCTTGGGGGGCCGGATGTCCCTGGCTTGAGATGAGTGCGGTGGTAACCGCCAGCACCAGGGCGGCGCCCACCTGCGTGCTGGTCTGGATCAGCCCGGCTGCCAGCCCCTGCTCGGAGTTGCGGATGCCTGCAGTCGCCTGGACATTGATGGAAGGGAACGCGAGGGCAAAACCGATGCCGAGCAGGATGACGGAGGGAAGGATGTCCGTGGCGTAGGCGGGGGTTGTCCCCACTCTGAGGAACAGTGCATATCCCAGCGCCAGGGACGCCAGACCTGTCACGATGAGCCGGGGCGCTCCGAACCTGTCAATGAACCGGTCCGCGAACGGCGCTGTGGCCGCCACCAGGAGGCCGGCTGGAAGAAGCGCCAGCGCCATACTGAGCGGATTCCAGCCAAGGACGGACTGCAGATACAGGGTGACGATGAACTGGAAGCTGAGGTAGGAGCCGAACAGGCCGACGGCGCTCAGGTTGGCCCGGGCCACCCACCCTTCCTTGAGGATGCTGAACCTGATCAGCGGGTGCTTAACCCGGTTTTCGATGACGGCAAACGCCGCGAGGACAGCGGCAGAGGCTGCGAAGCCCGCGATGGTTGCCACCGATCCCCAGCCCTTCCCGGGCGCCGAAACAAGCGTGTAGACGAGCCCCAGCATTCCGGCGGCCAGTGTGATGGCGCCCCAGATGTCGTGGCCGGTTTCCTGTTCCTGGTTTTCGGGGCTGTCCCGGGGAATGTATTTCAGGCCGAGAAGGACCACGGCGACGGCGAACGGCACGGAGAAGAGGAAGGTCCACCGCCAGCTCATGCTGGTCATGAGGCCGCCTACCACGAGCCCGAGGGAGAAGCCGCTGGCGCCGAAGGTGGAGAAGATGGACAGGGCTCGGTTCCGTTGGCGGCCCTCGGCAAAGTTGGTGGTGATGATCGAGAAACCGGTGGGAGCGGTGAAGGCCGCGGCCAGGCCTTTGACGAAACGGGTTGCGATCAGGAGCGTGGGGTCATCCACCAGGCCGCCCAGCAATGAGGCAGCGGCGAAGACGCTGAGGGCAATCAGGAAGATCCGGCGGCGGCCCAGCAGGTCGGCCATCCGTCCGCCAAGGAGCAGGAGACTGCCGTACCCCAGGATGTAGGCGGACACGATCCACTGCAGCGAATCTGTGCCAAGGCTCAGCTCCTGCCCGATGGAGGGAAGCGCGACGCCCACCATGGACACGTCCAGGCCGTCGAGGGCGAGCACCGTGCAGAGGACCAGCAGCAGCATCCATTGTGCCTTGGTCCACGCTGCTGGCGCGGGGACGCCGGATGAGGTCTTGGGGAGAGTGGAAAGTGAGGTCATGGCGACCAATCTATATGACGCATCATTAGATGACAAGGAATATTATGACGTGGATTTTATTTTCCGGCTCGACTAGAATCGCCCTATGGCAACACCCAAGGACAGGCAGCTCGTTGACGAGTGGCGCAACCTCCAGAGCGTCTATTTCCGCACGGCGGGCGCCATCGACCGGGAGCTTGAGGCGCGGTTCGACATAGGGTTGAACGAATTTGAGATCCTGGACCTCGTGGCCGACAGTGCCGAGTCGGCCTGCCGGATGAAGCAGCTGGGGGAGCGAACTCCCATGACCCAGAGCGCCATGTCCAAGGTAGTGGACCGGCTTCAGAAGGCGGGACTGCTGACGCGCAGCTCCTGTTCGGAGGACCGCCGCTTGTTGTACCTGGAACTGACCGACGCCGGGCGCACGCTCCATGACAATGCTGCGGCAGTTCACCGCAGACTACTCAAGGAAAGCCTGGGCTGATCCGGCCCACGCCGAATCCGCCCACGCCGAACCCGCCCCGGTGCTGAGCCGGCCCAAGGGGTGAGCGTCACCGCAATCTCGTCCACAAAATCTCTGCGGTATGCGGATCCGGGGTTCACAGGCTGCGGGCCCGTGTGTTCCCATGGGAGGGTATGCCCGTCCGGATTGGGGTCTGACGGGTCGATCCGGGAGTCGAATTAGTGGGCAATCACTGGGGATCCGGCCGTGACAGGCAGTCAGCAGGCGCCTGCGCTGCTGCCGTGCGGATACTGGCGGTCGCGGCCGTTGTCGTGATGTCCCTCTTTGTCTCGGGAATCCCCTGGGCGGCCCAACCGCCGGGCCGGGAGGGTTCCGCTGGCGGGGCTGGAACCGCCGGCGCCCCGGATTCCTGGACGGACGCGGTATCGGCAGGAGGGGCTGGAACCGTCGATGCAGGTGTGGCAGGCGGCTTCCTGACGGACGCGAGGGCGCTGGTCCCGTTCGCCCGGACCATGGTCCGGACCGTTGCCAAAGACGGGCCGCACCAGCTCAATGTCGCGTCCGCAGCCCTGAAACGGCCACCGGAGGGATACCTCATGGCGCCCCTTGAAGTCCTCCATCCAAGTTCGCCCTTCGGCCCTCGCGTGAGCCCCATCAACGGGTCCGCCGGCGACTTCCACCTGGGCCAGGACTTCGCGGCGGCCTGCGGCACCAGGGTCTACGCTGCGGATAGCGGCGTGGTGCGGGCAGCCGGCTGGCACCCGTGGGGCGGCGGCAACCGGGTGGAGATTGATCACGGCAACGGACTCATTACGACCTATAACCACCTTGAAGCCATCGCCGTACACACCGGTGATTCCGTGCAGGTGGGACAGGTTATTGCCCGCGTGGGCACGACTGGGTGGTCAACCGGCTGCCATCTGCATTTTGAGACTATCCTCCGCGGGAAGCACACCGATCCGCTCAACTGGACGCTGATTCCCATCAGGCAGGTGGATGAGCTGTCCGGAATTGCGATGGTCAGCTACGAGGCCAACAGCCAGTATTCCGCGGAGAAACTGAACTGGGCGATTCCCGTCGCCGCCGACCAAAGCCACACTGTCCTGGGCGGCAAAGACGAACTGCTCCAGGCTCCCGACCCGGACCATACCGTCCCGACGGCGGCAACACAGGATGCGGGTGCCGCATCCCCGCCGTCGAGCACGGAACCGACAGCAAGCTCACCTCCGCCGACTTCCCCGCCCCCTGCACCGACACTGACGCCGACCCAGAGTTCGCCGGACACCGTAACTGCCTCTCCGACGCCGACCCAGTCGTCAGAGCCCACCGGCACTGCAACTGCCTCGCCCACACCAACTCCGACACCGACTCCGACTCCGACACCGACTCCGACGGCGCCCGCCCCAACAGAATCCTTGGCGGAACCGTCGACGCCGGCGCCAACCGGAACAGTGACGGCAACAGTGACGGCGACGGCAACAAGCACTACCAGCGCAGGATACTGACAGGAAACTCCCAGCTTGGGTCCGTACGCTTGAATGTTGGAAACACATCACTAGCATGACCAACCTTCAAGGACAGCGCCTGTGACATCCCTTTACCCGATTCCCCTCACCCTTAACGACGGCACCCAGACCGACTTCGGCCGGTTCAAGGGGAATGTCGTGATGGTGGTCAACGTTGCCTCCAACTGCGGATTCACACCGCAGTACGCAGGCCTTGAGACGCTCTACGAAAAGTTCAGGGACCGTGGTTTTGAGATCCTGGGGGTTCCCTGCAATCAGTTCGCCGGCCAGGAGCCCGCCACCGACAGCGAGATCGCAGAGTTCTGCCAGCTGAACTTCGGCGTAACATTCCCGCTCACGCAGAAGACGAATGTGCGCGGCAAGGACCAGCACGCGCTCTATGCGGAGCTGACCAAGTTCAAGAGCGGAGTACTGCCCGGCCTGGTGAAGTGGAATTTCGAGAAGTTCCTGGTCAACCGCGAGGGCGAAGTTGTAGGACGGTTCGCGCCAAACGTTGAGCCGGACTCGGCAGCCGTCATCGATGCCGTGGAGAAGGCGCTTGCCGGCTAAGGCAAACAAGGGACCGATGAAGTCCCGTGCAAATTCTTTGATCTTTTTTCAATTTAGCCGCGGCAATTTACCCTATGTTTGCCAAATGTCTGATTGGATTAAGTGTACTGAGAGGTAGAAGGGAAACGCCGTTTCCCACCGACCACAAAGGCAGCAATGGAGCACATCGAGGCCGAACACCCCCGGCCACGCCACTTCCTACTTCACCTGAGCGATCCTCACTTGATGGGAGGTCCGGACCCCCTATACGGCGCAATTGACAGCGAAGCCAAGCTGATCCAGCTCTTCGACGAAGTGCGTGCCTCCGGAGCCAAGCCCGAGGCCGTGATCTTCACCGGAGACCTCGCGGATAAAGGTGACCCCGAGGCTTACGCGAAACTCCGTGCCATTGTGGAGCCTGCGTGCGATGACTTCGGCGCCAAGGTCATCTGGGCGATGGGCAACCACGACAACCGCGCAAACTTCCGCACCGGGCTGCTGGACCAGCCCGGGAGCGACGCCCCGATAGACCACAGTTACTTCGTCAACGGTCTGCGGGTCATCACCATGGACACGTCCGTCCCGGGCTTCCACCACGGCGAACTGAGTGAGGCGCAGCTGGACTGGCTTGCTCAGGAACTGGACACGCCCGCGCCGGACGGAACCATCCTGGCCCTGCATCACCCGCCGGTCCCGTCGGTCCTGGACCTGTCCGTCCTGGTGGAACTGCGGGACCAGGCCAGCCTCGCAGCCGTTGTCCGCAACTCTGACGTCCGCACCATCCTTGCCGGTCACCTGCACTATTCGACCACCGCCACCTTCGCGGGTATCCCGGTTTCCGTAGCCTCCGCCTCGTGCTACACGCAGGATCTCAATGTTCCTGTCGGCGGCACCCGCGGGCGTGACGGCGGCCAGGCTTTCAACCTCGTGCACGTCTACGAACACACGATCGTGCACTCGGTGGTTCCCCTGGGCAGAACGCCGACAGTGGGGGAGTACGTCACTCCGGAGCAGACCGCTGAACGCCTCGCGGCAGCCGGAGTCCTCATCCCCGAGAGGGCGAAACCGGTGGGCGGCGCCAAAGTGGGACTATCGACGGGCAGCTAAGGGCGGGGGCGCCGCCCTCCGGTTCTCCGGGCTCAGATTTCCCAGGGCGCCTTGATGGGGAAGTACTTCTCCAGGAAATCCGTCACCAGCTGCGCCCGCTCATCCGCGGGAACCTCGGGAAAGCTGCCGTCGTTCAGGCAGAAGAAATCCATGTTCCGTTTGGCGAGCAGCTTGGGCAGGTAATTTAGCCCGGCGCGGGCAGTGGTGTCCACATAGCGCACCTTCGCCGCCGTCTGGGTGACGGCACGGCCGGTGAGCAGTGCGTAGTAGTGGTAGAACGAATTCGTGACGGAGATATTGTCCGCGGCGCGGAACCGGCTGGCTGCCGTCTTCCTGAATTCCTCCGGGAACTCGCGCTCCATCTTGGCCACCACACTTCGCCGGAGCGGGGCGGCGGTGTGCTCAAGATGCCGTGTGGTGATCCGGCCGAACCGGTTCCACAGCAGCTTGCGGTTGACCCGTGCGGCGTTCTCGAAACCGCTGCGCTCCGCGGCGTTGTCTCCCAGCCCGATCCGGGTCTCGGCCTCGATGAACTTGGTAATTCCACCCGGGGTAAAGAACATGTCGGGACTGACCGGCCGGCCGAAGAACATGTCGTCATTGGAGTACAGGAAGTGCTCTGAGAGCCCTTCGATGTTGTGCAACTGGCATTCCACGGCTTGCGAATTATGCGTTGGCAGCACCGAAGGATCCGAAAAGAACTCCTCGCTGCGGACAATCGTTACCGTCGGGTGCTCCGCGAGCCAGGCCGGCGCGGGAGAGTCCGTGGCAATGAAGATGCGGCGGATCCACGGCGCGAACATGTAAACAGAGCGCAAGGCGTACTTGAGCTCGTTGATCTGACGGAACCGGGCCTCATGGTCGTCGCCTTCGCCCAGCACCACGCCTTCCATCTGCGCCCGGCGGGCCGCGATGTACTCGGGAGAACTGCCGTCCACCCAGGAGAACACCAGGTCGATGTCGAAACTGATGTCACTGGCGTGGTCGGCGAACATGTTCTCGATGGTGGGCCACGTGTGGCCATACCGCTCCACCGTTCCCCGTACGGCGTCCTGGCTGAGCATGGTCCGCCGGGTCAACGAATTCTCGATGGGCAGGATCAGTTGGTCGCCCTCAAAGCTCCAGAGCTCCACCTGGACGCCGGCGGACGAGCCGAACTCAAAGCCGCCGTCCGGCTCAACGCGCGGCCGGTACAGCCGGAAGATGCGCGCCTGCCTGTTGGGGGACAGTTCTCCATCAGCAACCAGGACCGAGGACTTCTTCTTGGCGTCAACGGTCATCGAGTAGACGGGTTCGTTGCGGCAGGCCTCCACCAGGGCAGCGCGCAGTTTCTTCCGGTCTTTCCAGTCCAGTGCAATGACAGGACGGTCGCTGTTACCCCGGACCAGGAGGTAATCCAGGCCGGCGCCCGCCAGGACGCCGCGCAAGAACAGCAGGTCCTCCACCATTGCCTGGTAGGGCGTCCGGTTGTGGTTAATCAGGGCATACCTGCCCTTGTGCCGGACGACGTCCGGGCGGTGCTTGAGGCGCGCCTCCGCAGCCGGCGATGTTACCTCCGGGTGGGCGCGCGTTTCGACGGACGCCTGACCGCCATAGTAAATCTCGTCCTGAACCGGTGTTTCTGTAATGGTTGTCTCCGTGCTGCTAAATGGCATGCTTTCCTACCTGCATAATAGCCCTGCCCCCAAATCGGCAGGCCTCGGTTGGGTCACCCGGGCCGGAAGGTGCTCAGCTGACCAGAGCCTCGCGCCAGCCTCGCAGGAAGGCGCCGCCGGCGTCGTCGTGGATCACGTCCGCTCCCAGCCCCAAATCGGTGGCCGTCAATATTGCGTACGGTTTCACGGGAACGCCGTCCGCAGGGCGGACGTCCACGTGCTTCACCGGGTGATCGTTGTGGTGAAGCCAGTCTGCCATGGCGTAGTCCGTGCGCGAATCCCCTACGGTCCGCCACGCCAGCGGGGTGATGCCCTGTGCGGCCAGGAGTTCGACGGCCCGGCTGGCCCCGAGGTCCTTGCCCAGCCGCACAGATTCGATGTCCGTGGAGATGATGGTGGGGTCCACCCTGTAGTCAACCTCGTCATCAGAGTTCGGTGCGTGGTGGTCAAGGCGGACAACTCCCAGCCCGTGGCGTGCCATCAGGTCCATGGCGTCGGAATCGAAGAGCTTTTGTTCCGCCAGGTAGTCCTCGGATGGCACTTCTATGTGCTGCTCCACCGAGACCATGGCGCGCTTTGTCTCGTCGAAGAACATATGTGCGGCGTAGTCCTCCGCCACGAGCCTGCGCACGTCATCCCCGTACGCTGTGGGCACTGCCAGCTCATGGTCCACGTGGACGGGGCCGGGGCCGGCGGCTGTGTAGCTGAACCAGACAGCACCCTTCTCACAGATCGCGTGGATGACCGTCCCGGCGGGCATTCCGGCGGCGATCATCGGCACCATCACCTGCTTGCGGATGAAATCATCGGACCGGCCGGTGTTGAAGATGACGGGAATGCCGGCCGCGGCGAGGGCCACAAGGTCCGCGATGATCTCCGGTTTCACCTCGCGGGTCACCGGGCTGGCCACGGGACCGTCGACGTCGAGCAGGAGCGCGAGGGGCGGGGCGGACGGCAGGCGGACGTGCGGCGCGGAACCGGCAGGGAAAACGGATGCAGTCATGGGTCCATTGTGTCAGCAGCCCCCGGTGCCGCCACGGTGGTGCCCTGGCGGCCCCGGGATATGACACTTGGTCACTGTTTGGCTACAACCTTGCCTGCCGCGGGCCGGGCACTTCTTTTGGGCTGCCAAGCTGCCTAGTGTGGCAGGGTGATCTTCAAAGCTGTGGGCGAGGGACGCCCTTACCCCGACCATGGTTATTCGACGCCCAAAGAGTGGGCCGCGCTCCCGCCCCGTCCCGTCCGGCTGGACGAACTCGTTACCACCAAACGCACACTGGACCTGGAAGCGCTCCTGGCCGAGGACTCGACGTTCTTTGGAGACCTCTTTCCGCACGTGGTGCAGTACCAGGGAACCCTTTACCTGGAGGACGGCCTGCACCGCGCTGTGCGTACGGCCCTCCACCAGCGCAACGCCATCCACGCCCGCGTGCTGGTCATCGATGGCTAAGAAGGCCAGGGACACCAGCGTCCTCCACGGCCACCGTGTTGTCACCGGCCCCGAACTGCGGGCCACCTTCGAAGCAGAGTCTGATCCGGATGACCCCGTCCGGCTGCGCCGGCGGGTGGTGCACGGGGTGGTGCTGGTGCTCCTGGTGGGTCTGATCATCGCCGCCATCATCACGGCGCTGGCCATCATCAACGGACAGCTGAAGATCCCTACGGCGGAGGCGAGCAAGCAGCCGCCAGTTCTTTGCCCGACGGCCACGTTCGACTACACGCCTAACGACAAGATCAATCTGAACGTCTACAACTCCACCAACAGGCCCGGGCTGGCCCGCACTGTGGCCGACGAGTTTGTCGCACGCAAATTCGCTGTTGGCACTGTGGCCAACACCCAGGCCGGGTATAAGGGAGTCGCAGCCGTGGTGTCGGGAGCGGCAGGACAGTCGGCTGCCTACAGCGTCCAGCGCAACCTGCCGGATTCGGACTATTTCCAGGACGGGCGTACGGATACCAGCGTGGATGTGATCCTTGCCGGAGACTACAAGGCGCTTGCCCCGGCGGACCTGGTGGACCAGACCCCCGGCAAGCTCAGCTGCCCACGCGAAAGCCGGCGGATCGCCGACCCTGACAAGTGGCCTGTCATTCCGACACCGGCCGCCACTCCCTGACCTGGGCTAGCCGGCCACAGCGGGAAGCTGGCCCGCGCGCAGGGGGCGGCCGTCGTCGTCGAACCTTGCGCCGGCACCCAATTGGATGAAGCGCACGGTCCGGGCGATCCGGGCCTCAAGTTCCGCCGCTTCATCGCTGCCGCGGGCCGCACTGGAGGACAGGGTTCCGTGGATCAGCTGTGCCTGCTGGGCGATGTCCGCTTCTGGCAGGTATCCCTGCTGCATGCCGTCGCGCAGGATGCCCTGCAGCAGGAGGCTGAGTTCGCCCACGTGGTCCGCCAGCTTGGTAAAGGACGACGGCGACATCACCGCCGCCATGGCCGGTCCCGGCGGGAGGTGGCGGCGGCTCAGGTCCTCCACCTGGGCGCGCACGTACAGCGCCAGCCGGTCCACCGGGTTGTCCAGCCGGTCCAGGGCTTCCCGCAGTTCCGCAAGGAACCGTTCGGTTTCGTCCAGGGCGTAGGAAATGAGGAGTTCTTCGATGTCCGCATAGTAGTTGTAGACGGCGGTCCGGCCCACGCCCGCGTGCCGCGCGACGTCCGTCATGGTCAGTCCCGGGAGGCCATGGGTGAACAGGAGCTCGCCAAATGCCGTGAGGATGCGGCGCTGCGTCTCCGCGCGTTGAGCGGCGTTGCTGGCCGCCGAAATCCTGGGCATGCAGACACTTTACCGCCATGTGTCAGTAAAACGCCGCAGGGAAACGTCGTTCCCTGAAAGCAGGCGCAAGGCTGGGCCGGCGCAGCAGCTAGACGGGGCAGCCTTCGGGGCCGCAGGATTCACCGTCCGCGGCGTTGACCAGAACCAGCGGATGGGTCTCCTGCCAGGCCTGGTTGAGGGCCGCAGTGAACGTTTCAGCGGGCTGGGCGCCGGACAGGCCGAACTTGCGGTCGATGACGAAGAACGGCACGCCGCTGATGCCCAGGGCGCGTGCCTCCTCGAAATCGAACCGGACGTCGTCCGAGTACTTGTCAGTTGAGAACAGCTCGGCCACTTCCTCGGCGTTGATTCCCAGGTCCCGGCCAAGCTCCGTGAGATATTCCCTGCTGCCGATGTCCCTGCCGTGCTCGAAGTGGTCGCTCAGAAGTCGTTCCTTCGCGGCGTCCTGCCGTCCGTGCGCGGCCGCCAGGTGGATCAGGCGGTGGGCCGTGAAGCTGTTGGCCACCACGATGGAGTCGAAACGATAATCCAGCCCCTCGCCCTTGGCCTGGGCGGCCACCTGCTCAAACATTCGGGAGACCTGCTGCGGTGCCAGGCCTTTGCGGGTGCTCAGGTAGTCCAGTTCGGTGCCGTCATAGTGTTCCGGAAGGGTGGGATCCAACTGGTAGCTGCGCCACTGCACCTCCACCGAATCGCGGTGCGGGAACTCGGCCAGGGCCGCCTCGAACCGGCGCTTGCCGATGTAGCACCACGGGCACGCGACGTCTGACCAGATCTCAATCTTCATGCTTTCGTCAACTCCGGGCGTCCGGCGCCCATTCCATGGGCGGATGTTGCATGCGTCACACTCGGGCTTGTCTCGGGAGCGATTTCGGACCATAGTCGGAATCAGAGGTTATGCAGAAGCCTCCGCAACAACATTTAGGCGCTTGGCCTTCGGGGGGAGACTGATCTGCCACTCTCCTGGAGGTTTGAATGCGGATAGGACTTATTGCCGCACCCTGGATTCCTGTTCCACCCATCACCTATGGGGGCATTGAAAGGGTGGTGGATACCCTTGCGCGCGGCTTCATCGACGCGGGACACGAAGTGCTGCTGGCCGTGGCGTCAGACAGCACCTGTCCGGCGCCCATTGTTCCCGGCATGAGATCCTCAGAGCCGGCGGAACTTGGATTCTCGCTCTCTGAGCTCAGTCATGTCATCAGGGCTTATGAGGGCCTGGCCGGGGTGGACATCATCCACGACCACACCTTGGCGGGGCCTCTTTGTGCCCGCAGGCCCGAAGGCGTACCGGTGGCCACGACCATCCACGGCCCACTCACGCCCGCAGCGGCCGATGTGTACCGTGCCATGGCAGGAAACACGGCAATCATTGGAATATCGCGGGACCAGGCCTCACGGGTGCCCGATGTTCCGGTCACCCGGGTCATCCATCACGGGATGGACGTTTCTGCCGTTCCCCTGGGGTCCGGTCAGGGAGGCTACCTTTGCTTCGTCGGAAGGATGTGTCCTGACAAGGGGGTACTGGAGGCCATCCAGATCGCCCGGACGGCGGGTATCCCGCTGCGAATTGCCGCCAAGATGCGTGAACCGGACGAAATTTCGTATTTCCACGAAGCCATTGAGCCTCTCCTTGGACCCAACGAGGAGTTCCTGGGCGAGCTGGGCGACGCCGACAAATACCGGCTCATGGGTGAAGCCATGGCTTTCCTCAACCCGATCCAGTGGGCCGAGCCCTTCGGCTTGGTGATGATCGAATCCATGGCAACTGGAACGCCCGTGCTTGGAACGCCCATCGGATCTTCCCGCGAGATCGTGGACCATGGAAGGACCGGCTACCTGGCCCCGACCGAGGAACTGGCGGGCCTGGTGGGTGCTGCCGGGGCTTTGGACAGGTCCGTGTGCAGGGCCCGGGCGCTCAAGTACTTCAGTACCGAAAGGATGGTAAAAAACCATCTGGATTTGTACGCCACCCTGCTGGAAAAGAATCCTCCCACAGCGGGTATGGATGGCCGGCCCCCGCAGCAGAACCGTGTAGCGGAAGCTGGGACCCGGGACGAACGACTTGGGGAACGCCCGGCGGCTAGGGGAGCGCACGCTCCATAACGCAGTCGTGCTCAACTGTCTTTCCGAGCCGGAAAGATTTCGTCCCTACACTGCCAAACCCTGATTTCTGGTAGAAGCGGATGGCCCGGGTGTTCTGGCTGTTCACGCCCAGCCAGATCCCGGCCGCCCCGGAGGCGGCTGCCGCCTGCAGGCTGGCATGCATGAGTTCGGCCGCTGCACCCAGCCCATGATGTTCGGGGTGCACGTAGCACTTGCTGAGTTCCACGGAGGGCAGGATTCCCAGTGCGGCGACAACATCGGGGTCCGCCGAGGGCCGGTCCACCAGCAGGCTGTACCCGCGCAGGCGTCCGCCGTCGTCGATGACCAGCACGGTCACGTCCGGGTCGGCAAGGTACTCCCGGAAATGACGTTCGCTAAGGGTTCTGGCCAGGTGGGCGGCAATGTCCTCACGTGACGACGACGGCGGGCAGGCCAGCGGGAAGGTGACGGCCGCCAGTTCGGCGAGCCGGCCGGCGTCGTCCGCTGTAGCCGTGCGGATGCTTGAAGTCATGGAGGAATCTTACGTGCGCCCTTTCGGGTTTTTGTCCAGATAACGCCCCCAAAAGGCACTCATGCTATCTGGACGAAAACTCCTAGGGCTTGGAGCTGAAGGCGGCGTCGAAGGAGGTGTTCGACGCCGGGTAGTCGTACTTTTTGAGGGCGGCGAGGGCTTCGGGGGCGCCGTGGAGGCGGTCCATGCCGGCGTCTTCCCATTCGATGGAGATGGGGCCGGTGTAGCCGATCGCGGTGAGGGCGCGGAAGGACGATTCCCAAGGCACGTCGCCGCGGCCGGCGGAGACGAAGTCCCAGCCCCGGCGCGGGTCGCCCCAGGGCAGGTGGGAGCCCAGGACGGTGTTCCGGCCGGTGGGGCGCAGCTTGGTGTCCTTGCAGTCCACGTGGTAGATCCGGTCTTTGAAGTCCCAGATGAAGGAGACGGGGTCGATGCCTTGCCACATGAAGTGGGAGGGGTCCCAGTTCAGGCCGAAC